>JAJZVP010000061.1 GCA_021845615.1 bacterium | reverse complement strand
AAAACGCACGCGCGTCGATTCGCAAAATTCATTCGCGGGCCCCCCGCCGGGAAACGCGATCGCGACGGCGGTGTGTACCAAGTGTTCGCGCCCGGAGAGCGAGGAGAGCATCGCTCGCGCTTCGCTCGCGTCGCTCGGTTTGTTGAGAGCGATACCGTCGCGATCGACGACGGTATCGGCGGCGAGGATCGGGCGATCGATCCCGGCGCCGAGCTTCGCAACGACGTCGCGGAGTTTTTCGCGTGCGTGGCGTTGCGCGAGTTCGCGCGGCGTTAGCGCGGGGTTATCGGGTTCGCCGTACTCGCTGGGCACGACATCGACGTGCACGCCGAGCGAGCGCAGCAATTCGAGGCGTCGGGGCGAGGCGCTGGCGAGATAGATTCGGTTCATCCTTCGCGTTCCGGCTGGCCGTAGAGGCGATGCGAACGGATGTATTGCCAGACCGCTTCGGGGACGAGGTAGCGAACGCTCCGCCCCTGCGCGAGCAGGGTGCGAATCAACGTTGCCGATTCGGGGAGCGCGGGAAGATTGAGCGTTCCGACGCGTTGCCGCAGGTTCGTGGGCAGCGCGGCGATCACGCGGGCGAGCGCGTCGTCGGGAACGCCCGCACGCGGCGCGATCACGAAGCGTTCGAGCCCGGCGAGTACTTCGTCGAGCCGCACCCAGTTCGCGTTGACGAGCGAGTCGGCGCCGATGATGAACGTGAACGACGCATCGGGATAGCGATCGCGCAAACGAGGAAGCAGATCGGCGGTGTATCCGGTCGCTTCGGGCTGGAGATCGCTATCGTCGAGCGCGAAACCGCGATTGGTCGCAATCGATCCGAGGATCATCGCGCAGCGGTGTTGGGCGTCGGCGATCGCACCGGCTCGATAGTGCTGGTGCCTGGTGGGAAGAAAGAGCACGCGGTCGAGCCCTTCGCTCAAGCGGGCCGATTCCGCGACGAAGAGATGCGCGTTGTGGATGGGGTCGAAGGTTCCGCCGAATATACCGAGTTTCATGAATAGGTGAATTCGTACGTCCCGATCCGCACGCTATCGCCTTCGCGAACCCCACGCGCCTGTAATTCTTTCTCCACACCCATTTTCACCAGCGCGCGTTCAAAACGCGCGAGCGCTTCGTCGGAATCGAAATTCGTGCGCTCGGCGAGTTGCTCGACGCGCTCTCCTGTGACGACGAAGGTGCCGTCGTCTTCGCGGCTGATGGTAAAGGTCTCGCGCGTCGGCAGCGAGATCTGCGCGGGCGTGACGTCGATCGCCGCGGGAGGCGGGGCGAGCGAGAGCGCGCGCCACATCGCGGCGAGTAATTCGGGAACGCCTTGATGCGTCGCGGCGCTGATGCCCATCGTTTCGGGATCGCGTTCGCGCAACTCGGCAAAACGCTCGCGCGCTTCGGGTAGATCGAGCTTGCTCACCGCAACGATCGTCGGTTTCTCCAGCAGCAAGGGATTCCAAGCGCGTAACTCCGCTTCGATCGTCGAGCGATCGCTCGCCATCTCTTCGAGCGATTTCGCGCCGTCGAGGAGATGGACGAGAACGCGGGTGCGTTCGACGTGGCGTAAGAAACGGTCGCCGAGACCGGCGCCTTCGTGCGCGCCTTCGATGAGGCCGGGGACGTCGACGGCGACGAAGGATCGCTCTTCGTCGAGGCGCACGACTCCGAGCTGCGGTTCGATCGTCGTGAAGGGATAGTCGGCGATCTTCGGGCGCGCCGCGGTGATCACCGAGAGCAGCGTCGATTTTCCCGCGTTCGGTACGCCGACGATGCCGACGTCGGCGAGGAGCTTGAGTTCGAGGCGAATCTCGCATTCCTCGCCGGCCTCACCGCGAATCGCGTAATCGGGTGCCTGCCGCGCCGCCGTCGCAAAATGCTGGTTGCCGAGGCCGCCCTTCCCGCCGCGCGCGACGAGCACGCGCTGGCCGGGTTGCGCGAGATCGGCGAGGAGCGCCTCGCTCTGCGTCTCGGTGCGTTTGTAGACGAGCGTTCCGACGGGCACGGCGATGACGAGGTCCTCGCCGGCGCGCCCCGACTTGTTCGAGGTTCCCCCGGGCTTGCCCGATTCGGTGGCGAACTTGCGCTTGAAACGAAATTCTACGAGCGTGTTCAGTTCGGGATCGGCGAGGAGATAGAGGCTGCCGCCGTGCCCGCCGTCACCGCCGGCGGGGCCGCCCTTGGGAACGTATTTCTCGCGGCGCCACGCGACGATGCCGTCGCCGCCGCGGCCGGCGGAGATTTCGATAGTGGCTTCGTCGATAAATTGCACGTACGTGGTCTATTCCGCAGGCGAGTGAGGGAGCCTTGAAAGAGCGACGGGGCGCCGCATGCGGCACCCCGTCGAAAAAGCGAGCGTTTCCGCCCCGCGGTTATGCGGAGAGCGGTTTGATATCGACGTGCTGCTTGTTGCGGCGCGTCGCGAACTGTACGGTACCTTCGGTCAGCGCGAAGAGCGTGTGGTCGCGGCCGATGCCGACGTTCTCGCCGGGGTAGAACTTCGTGCCGCGCTGGCGAACGATGATGTTCCCCGCGAGCACGTGCTGCCCACCAAAGCGTTTGACGCCGAGGCGTTGCGAATTGGAGTCCCGGCCGTTGCGGGTAGAGCCCGCGCCCTTCTTGGACGCGAAAAGCTGCAGATCGAATACGAACATAGCCGCAAGAGTATATCGTAGATGGGCTGCGGGGTCAATTGGATAGCGGAGGGGAGTTTCTCGGAGAAGGAATACCCTGGAAACGAACGACCCCCGGCTTGGCAACGTTCCATCGGGGAGGCGCCGATGGGGCGCCGAAGGGACGATCTCGTTGAAAGGAGTCTATCCACCCTCATGTCATTCAAGCCCACCTATATGCTGGCGGCAGCTGCGTTGATCGCCGGCGCGTTTGCCTTTACGCCCCACGCGGGGGCCGCTCCGGCGCCGCCGGGCATACCCGACGACTCGATGTCCACCGTCGTATCGGCGCACAACGTTCGGACGATCGATGTGACGGCCTATCGTTATTCATTCGAACCGGAAACGATTACCGTCCATGAAGGCGAGCCGGTCACGTTGGTCCTCACCAGCAAAGATGTCACTCATGGTATTGCCGATGCGGATCTCGGTATTGCCAATACCGTCATCCTCAAAGGCAAAAAAAGCACCGTCACCTTCACGCCGAAAAAACTCGGCACGTTCAAAGTGCATTGCTCGGTCTTCTGCGGCATCGGTCACGGAAACATGATGCTGACGGTGAAAGTTATCAAGTAAGCGCGATACCGCGGTATCGATTCGAGAAAAAGAGCGGGCCCCCGTTTCGGGAGCCCGCTCCTTTCTCGCAACGCTTACCGTTGAGATCTTAGTGGTTCTTCCACCACGGCCCGCCCCAGAGCAGCTGATAGCTCCAGACCGGCGTGCCGCCGACCGTTACGGCGTCTTCGATCGTGAATACGACGTTCGGTTGGATATTTACGGCAAGGTCGCCGATGTAGTAGTTGTTGACTCCGCCCATACCGTCGTTGGTGTTGTCGTAGCGGAGATCGAGGTTCGCTTTCGGAAGCACGTTATAGATGGCTTCGAGCGAGTAGGCGTGGCTCTGCGAGGAGATCGCCGGCGAGAGATCCTGCGGGTTGTTATCGTTGCCTTGCAGGTCGACGCCGAGGAGCATGTATTTCGGCCCGGTGTAGGCGACGAGCGCGCCGTAACGCGAGTACGTATCTTTCGCTCCCGAAGGTAACGGGGTCGTGCCGCCTTCGAAGGCGACGCCGCCCGAGAAGCGCGTCTCCGGCCACATGTACATGAGCGAGCCGACGACCGATTGTCCGACCGCTCCGGCGACCGAATTGTCGGTGTCGTTGTCGTAGGCCGTCTCGAGCGGGCCTTCGTTCGTCATGTAGGCGACGTTGCCGATGAGCCCCTTCGAGCCGATCTGCGTGTACGAAGCGCCCCAGCGATTATCGCCGACGCCGACGCCGTTGTTTCCGACGGCGAGACCGGCGAACGAGTAGCCGGAGAGCGAGAGATTCATCGCGACCCACGGTGCGAAGAACGGGGTCGGGAACATGCCGACCTGCAGGCTGCCGTTGCCGTGGCTCAGGCCGTTGTAGGCGATCCAGCCTTGGTCGATCGACGCGGCGGGCATGCTGCCTTCGACGACCGGAACCGAGGCGTAATACGTGAAGTCTTTTCCGAGGTATCCGGCGCTCAGTAGGTCGATGACGCCGACCGTGATTTTCGTGCCGAAGGTCGGGTCGGGAACGCTCGAACGATTGAGCGTGAATTCCAGCGCGACGGGAAGATGCTTGTTGTTCTCCATCTGCGCGTGCGCGTCGAGGACGCGCGCGAAGTTCGTCGCCAGCACGTAACGGCCGGTGGCGTTGAGATTGGGAACCGAGGTGTGGCACATCTGGCAGCTGACGCCGCCCTGTGCGTTGGCGAAGAGGGGGATTGCGCTCGCCGGACGCGCCGAACCGAGGATGGCGAAAGCCATCCCCAGTGCGACGATCAGTCCGGTGCGACCGATTTTAGCGTTCATTGTTTCACAATTACCGTAAGCTTCATGTTCGCGTGATTGAGCCCGCAGAAAATCGCGCAAGGCAGAACGTAGGTGCCGGCTTTGGTGGGGGTGACGGCGACACTCACAACCTTGCCCGGTTGAATGCGGGTGAGCGGGATGTGGAGTCGGTTAGAAACGAGGCCGTGCACTCCTCCTGACGAGGTCAGGTGCAGGGTCGTCGTTTTGCCGACGTGCATCACGATCGTGCTGGGGGTGAACTTGCCGTCCGAGCTGGCGACGATGTTCGTCGTCCCGGCGGCAGCGACTTCGGTGGTGACGCCGGCTGCGCCGGCGGGGCGGGCTCCGGCGCCGAGGGCGACGAGAGCGAGCGTTGCGATAAAGGTGGTAAGCGTGCGTTTCATGGGTTCCTCCTGTGAGACGAATACTACGCGCCGCTTACGAAGACGCGATGAGCCCACGGGGAACGGGTTGGGAAGAAGTAGAGAAGTGGAGAGGGGTCCTCGATGGGGCGACCGTACCTACCAACCGCTTTGGAGAAAAAAAGAGTCGTCGTCACCGGCCTCGGAGCCGTGACGCCATTAGGGAACACCCGTGACGAGTTCTGGCGTCGACTGATCGCCGGCGATTCGGGCGTCGGCCCGATCACGGCCTTCGATGCGAGCGCCTTCACGACGCGCATCGCCGCGGAGGTCCGCGATTTCGATAGCGACGCGTTGCTCGGCAAAAAAGAAGCGCGCCGGATGGATCGCTTCACGCAGTTCGCCATGGTCGCCGCGAACGAGGCGATCGCCGACGCAGCCCTACCGAGCGACGAAGCGACGAAGGAGCGCGTCGGCGCGGTGATGGGGAGCGGTATCGGCGGCATCATCACCTTCTGGTTGGAATCGGAGAAAGCGGCGGTCGCCGGCACGTGGTCGCGTTGCTCGCCGTTCTTCATTCCTATGCTGATGGCGAACGCAGGCCCCGCGCACATCTCGATGCGCCACGGCTTCCGCGGCCAGATATTCTCGGTCGCGAGTGCCTGCGCGAGCGCGAACGACGCGATGGCGATCGCCTACCGGAGCGTCGCGAACGGCGAAGCGATCGCGATGGTGACCGGCGGCAGCGAAGCCTGCGTCTCGCCGTTGGCGATCGGCGGTTTCTGTTCGATGAAAGCGATGTCGACGCGGAACGACGAGCCGACGAAAGCCTCGCGTCCCTTCGATAAAGATCGCGATGGTTTCGTCTTGGGCGAAGGCTCGGGCGTGCTGATCTTCGAGGAATACGAACACGCGCGGGCGCGCGACGCGCGCATCTATTGCGAAGTGCTCGGCTACGGCGAATCGGCCGACGCCTACAATCTCGTCGCGGTCGATCCCGACGGGCGCGGCGTGAAGCTCGCGTTCGAACGCGCGATCGCGCAGGCCGGCATCTCGCGCGATGAAGTCGATTACATCAACGCGCACGGCACCTCCACCCCGATCGGCGATCCGGCGGAATCGAAGGCGATCGAGGAGAGCTTCGGCGAGCATGCGACCGCGATCGCGGTGAGTTCGACGAAATCGATGCACGGCCACGCCCTCGGCGCCGCGGGGGGAATCGAAGGCGTCGCGACGGTGCTCGCCGTCGCCAACGATCTCGTGCCGCCGACGATCAATTACGAACACCCCGATCCGGAGTGCCGGCTCGATTACGTTCCCAACGTCGCGCGCAAAATGACGGTCAACGTCGCGTTCTCCAACTCGTTCGGTTTCGGCGGCCACAACAGCGTGTTGGTCTTCGGCAAATTACGGTAGGAGAACGATGGCCGGGGAGGCGCGGCGTCGCCGCGTGCGTGCGTGGTTGCGCTTGGCGGGGGTTCGCACGGTCGGCGAGCTCGACCGTATCGAACTCGCACTGCGGCACGGATCTTTCGCGCGCGAACGCGGCGGCGAGAGCAACGAACGCTTAGAGTTTCTCGGCGATTCCGTGCTCGGATTCATCGTTGCGACCTGGCTCTACGAAACGTTCCCCACGCTCACCGAAGGCGAATTGACGCTGCGCAAAGCGCGCATCGTCAAGGATGAAGCGCTCGCCGTCACCGCGGCGCGATTGGGCTTCGACGACGGCATCGAGTTGGGCGTCGGCATGCGCAACGCCGGCGGTACGGAGAACGCCTCGATCCTCGCCAATACCTTCGAAGCGTTCGTCGCGGCGCTCTATCTCCAGTTCGGTATCGAGGCCGCACGCAAGTTCGTCCTCGAACAGCACGTCGCTCGGGTCGATCTCGATCCGCTCGCGCTCGTCGACCCGAAGACGCGCCTCCAGCAGTACACGCAGGCGCACGCGCTGGGCTTGCCTTCGTACGACGACCGTGGGGAAGGGACGCCGCAGCGCCCCACCTTCACCTCGACGGTCTGCATCGACGGGCGCCCCCTGGGAAGTG
This sequence comes from bacterium, assembly GCA_021845615.1. Lineage (GTDB taxonomy): Bacteria > Vulcanimicrobiota > Vulcanimicrobiia > Vulcanimicrobiales > Vulcanimicrobiaceae > JABEUX01. The sequence continues at coordinate 5,221 of JAJZVP010000061.1, read as the reverse complement.
GGAGCGGCGCGTCGAAACGGGCAGCCCAGCAAGCGGCTGCAATCGCCGCGCTTCGCACGCTTGAAAGCGCTTCGGGCGCGCAAGGAATCTCGTGAAACTCAGGAAGATCAAGGCGTTTGGTTTCAAGACGTTCGCCGATGCAATAACGCTCGATTTCGCGGGCGGCATTACCGGTATCGTCGGGCCCAACGGCTCGGGGAAATCGAATATCGTCGACGCCTTCCGTTGGGTCTTGGGCGAGACCAGCACGCGCAGCCTGCGCTCTGACAAGCTCGAAGGCGTCATTTTCGCCGGTACCGATAAGCGCAAGCCGCTCGGGCTCGCCGAAGTGTCGCTGACCTTCGATAATACCGACGGTCGCCTCGCGACCGATTTTCGCGAAGTCGAAATTACGCGCCGCACCTATCGTGCCGGCGAGAGCGAATATTTCATCAATCGTTCGCAGGTGCGGCTACGCGACATTCACGATCTCCTGATGGGAACGGGGCTCGGCCCCGGCTCCTATTCGATCGTCTCGCAGGGGCAGATCGACGCCATCCTCACGAGCAAACCCGCCGAGCGGCGCGCGCTCTTCGAAGAGACCGCGGGGATCAACAAATTTCTCGCTCGGAAGAACGAGTCGCTGCGCCAGCTCGAAAAGACCGAGCAGAACGCGATCCGCATCAACGATTTAATCGCCGAGATCGAAAAGCGCATTCCCGAACTCGAAACGCAGGTTCGTCGAGCGAAGCGCTATCGCAAGGTGCAGGCGCGCGTTCGCGACCTGGAGATTCTTTCGTACCTTCGCGCGAGCGCCTCGCGCCGCGAAGAGCGCGCGCGCCTCGCCGACGAGAGCGCGCGGATCGAAGAACGCCGCGGGAATGCCGCGGCGAGCGCGGCGAGCCTCGGCGGCCTCTTCTCCGAGGTTCGTAACCGGCTCTATCAGGCCGATCTCGCACTCGAAGACTTGCGCGTCAACGCACAGGAGCGCCGTGCCGAGCTCGCGCGCGTCGAGGCCGATTACGCAGCGGCGCTCGCGCGCCGCGAGGCGCTGGAGGCGCAAAACACGCAGACCTCCGCCGACGTGGAGCGCGTCGTCCGCGAACGAGAAGAACTCGGCGCGACGATCGAGCGGCTGGAGCGCGAGATCGAGCCGCTGGTTATCGAACTCGAAGCCGCGCGCGAACGCGAGCTCGCCGCACAAGCGACCCTCGCACAGGCGCGCGCCCAGCTCGACGCCATCTTCACGCGCTTGCGCGAAGTAGAAGCCGACGTCGCACGCGAAGCGACCGCACGCGCCGAACGTCGCGCGCAGGGCGAGAGCCTTCGCGGAGAGATCGCACGCCTGGAAGGCGAGATCGCCGAGGATGCCGGGCGGCTCGGGGGGCTCGAACGTTCGGTCGACGAAAGCACGCACCGCTGCGCGCAGCACGAGAGCGTGCTCGCGCAGGCCGAAGAGCAACAGCGCGAGGCGCGCGGTGCGGTCGAGAGCGCTCAAGCAGTGCACGCGCAGGCGCAGAGCGCCGCTGCGGCGGCGACCGCGGCGTTGCGCGAACACGCCGGTGAAGTGAAGGCCGCCGAATCGCGCCTGCATACGATCGAGGAACTCGAGAATTCGCTGGAGGGGCACGTTCCGGGGACGCGCGCGGTGATGGAGGCCAAGCAGCGCGGCGAGCTCGGCGGCATCGAAGGCATCGTCAGCAATCTCATTACGACCGACGAAAAGTATGCCCGCGCGATGGATATCGCGTTCGGCGCGCGTCTTTCGAATATCGTCACGACGAGTTCGGAGGATGCCGAACGCGGGATCGAATTCCTCAACGCGCGCGAGGCGGGGCGTGCGACGTTCCTTCCACTCGATACGCTCACCGCGCGCGACGCGCGAACGATGACTCAGGAAATAAGCGCGATTCCCGGCGTGATCGATTACGCGCATCGCCTCGTGCGTACCGACGCGCGCTACGAAGGCGTCGTTCGCTTTCTGGTCGGCAACGTTCTCGTCGTCGATACGTTACAGACCGGCATTCATTTGGTGCGCGAGCGCAAATTGCGCGAGACGATCGTGACGCTGGGCGGCGAGCAGATCACCGGCGGCGGCGCGATCACCGGCGGACGCTTTCAGCGCGAACGCTCGTTACTGTCGCGACGCGTTGCGGCGCAGACGTTGCGCGGGCAGCTCGATGCGATGCACGCGACGCTCCGCCGGCTCGAAGCCGAAGCGAGCGCGTGCGCGGAACGCATTACTGTAGCGGCGCGCGCGCTCGACCAAGCGCGCGAGGCCTCGAACGCCTGCGACGTCCACGTGACGGAGCTGCGCGGCGAACTGACCGCGCTCGGCGCGACGCTCGAACGCACGAACGCCGAGGTGGGGGCGGTGCGCGCGCATATCGACGAGCGGCGCGGCGCGCTCGCCGTCGCGCGCGAACGCGCGCTCGCGCTCGGCGACGAAACGGCGTCGAACGCCAGCGGCGACGAAGAACGGGAGCGGCTGGAGGCCGAACTCGCGCAGGCGCGCGCGGGCATCGCGCGCTCCGAGGAGCAGCAGCGCGAAGCGACGCAGGTTGCGGCGGCGCTGCGCGAGCGCAATGCGGCGTTGCATGCCGAGCGCGATGCGGCGGCGGCGCGGCTGGGGATGCTCGACCAGAACCAAGAGCGCGCTCGCGACGCGCGCGAGCGGATGCTCGCCGAGATCGGAACGCTCGCCGAGGAGACGCGGCGCCTGCACGCGCACGCCGAAGGGCTGCGCGCGGGTGTCGCCGAGATCGACGCGCGCCTCGAAAACGCGCGCCGCGAACGCGAGCAGCTCGCCGCGCGGCAATCGCAACTCGAGGGCGAACTCAAACAGGCGGAGTTCGAGGAACGCGAGGCATCGCACGAAGGGGAGCGCGTACGCACGCGGCTCGCGGAGATCGATGCCGAGCTCGGCATGCTCGTCGCGCAGTTCGCGCAGAATCCGGCCGGCGACGACGAGTGCGCCGACGTCGCCGCGCGCTACGCCGACGAGAGCGATGAGGTCGTCGAAGATCTACCGCGACTGCGCGACGAACTCGCTCGTTTGAGCGCGAACGTCAACCTCAATGCCGAGGCGGAGAGCGAGGAACTCGCCGAGCGCGATCGCGAGTTGCGCAAGCAGCTCGAAGACGTCATGAAGGCGCGCGAGACGCTCCTGGAATCGATTCGCGAGATCGAAAAACAGACGCAGGTTCGCTTCAACGAGACCTTCGAAAAGGTCGCGGAGGCGTTCACCGAGAGCTTCGACCGCCTCTTCCCGGGCGGGCAGGCGAAAATGTGGCAGACCAATCCCGAGAACATCTCGGAGACCGGCATCGAAATTTCGGCGCAGCCTCCGGGCAAGAAAGCGATGCCGCTCGCGGCGCTCTCGGGCGGAGAGCGCGCGATGGTGGCCGCAGCGTTGATTTTCGCCCTCATCAAGGTGAAACCGTCGCCGTTCTATCTGCTCGATGAAATCGATGCCGCGCTCGACGATGCGAACGTGGAGCGGCTCTCGCAGATGGTGCGCGATCTGCAAGGCGATTCGCAGATGATCGTCGTCACGCATAACCGGAAGACGATGGAGATCGCCGATCGCCTCTACGGCGTTTCGATGTCGGAGCCGGGCGTGAGTTCGATTATATCGGCGGAGCTCACCCCCGATCCGGAGCTCGCACTTGCCTGAACGCTCGCGTGAAGCCGCGCTTTTTTCCGTCTCCGACAAGCGCGGCGTCGAAGATGTCGCTCGCGCTTTGCACGAACGCGGCGTCGCCATATATGCAACCGGAGGCACGCGTACCTACCTCGTCGATCGCGGCGTTCCCGCACAAGACGTGGAATCGCTCACCGGGTTTCCCGCGCTCTTCGGCGGCCGGGTAAAAACGCTACACCCGAAGGTCTTCGGAGCGATCCTGTACGATCGCGGAAACGAAGAGCACCGCGCGCAGATCGAACAATACGCGATGCCGAGCATCGTCGCCGTCGTCGTCAATCTCTATCCGTTCGAGGCGACGGTCGCGCGCGAAGGCACGACGCTCGACGAAGCGATCGAGCAGATCGATATCGGCGGGGTCGCGCTATTACGCGCGGCCGCCAAAAATGCCGCGCACGTCGCCGTGCTGACCGATCCGGCGCAGTATCCGAACTATCTCGCCGCGCTCGAAAGCGGCGAGATTCCCAATGGGTTGCGGCGGCGGCTCGCGGTCGCGGCGTTCGAACGCACCGCTTCGTACGATATCGCCATCTCGCATTACCTCGCGACGAAGGGCGAGCTCTCGCCCTCCGATCTTCCGGGCGCGCTCACGCTCGCGCTGCCGCTCGCGCAGCGATTGCGCTACGGTACCAACCCGCAGGAGCGCGCGGCATTTTACCTCGGGCGCGAGGACCGCGTTCCCGAGCAGCTTCACGGAAAAGCGCTCTCGTATAACAACTTGCTCGATCTCGACGCGACGCTGCGCCTGCTCTCTCGCGCCGCGCTCGGTGCCGAATACGGCAGCGAACGCGAACGATTCGTGCGTGCGGCGGTGGTGAAGCATACCGTTCCGTGCGGCGTCGCGCAACGCTCGACAGTGGGAAAGGCGGTTCGCGATGCGATTGCGGCCGATCCGGTCTCGGCATTCGGCGGAATCGTGGCCACCGATACGCGCCTCGACGCCGTAGCGGCGCGCGCGCTCGCGGAAGTCTTTCTCGAGATCGTCGCCGCGCCGGACTACGATGACGACGCGCTCGAGATCCTGCGGAAGAAGAAAAACCTGCGAATCATGCGGTTCACGCCCGAGCTTCCCGACGAACTCGCTGCGGAGTTGCGCGTGCGTTCGGCGCTCGGCGGCGTGCTCGCCGAGGAGAACGATCCTAACGCGGAGCCCGAACGCTGGAGCGTGGTGAGCAAACGCGCTCCCGACGATCGCGAATGGCACGATCTCGCATTCGCGTGGGATATCGTGCGTCACGTCAAGAGCAACGGCATCGTCATCGTCAAGGGCGGCACGACGCGAGGCATCTGCGCGGGCCAAACCAATCGCGTGAGCGCGGTGCAAATCGCCGCACATCGAGCCGGGGAACTCGCGGTCGGCGGATCGTGCGCGAGCGACGGATTTTTCCCGTTCGCCGATGGGCTCGAAGCGGCAATCGCGGCCGGCGTGACCGCCGTCATCGCTCCGGGCGGTAGCGTTCGCGATGCGGAAGTGATCGCCGCCGCCGACCGCGCCGGCATCGCGCTCGTGTTCTCGAGTTACCGCTACTTCTTGCACTA
>JAJZVP010000060.1 GCA_021845615.1 bacterium | reverse complement strand
ACGACCGTGGCGAGGATGTAGGCTTTGCGCTTATCCAGACCGTCGACCTCGTTCTCCATCCCTCGTAGTTTAGCACTCCGAGCAAGCGAGTGCGAAGGCCCGGCGCCAGGGCGACAAAGGTCGACCGCCAATCACCGCAGCATGGAATCGAAAGCCATCGAATCGCTGCTCGACGAACGGCGCGCTTTTCCGCCGCCCCCCGCCTTCGCCGCCCAGGCGAACGCCGGGCCGGAGATCTATGCGGAGGCCGAGGCCGACCCGCTCGCCTTCTGGGCCTCGTGGGCTCGGAAACTCCATTGGTCGCGCCCCTTTACCCGAATCCTCGACTGGGAGGAGCCGTTCGCGCAATGGTTCGCCGACGGCGCGATTAACGCGTCGGTCAACTGCCTCGACCGTCACGTCGAGGCCGGAAACGGAGAGCGGATCGCTTATTACTACGAAGGCGAGCCCGGCGACCGGCGTGCGATCACCTATCGCGCCCTACTCGACGAGGTCTGCCGCTTCGCCAACGCGCTCCGGAGACTCGGCATCGAACGGGGCGACCGCGTGGCGATCTACATGCCGATGATTCCCGAGCTGCCCGTCGCGATGTTGGCATGCGCGCGCATCGGCGCGGCGCATTCCGTCATCTTCGGCGGCTTCTCGCCCGATGCCATTATCGATCGCGTGAACGATGCGAAATGCGTCGCGTTAATTACCGCCGACCAAGGGTGGCGGCGCGGCAACAAGGTGCCGCTCAAGGCGAACTGCGATGTCGCGATGGCGCAGACGCCCTCGATTCGCCACTGTATCGTCGCCAAACGCGTCGGCGACCCGGTAACGATGATGCCGGAGCGCGACCTCTGGTGGGACGAACTCATCGCGAACGAATCGACGCACTGCGAGCCCGCGCAGACGATGGCCGAGGATCTGCTCTTTCTTCTTTACACCAGCGGCACGACCGCAAAGCCGAAGGGGATCAAGCACACGACCGGCGGCTATCTCACCCACGTGAGCACGACGCACCAATTGGTCTTCGATCTCAAACCCGAGCGCGACATCTATTGGTGCGCCGCCGATATCGGTTGGGTGACCGGACACTCGTATATCGTGTACGGGCCGCTCTGCAACGGCGCGACGAGCGTCATCTACGAAGGCACGCCCGATTATCCGGAAAAAGATCGCCTCTGGGAGATCGTGGAACGCTACGGCGTCACGATCCTGTACACCGCACCGACCGCGATTCGCACCTTTATGAAGTGGGGAACGCAGCATTTAGAGCGACACGATCTTTCCTCGTTGCGGCTTTTAGGATCGGTCGGCGAACCGATCAATCCCGAGGCGTGGATTTGGTATCGCGAACACGTCGGCGGGGGACGATGCCCCATCGTCGATACGTGGTGGCAGACGGAGACCGGCGGCATCATGATCTCGCCGTTGCCCGGCGTGACGACGACGCTTCCCGGAAGCGCGACGAAACCGTTGCCCGGAATCTCCGCCGATATCGTCGACGAGGCCGGCAAGAGCGTTCCGCTCGGCGGCGGCGGCTACATCGTGATCGCGCGGCCGTGGCCGGGCATGACGCGCGGCATCTACGGCGACGACGATCGTTTTCGCGAAACCTACTGGTCGAAGTTCCCGCACCTCTATCTCGCCGGCGACGGCTGCCACCGCGACGAGCACGGCAACTTCTGGTTCATGGGGCGCATCGACGACGTGATGAACGTGAGCGGGCACCGCATCTCGACCGCCGAAGTGGAGAGCGCGCTCGTCGATCACCACGCCGTCGCCGAGGCCGCGGTCTGCGCGAAGAACGATGACGTCACCGGGCAAGCGATCTATGCGTTCGTCACCCTGCGCGGTGGATTCGATAACAGTCCGATGCTCGCCGACGCACTGCGCGATCACGTGATGGGCAAGCTCGGTAAATTCACTCGCCCGAAATATATAACGTTTACCCCCGAACTGCCCAAGACGCGTAGCGGCAAAATCATGCGCCGATTGTTACGCGATATCGCCGAAGGACGCACCCTCGGCGATACCACGACGCTCGCCGATTCCGGCGTCGTTAGCGAGTTACAGCAGCGCGCGGCGACCGACGCGGCGAAGGAAGAGTAGCGACGCCGACAACTACGGACAGTCGTGATCCAATCGAATCATAAAGATACTCTTTTTGCTGTCTGGATGACTGTCGAATAAGAGGCTCGCGTATCCAAAGGGAATCCCACGTGTGTTGCACAAGCGCGGGCGGATCGAGCGCTCGAAGTAGTGATCGACATAGTCCCCGAAGTACGCGTGTACGTCGTAGAGCGTCCCCGCCAAGTAGCAACAATTATTCGCATGGTTGACTGAATGCGGGGGGACGACACCATCAAACATGGTAATTGCCGCAAACCCCTGGGTGGTAATAACCACGTGAACTGGAAGGGAGCCGTTATTTTGGAGGCGGATGTAGCCGTTGTGCAGGTTGACGGATGCGTCGGCAAGTGCGGATGAAGCAAACACGGCAACGACGAGTATCGCGAGCACGCGAAGTAGTTTCACGATAGAGACCCTCCTTACGTCAGTAGGAACCCGATTTTTGCCCGCCGATTCGCGCCGCCGCCGACCCCTCCTGCTTCGTTTTATTGGTGAAGCCGTTCACTCGCTGTGCGGCGCCGCGAAAACGGCGCCACGAAATTTTTTCGCAGCGCCGTTCGATTCCGGGTCCTAGCCGCAGCGATTAGCTACGAACGCTGACCGTGAATTGCACCTCGCGGGGGGCACCGGGCTCGGCGAGGATCGCACCGGGGCCGGCGAGATTGCTCTGGCCGATACCGCCTCCGAAATACGCGCCGCTGGTAACGTATTCGAAGGAGTTGTACTGTTTGTCGAAGAGGTTGTTCACCGAGAGCGTGAAGCCGATGGGTTTGCCGACGCTCGCAGTCTCGTAACCGATGGAAGCGTTCATCACGCCGTAACTCGGAATTTGGAGCCCGTTGGGATCGGGTTGTCCGAGGAGGTTGTTCCACATCGCCTGCGGGCCGGTGAAATTATCCCAGAGTCGCCCGGTCACGACGCCGCTTCCCGCGCGCTCTTGCCCGGCGATGCCGATGTTGTAGGCGAATTTCGGCACCTGCGTCACCGGGAGACCGCTGTAGTTGGTTCCGAGATAGTCGTAGGAATCGAAGTACGCGTGCGTCGTCGAAAGGCCGCCGAAGAGTTCGATGCTGCGCCCGAAGGTGCGATCGAATGCGAGCGTCAGCCCGGAGTAGCGCGAGCTGCCCGAGGCCGAAGCGACCTTCACGCCGGCGCCGATCACGATGGGAATATATTGGTCGCGCACGCGTTCGTCGAAGAAGCTCGCCGTGAGAAACGCTTCGCGCGGCGATCCGTCGAGCATACGCCCGGCGAAGCGCCGAAAGTACTTCACGCCGACCTCTTGGTTCGTTCCCGTCTCCGGAGAGAGCCCGGCGACCGGGATGCCTTGATAGGGGCCGCCGGGTGAGGTCTGCGGGCTGCGGAGCGCGCGCCCGAAGTTGGCGTAGAGCGCGAGATTCGGATTGGCGAGAAACTGCAACTCCGCCGACGGCTCGATTCCGGCAAAGACCGTTCCCGAATCGCCGAGCTTGGTTTTATTGGTGCAGATACCGCTGGAGGACGGGACGCCCTGGCACTGCGGGAAGCCTTCGAAGCCCGCGTTGATGAAATTCGTCGCCAACGAAACGTAGCGGAAACCCGGCGTGAACTTCCAGCGATTGCCGAAGCGCATGAGGTACTGACCGAAGAACGTGAAGTTCTTCTGTTGGAAATCGTTGTTGCGATAGATCGACGGCTGCACGATCGTCGAAGGCGCGCTCGGCGCCGACTGCACCGGGTCGGAGTTATAAAAGGCGTTCCGGGTGTTGTAGAGCGATCCGAAGAGTTCGCTACCGATATCGAGAGCGTCGCCGTTGCGCGCGTCGACGTGATGGAAGGTCAATTTTTCGGAGAGCGCGTTGGAGAACGGGTTGTTGTATTCGAAGCGTCCGGAGTTATTCGCTTGGTCGAAATTGAAATTCTTCACGTGGAGGCGATCGCCGTGACGGTAGGCGAGGATATTCGAGAGCGACCAGCCATTTTTCAAGCCGAGTTCCAGATCGGCGGCGATGAGGCGCGTGCTGTTCGAATCGGTCTTCTGCCAAACGCCGAGCGGAAGCGCCGAATAGAATCCGGAGGTCTGCTGGCTGTACGTCGCGCCCGGGATCGGGTTTCCGTTGAGGTCGAAGCCGTTTGCGGTTACGTACGAACCCGCGATCGGGTTGCCGTTCCCGTCGTAATTCTGCAAGGGCGCGAGCGGGATAAGATTCGGTCGCATCTCGGTACCCGAGGCGCTGTATCCGAAGACGTCGAGCGAACCGTGCTCGAATTTATCGACGACTTCACCGAAGGTCGCATAGGTCGAACCCGGCGCGGTGGTGCCGCTACCGATGATGTTGCGATAGCCCTGCGTGAACGTGCGTCCGTGCGAGATGATGAAGCCGAGGTGTTTGGAGAGCGGTGCGCTGTAATCGACGTGGAACGCGCTCCCGCCGTAATTTCCACTCGATCCCGAGAGGTGGAGGTGCGGCGCATTTTCGGGGAGCTGGGTGTAAAAATTCAGCGTGCCGCCGATGCTGTCGAAGGTACGCGTCACCGGGCTACCGGGGCCGTATTCCACGGACATTCCGTCGAGGATCGAGAGGTCGGGAATCTCGTCGGCCTGCCATTGCCCGGTCTGCGGGTTATTAAGAAAGACGCCGTTGAGCCGAACGCCGATCATGCCGTTATCGACGATGCCGGCCTGGTTCGCCCAGCCCTGTTTGAATCCGCGCACCGTGATCATGGATTTCGCAGCCCCGGTCGACCCGTAGCTGGAGACGAGCACGCCCGGCGCGGTTTGCAGCAATTGCGCCGATCCCGCGAGGGCGCCTTGCGAGGCGATCTGCGTCTTCCCGAGCAGCACCTGCGTTTGCGCCGTGCGGAAGACCTTCGAATAGGTCGGAAGCAGGCGCACCGAGTGCCCCTGAATGATGATATGCGAGACGACGGCCAGGACGTGAAGACGAACGGTTTTCGTCATCCCACCGGCGATCGCCACGGTGTACGGCGCGATCTCTTGAAAGCGCCCGTCGACCGTTAACACGTAGGTTCCGGGCCGAAGATCGGGCAAACGAAAGGAACCGTTTTCCCCCGTCGTTGCGACGACGGCGGAGGCGGCACCGCGTAGCCGCGCCTTAACGATCGCGCCTGCGAGATCGCGGTCGGCGCGCGATGCGACGATGCGACCGTGAATGGCGCCCAACGGAGCCGCGCTCGACGATGCCGCGTTGAGGACGATCCCAACGCAGAGCAACGCGAGGCCGAGTAGCTTTTTCACAAACGGTATCCCCTATCAACGACAAAATAGCGTGGAGCGGGATGCAAGCAGCATCCCTCCGCTTCACGCTATCGCGCCGACGTTAAGGCCCGGTGATTCGATGTTTAACGAAGATCATGGAGCCCTTAAGAGCCCCTATGGCGTAAAGGGCGCGCGGCCGGAAAGGATCGCGCGCACGGCGACTGCCGGGTAGCCGATCTTTTCGTTCGCGCTATCCTCCCAGGCATAGGCGATCAGATTTCGCAGCATCGTCGCACCTCGAGCGAGCTGTGCGGCGGTAAACGCCCTCGCCCGCGCGCTCCCGCTCGAGAAACCGCCGGCGGCGGCGATACGGTAGAGCGGTACGACGGCGGCATTGGTTCCGCGCAGATACCCGGCGACGAGCGAGAGCAGCCGCCGCTGCGAGATGCGGCGCTTGGGGTCGAGCGGAACGTACGCCGGAATATCGCGCTGCACCGCTGCCGCGTTCACGAACCGATTTACGAACGCACTCTCGAATCGTTCGTGGATCCCGCGCAATGCCGGAAAGTGCTCCGGATTGGGGCCGCTTCCCCACCCGTTGAAGTGCGTGGTGACGTGGAGCGGCTGCGAGCCGTCGGCGACGAAATGTCCCCAAACGCCGATATCGCGAAGGGTCAGCGTCGCGCGCAGCCGCGCCTCGGCGGCGAATCGCGCGCGCGCCGTCGCCCGTGCGGCGTGCGTCGCTTCGTACGTCAGAACGCGCCAGAGCGCGAAATCGGTGCGCACTTGCTCCCACCCGTCGGCGATGCTATACGGAAGATAGCCGACGCGATACGGCGTCGTGTGCGCCGCAAGCAACGCGGTTTCATACGCCGCCATGCTCGCAGGCAGGTGTGCGAGCGCGACGACGCCCGCGATTTTCCCGTCGTCGCCGATATCGAGATAATGCCCCGGATCCCGGTCGGCATCCCACGATCTGCCCGATCCCTTCAAGCGATCCATCTCCGGCCCGAGGTAGCGGAGTTCCCAACGGGCGGCGCGAGTGCGCGTGAACGCGGGGAGTTCGCTCGGGAGATTTGCGGCGGCGAGATCGTTGATCAGCTCATGCCCCTTCTCACCCCACGCGCCCGCCCGTAACGGCGCGAACGCGAGAACGGCCAACAGCAGCAGCGCGAGAATGCGATGGAGGGGTTTCGGGCGATTCACGATTCAAAAAACTCCTGTAGTTCGTCAATATGGGCGATGCGCGTCGCCGGCGGCAGCGCTGCAATCATGCGCTTCCCGTATCGTTTCCCCTGCAGGCGTCCGTCGAGAACGAGCACCGCGCCGCGATCGTTTCGGCTGCGAATGAGTCGACCGAATCCTTGCTTGAGCAGCATCGTCGCCGCCGGAACTTGAAGCCGCGCGAAGGCATCCTCGCCGCGCTCGCGCAGCGCTTGCACGCGCGCTTCGAGCACGGGATGATCGGGCTGCGCGAACGGAATGCGATCGATGACGACGCAACTCAAGCGCTCGCCGGGCATATCGATACCCTCCCAAAACGTGCGCGTTCCAACGAGCACCGCGCCGGGCGTCTCGGCGAACCAACGCAGGAGCCCGTCACGATCGAGGCCGCCGCGCGGGCGTTGAATTTCGACCGGGTGTAGGCCGCTCGCGCGTAACCGCTCGCCGAATTCATTCGCTCGTCGAAAGGAGGTGCAGAGGACGAAGGCCCGCCCGCGCGAGTACGCGAGCGCTTCTTCGAGCAAGGCGTAGGCGCGTACCACGAAATCGGGAGCGTCGGGTTCGAGATCTGGCGGCGCGACGAAGAGCCGTGCCTGCTCCCCGTAATCGAACGGCGATGCGGCGACGAGTTCGTCGGCACTATCGATGCCGAGACGCGCGCGCACGTAACTAAAATCACCGCCGAGCGCGAGCGTCGCACTCGTCAGGAGGCACGGCGTCCTTGCGAACAGCAGATCGCGAAGAATCGGTGCGGCATCGAAGGGCGTGCAGTGCAGATCGCTGCCGCTCGGCGACGACTCCGCCCAACGGATCGCATCTTCGTCGATGGTGAGGAGCCGGTCGACGACCTCCGCCTGCGCCGCCAAGGACTTGACCGCTCCCGCGATTCGCATCTCGCGCTCGAGATCGCCGCGTGGAGGGCGCGTGAGTGCGGAGGCGCCGTTATCGGCGATCCAATTTTCGAGATGGTAGAGCGCGTCGCGCAACCGGTGAAGATCGCCGACGATCTCCGGGCGCTCGTCGAGCCGGAGCAACTCGCTGCCGCTCCCGGCGAGTCCCTCGCCGAGCTCGCGATAGCGCTCTTCCACCTGCGTGGTCAGCGAGGTGGGCAACGTAAAATAGCGACGCAGCCGACGAAAGGTGCGGTCGATGCTTCGCCGCGAGAGCGAGGCGGTCAGCACGTTCATCGCTATATCTTCGCAGGTATGCGCTTCGTCGAGAATCGCGTAGTCGTAGGCGGGGAGAAGGCCACCCGCGACGGCATCGATGAAAAAAATCGCGTGATTGACGACGATGATATCGGCGGCCTCGGCGTCGCGGCGGCGACGATAGTAAAAGCAGTCGTCAAAGTGCGCGCAGGCTTCGCCGATGCAGTCGTCGCCGTCGGCGTCGAAGCGCTCCCAGAGCAGTCCGTCGAGCCGAAACGGAACGTCGGAGCGATCCCCGGTGATCGTCTCGTTCGCCCAGCGTCGTAACTTCGACATCTCGGGGCGTTCGAAGAGCGCGAGGTCGCCGCGCGCGCGCTCCCACTTTTCGCGACAGAGATAGTTCGCCCGTCCCTTGAGCAGCACGACGCGCGGTTCGAGCCCCAGCGCGCGCGCGACCATCGGAATATCCTTGCGAAAGAGTTGCTGTTGCAACGTGATCGTCGAGGTCGATATGACGACGCGCTTTCCGCTGCGCAACGCGGGCACGAGGTAGGCGAACGATTTCCCAACGCCGGTTCCCGCCTCGACCAACACGTGCGAGCCGCTCTCGAAACCCGCCTCGACGGCGCGCGCCATCTCGAGTTGCCCCGGTCGCGGTTCGAAACCTGGGAGTTCGCGCGCGAGCGCTCCCCCGACGGAGAAAATCTCGTCGATGCTCGGAGGCGGGTTCACCGGTGCTGGTGCGGCTCGGCTTCTTCGAGCGTCGATTCCAACGCTTCACCGGTAATCGCATCGGTGACCTGCGCGCGTACCGGGCGCATGGGGCGATAGATCGCGAGCGTCGCGATGAAACCGGCGAGCAAACCCGCGACGTGCGCCTGCTTCGAAATACCCGGGAACATGAACGTGAATACCAGGTTGAGGATAAGGATGCCGAGATTTGCGCGAACGAGCTGGAGCCCCGCCGGGCCGTTGCGCAACCCGATCGCAAAGAGCGCGCCGAAGATGCCGAAGATCGCGCCGCTCGCCCCAAGCGTCGGATCCAGGAGATTTCCGAAACTTAAGTAGGTGACGCCGAGCCCCGAGGCGATCAGCGAGAGCGTATAGACGAATGCGGTGCGCGGCGTCCCGAGAATCGGTTCGATGAAGCGCCCGAGAATCCAGAGCGAATACATATTGAGGCCGATGTGCAGGATCGAGGCGTGGAGGAAAGCGCTCGTAACGATGCGCCACCATTCGCCCTGCTGCACCAACGCGGGCACCAAGGCGCCCGCATTGTCGATCTGCCCGATGGTAACGTTGCCGGAGAGAATTCCGGAACCCATCGTTGCGATCTCCCAGAAAAATACGAGAACGCACGCCACGACGACCGCGTGCGTGAAGCGGGCACCGCGCGGCATCAGCCCGCGGCGCCTGCCGGCTCGACCAAAAGCATCCGCGCGAGTTCGAGGGAGATCGCATGTTCGCCGCCCTCGCCCGCAATCGTCAGCGGGCCGCCGAGCGGCGCGCGAGCGAGCACGCGCAAACGCCGCCCGGGTTTGAGTTCCAGTTCGGCGAGATAGCGTAGAATCTCCGGGACCTCTTCGGTGACGCCGACGACGGCGAGATCGATACCGGTTTCGGCACGCGCGAGCGGCTCGCCGCGCGGCAACGGATCGCTGAGATCGCTCGGCGGAATCGGCATTCCGTGGGGGCAACGCGTCGGCTTCTTCAGCAACGCTTGCAGGCGTTCTTCAACCCGCTCCGAGATGGCGTGTTCCAGCATGCACGCATCGGCATGGGCTTCGTGCCACGGAATACCGAGAACGTCGACGAGAAAACACTCGGCGAGCCGATGGCGGCGAACGACGCGAACGGCGACGGCGAGGCCGTCGCGCGTGAGCTTAACCGTGCCGCGCGAGATCGGTTCGACGAGCCCATCCTTTGCGAGTTTCTTGAGCATTCCCGAAACCGAGGCGGGCGCGACGCCCAACGACGAAGCGAGCGCGCCGGTACTAACGCCGTCGCCCTCACGCTCGAGCCGATAGACCGCTTCGAGATACTCCTCGACCGATTCGGCGAAGTGACTGTGACCTGACATAGTGCCTAGCCTTCGACGCCGCCGGGTTTACTCCGCGGAGCGCAGCCGTTCTTCGAGCGAACGCTTTAGCGATATCGGCGCGAACGAGGCGTCGATCGCCGTGGCGATGCAGGCCCGGAGCGCCGACTCGCCGGCGATCCGAGCGAGCGCCACGTACTCATCGTCGATATGGGCCCCGAAGAGCGCCGGATCGTCGTCGTCGATCACCACCCGGAGCCCGGCTGCGAGCAACGCGGGGAGTGGGTGCTCCTCCGCGGTGCCGACCACACCGGTGCGACGATTCGAGGTGGGGCAGACTTCGATCGGAATCTCACGCTCGCGCAATAGGGCGAGCACCGAGGGCTCCTCGAGCGCCCGGATACCGTGCCCGATGCGCTCGGCACGCAGGTGTTCGACGGCGCTGCGGACGCTCGCCGCTCCCGAGGCCTCACCGGCGTGAACGACGGCGTGAAGCCCCTCGGAGCGCGCGAAGGCGAAGGCATCGACGAAGAGTTCGGGGGGAAAGCGCACCTCATCGCCGCCGAGCCCAATGCCGATCACGCCGAGTTCGGTCGCCGAGGCCGCGAACCGAGCGGTCTCCATCGCGCTCGCGGCGCCGAAATTGCGCGTGAGATCGACGATGCTGCGGAAGGCGACGCCATGGCTGCGTTCGACGCGGGCGAAGACGCCGTGAATCGCGGCCACGCAGGCCTGCAGATCAAGATTCGGGTGAAAGAAGCGCCAGACCGAGGGCGATATAAAAAGCTCGCCGTAGGCGACTCCGCGCCGCAGTGCGTCGGCGGCGAACTCCTCGGCGAGGCGCTCGTAATCCTCGGGGCGCGAGAGCGCCCGCGATACAGCCGCGAAGAGCAGCAGAAACTCGGAGAAATCGGCGAAGGCGTAGACCTTGCCGGGCTCGCGCGGCGAGCGATCTTCTTCCTCGGCTGCCGCCCCCGGGCGGTACCGCGTCGGTAGGCCATCGCGCGCCGTGAGTTCGAGGAAGGTGCTTTCGCGCAGCGTTCCCTCGAGGTGGCAGTGCAAATGGATCTTCGGCAGTGCCGCGACGCGCGCGGCGAGCGATTCTTGTGGTTCGAGCTCCAACATCGGTCGCACCAGGGTTCGCTACGGTATGCTAGAATTCATGGAGTCCCGGCGCGGGGTGGAGCAGTCCGGTAGCTCGTCGGGCTCATAACCCGAAGGTCGCGAGTTCAAATCTCGCCCCCGCAACCTGTGCAGGTCCGGAAATGAAAAATTTCCGGACCTGCTCTTTTATCACCAGTCCAACTTCGGCGAGGAGCGAATATCGTGGCGAAAGCGCAAGCCGGCCATGTTCTTCTGCTGACCGGCAGTGCGCCCTATTTGGGCGGTCCCAGCACATGGAAACCACTGCGCGATGCCGCCTCAGACCTGGAATTCCGTGATCTCGATCTGCTGGATATTCCCCCGGGTAGCGGGTCAACGGCAGCAATAAAGCAGGCCATCAAGGCGGCCGCCGAAGGAACCTCTGCTATTGTCGCTCATGGCGCGGTGGCGGCGACTGTCCTCGGTGCAATCGATGACTTCCGCCATTCGAGCTGGAGTGGCCTCGATTTCGTAGACACGAAGTTTACGCAGCCTGAGTCTTCTCGAACTGCTCGGGGCTGACGTATCCGAGCGTCGAGTGCCGACGTTGCCGATTGTACGAGATTTCGATGTACTCGAAAATGATCGCCCTCGCCGATTCACGAGATTCGAAGGTGGGATCATCGAGTTCGCGCTTGAGCGTCGCGAAGAAGCTCTCGGTCACCGCATTGTCCCAACAGTTGCCCTTGCGGCTCATGCTGCAAAGCATCCCATGTCGGTCGTAAAAGCGCTGAACCGCAGCGCTGGCATACTGCACCCCACGATCGGAGTGAACCAGCAACGTCTGCTCAACGGCGCGACGATCCGCCGCCATTTGCAACGCATCGAGGACGAGTCGCGACTCGAGCCGATGACTCATCGACCATCCAACGATCTTCCGCGAGAAAAGATCGAGGACAACAGCGAGGTAGAGCCAGCCCTCGCGCGTGCGCAGGTAGGTAATGTCGCTCGTCCACACGCGATTCGGCGCTTCGATCTCCCCTGGCGCAAAGTGCCGTTCGAGCAAATTCCCGGCGAGCGGTTTGCCGTGTTTGGAATCGGTTGTCACCTTGAACGCACGAGGCGTTTTGCCGCGAATGCTGGCTTCCCGCATCAGCTTGGCAACGCGACGGCGGGAGACTCGTTTGCCGCCATCACGGAGATCGCGAACGATCGGTCGGCTACCATATCGCGCGCGACTTTTGCGGTGGAGGGTAACGACATCAAAGCGGAGCAGGCCGTCTCGCGTCGATCGCGCACTCGGCGGCCGCTGCTGCCACGCATAAAATCCGGACGGCGAAACCTTCAGTGCGCGGCACATCAAGCGCACTCGCCACACGCCGATATGCGCTTGAATACAGGCATACCTCACCGCGATTGCTTCGCGAACCAGATTGCCGTTTTTTTTAAAATATCTCGTTCCTCGGTTAC
>JAJZVP010000059.1 GCA_021845615.1 bacterium | reverse complement strand
GGGCGCGAGGCGCTCTTTGCGACGATCGCTTCGCTCGAGGCGCTCGGGCCGGCTTTCGTTTCGATCACGTACGGCGCCGGCGGTTCGACGCGCGCGCGCACCGTCGATCTGGCGAAGCAGATCGCCGAACGGACGGGCATCACCGTGCTCGCGCACGTGACTGCCTACGGGCAGAGCCGCGCCGAGCTGCGCGCGCTCTTCGACGACCTCAGCCGCGCGGGTATCCGAAACGTGCTGGCGCTACGCGGCGATGCGCCGCGCTCGGGTGAAGCGAACGCCGGCGAGTTTCCCTATGCGAGCGATCTCATTTCCTATCTCGCGCGGTCGTACGATTTTTGTATCGGGGCGGCGTGCTATCCCGAGGTGCATCTCGAGGCCGAGAGCCCGGAGGCCGATCTCGCGCATCTGGCAGCAAAGGTCGCAGCGGGGGCGCGTTTTTTAATAACGCAGTTGTTTTTCGATAACGATAAATATTTTGCATTTGTCGACCGGGCGCGTGCCGCCGGCATAGGCGTCCCGATTTTGCCGGGCATCATGCCGATCACGAATTACGAGCAAATCGCGCGATTCACGAAAATGTGCGGGGCGACGTTCCCGCCGAAATTGATCGCGGAGTTGGAAAAGCAGCGCGAGCACCCGAAGGCGATCGAAGATCTCGGCGTGGCCTACGCCGCGGTCCAGGCGATGGAGTTGCTGCGGGGCGGCGCTCCCGGCGTGCACTTCTACACGCTCAATAAATCGCCGGCGGCACGCGCGATCGGCTCGGCCTTACTCGCCGCAAGCGCGTGGCGCCCGGTCTTCAAAGAGCGCGGCGCGGGGATTACGTAGAGAACGACCCGACCGGCATTGGAGAGCAACTCTGGTAGGACGTCTGTCCCTGCACCAATGAAACCGTCCACGTGTAGCCGCTCGGAAGCGTTTGATTCAGACTTCCCGAGTAGAAAAAGTCGGACTGAAACGGGTGGTACCCCGTCGGGTCGGCGACCGCCGTCAAGCCCGTACTCGCGATCGACTGTGCGCTCCCGTTGCTCTGCACTTGCAACGACCACGAATTCGGCGATGTGGCGAGCGCGTTGGTGTTTCCGTTCACGACGATTTCCACCGAGCTGACGTTCGAGGCCGTCGTTTGGTTTTGCGGGCGCGCGAGCTGAACTTGCGCGCCGGGGTTGCACTGGATGAGTCCGCCCAACGGGATGCCACCGAAATTGCCGGAGTTCCCGCTGCACGCGGTTGTAAAAAACAGGAGGGCGGCGATCGCGCTGCCGACGATCGTTCCGCGGATCGAGCGATTCGTTGAGTGCATGATGGGTAACTCCATTCTCTTTCGGCGCGGCTCTGCGCCGCACTCGTTGTCGAGCATAGGGCGCGCGATGCGGGCCGGTATGTGCAAAACGGAACTGACGAGCGGTACGTTACCGGAGTGCGACGAGCGAAGAGGCTTCATCTGATTTCGAGCTCTGAGTTTTTCCTGAGTCCGTCGAAGGGTACGTTGCACGAACGGCGCCTGCGAATGACCCGACGAACGCTTAAGCGAGCGGCGAGGACCCTGACATTGCTTGTCCGAGCCGCGAGCGTCTAGTGAGGAGCGGTCGTCGCAGGCGCCGTGGGGAAGGCCCCTCGATACGCCGCTGCGCGGCTACTCGGGGTGACAAGAAGGCCCCTCGATACGGGCGCTAAAGCGCCCTACTCGGGATGACAGTGGCGTCCCTCGATACGATGGCTTCGCCATCTACTCGGGATGACAGGCTGCGGTTACGTGGCGGTAACATCGCGCGCACGGCCTCGCAACGATGGTCGCGTACGCTCGGCCGATGGATGTCTTCGGGGAATTGCTCCGCTCCTGTGCGATGCTCGTTGCGACGATGGTCTTGCCGGTGCTCGGTATCGCCGCGCTCGTCGGCACGGCGGTCGCGATCGTGCAGGCGGCGACGCAGGTTCAAGAACAGACGCTCGTGCTGCTCCCGAAGACGCTCGCCGTCGGCGCGACCCTGCTCGCACTCGGCGGGATCGATCTGCATCTCTGCGCGCAGCTCTTCGTGCGCGCGCTCGCCGCCATTCCCGAACTAACGCGATGAGCCTGGCGCTGCTGATCTTCGCCCGCGCGCTCGGATTTTGCGCGCGCGCCCCGGGGCTCGTGCATCCGAGCGTTCCGACGCTCGTGCGCCTCGGGATCGCCGCCGCGCTCGCGCTCGCGCTCTCCGCATCGCAGGCGGGGCTGCCGCGCTCGCCGGTGCCGCCGGTCGCATTCGCGCTCGCGCTCGCGCTCGAATTCGGTATCGGCAGCGCGATCGGGATCGGCTGCGCCCTGCTCTACGACGCCGCATACGTCGCGGGTAGATTGCTCGACGATTACGTCGGCGTGCACGCCATCGCTCCCAGCGTCGCGCTCGTCGCGCCGAGCGGTTTCGGGCGGTTGTGGTCGCTCGCGTTTACGGGTGCGTTTTTTCTGCTCGCAGCGTATCGCCCCGCGATCGCCGCCTTCGCCGAGTCGTTGCATCGCTTGCCACCCGGCGCTCCCTTTCCGATCGAACGTGCATTTCCGTTCGTGCTGTGGTACGTGCGGAACATCATCGCGCTCTCGGTGCAGATCGCCGCACCCGCGATCGCAACGGCGTTTGCGGTGCAGATCGCGCTCGCCGCGGTCGCGAGAACGATTCCGCGGTTCGTGAACTACGCATTGGCGTTTCCGCTCGCATTCGGTGCGGTGACGGTGGTGACGGCGCTGACGCTGGCGGTGACGGCGATGCGGGCCGGCGCTCCGGTGCTGCCGCCGGGATTGCGGCCGTGAGCGAGAGTGCCGGCGAGCGATCCTTCGATGCGACGCCGGCGCGTCTGCGGAAGGCGCGCGAGCGCGGCGAGAGCCCGCGTTCGAACGATCTCTCCGCGTTAGCGGCTTTCGGCGCGGCATTTCTCGCACTGCTCGCCACCGCCGCGCCGTTGGGGACGGCGTTCGCCGAGTTGCTGCGCGGCTCGCTCCACGGGCGCTGGGAAGCGCCGGTGCTTGCCGAAGTTGCGGCGCTCGCGGCGTCACCGATGGCGGCCGCGGCGATCGGCGCGGTCGCGATCGGCATCGCGCAGGGGGGCGGGCTGCGATTCGTCGCCCTCAAACTTTCTTGGAATCGTCTCGCACCCCATGAGAACCTCAAGCGAATCCTCTCGCGCGAGACGGCGATCGCGCTCGCGCGCGTGCCGCTCTCCGGTTTCGTAGCGGCGATTGCGATCGCACCATCGTTCGCCGTGCTTCTCGGATTCGCGCTTCATTGGGCCGCGCCGTCGCAGGTCGCCGCCGGCGTCTGGCATGCGGTCGTCGCGGCGATCGCGGCGGCGATCGGCGCTACGTCGTCGTTCGCCGTGCTCGATTACGCGATGGCGCATCGCGGCTGGCTAAAGAAATTGCGCATGAGCGCTTTCGAAATGAAACGCGAAATGAAGGAGAGCGACGGCGACCCGAACGTGCGCGGGCGCCGCCGTTCCTTGCATCGTGCGCTGTTACGTGGCGGCTTCACGCGTATTCGCGAGGCGAGCTTCGTCGTCGTCAATCCCACCCATATCGCCGTCGCGCTCGAATATCGACCACCCGAGATCGCCGTTCCGCGCTTGCTCGCACGCGGGAGCGACGAAGCGGCGTTCGAACTGCGTCGGCTCGCCCTCGAAGCCGAGATTCCGGTGTTCGAAAACCCGCCGCTCGCCCGCGCGATCTACGCGCGCGCGCGGATCGGCGAGGAGATCCCCGGCGAACTCTACGTTGCGGTCGCCGAGATCGTGGTCGCGCTCGCCCGGGCGGGGGCGATCGCGACGTGACGCGCTTCGCCGTTTCGGCGTTCGCCGCCGTGCTGCTCGGCATCGTTGCGATGTTGATCGTACCGTTGCCGCCCTTTCTTCTCGACGTCTTTCTCGCGGTCGATATTCTGGCGGCGGCGCTCGTGCTGTTGCTCGCAGTCAGCGTCGAAGATCCGCTCGAATTTAGCGCGTTCGCCCCGGCGCTGCTGGTCGCAACGCTCTTTCGACTCGCGCTCGATATCTCGGCGACACGGCTGATTCTCACGCACGGGGCGGTACCCGGCGGCGTCGGAACGATCGTGCCCGCATTCGGCGCGTTCGTCGTGCAGAACAACCCCATCGTCGGGCTGATCGTTTTTGCAATCTTGGTGACGATTCAATTCGTCGTCATCGCGAGCGGTTCGCAGCGCGTCGCGGAGGTGGCGGCACGTTTCACCCTCGACGCGATGCCCGGCAAGCAGATGGCGATCGATGCCGACCTCCACGCCGGCGCGCTCGACGGCGAACAGGCGCGGCGCAAGCGCGAGTCGGTCGCGCAGGAAGCCGATTTTTACGGCGCGATGGACGGCGCGGGGAAGTTCGTCAAGGGCGATTCCGTTGCGGCGTTGGTCATCGTCGCGCTCAATCTCATCGGCGGGATCGCCGTCGGCACGCTCTACGACGGGCTCTCACCGGCGGAAGCGTTTCACACGTTCGCGCTGCTCTCGATCGGCAACGCGCTGGTCACCACGCTCCCCGCATTTCTCATCTCGGTGGCGATGGGGATGATGGTGACGCGCGTCGCTGCGAACGGGGCGTTGGGAAGCGATCTCGCGCACCAACTCTTCGCGCGCCCGGAGGTGTTGCGCGGCGTCGCGGTGCTCCTCGCCGTTCTCTCGTTCGTCCCCGCGCTGCCGCGCCCGATCTTTCTCGCACTCGCGGCGAGTTGTTGGCTCGCCGCACATTTTGCGATGCGACGGCTCGGCGCCAGCCGCGAGCGAGCGCGCTGCGAGCGCGACGAGGCGAAGCGCCGTTCGATGCGCCGCCCCGAGATCGCGCTCGGGCTCGTCGGCGTCGATGCGCTGGCGATCGAATTCGCGCCCGATCTCGCAGCGTTGCTTGCGATCCCGCATAGCGATGCCTTATTGGATCGCATCGGCGAGGTGCGCCGTGCACTCGCCGCCGAGATCGGCATCGTCGTTCCGGGGGTGCGCCTACGCGACGACCTCGCGCGCGATCGTGGCTACGCCATTCGCGTGCGCGACCGAATCGTTGCGAGCGGCGAGCTTCGGCTCGACGCGCTGCTCGCCGTCGCCGACGAAGCGGTGCTCGCGGGGCTCGGCGAGATCGCGCGCGAGCCGGTCTACGATTTGCCCGCGGTCTGGATCGCGCCGGAGCAGCGCGCGCAAGCGCAAGAGCGCGGCGCGCTGGTCTTCGACGCGATCTCGATACTCGGTTCGCATCTCGCGGAGATCGTGCGCGCGAATGCCGCCGAGCTCTTCGGCCGGCAAGAGTTTCAGACGCTGCTCGAACACCTGCGCCTCGGGGTGCCGACGCTGGTGAAGGAGATCGCCCCCGATGCGCTCGCACCGGGCGGCGTCCATCGGGCGTGGCAACAGCTGCTGCGCGAGCGCGTCTGGCCGCGCGACCCCGTCGTCGCGCTCGATGCGATGGTCGCCGCGGGCTTCAACGAGGCGCGCGAGCTCTGCGCGGCCGCGCGAGCGGTGCTCGTTCCCGCCCAGCTGCGCCGTAGCGCCGAGCGCCTCGCGCCGCTCCTGCTCGATCCCCTTTTCGAGCGCTCGCTCGCCCACTCGTGGGCGGGGGATCCCGCCGGTGTCGATCCGCAGGGGGCGATCGCACTGCGCGAGCAAGTCGCCCGCTGGGCGCACCGCGTCGGGCGCGGGCGGCTGCAGCTGCTCTGCGGGAGCGTGCTGCGCCCCCTGCTCGCCGAGTTTCTCGCCCGTAGCGGGATCGAGGCGGAGGTGCTCGCCTTCAGCGAGCTCCCCCCCGAGTTTCCTATCGAGCCGCTGGGAACGATCGAGGCCCCCGAGCCGAGCAGCGGGAAAGCCGCGACCGCCGACTAACCTTTACGACCGCCCGCGACCCTGCTAGACTCCGAGGGTTAGGTGCCGGCCCGTACGGTGCCGCGCTTTCTCACGCCTGAAAGACGCCATGAACTGGAATACTTGGAAGACCCCGCTCAAAGCGCTGGTCCTACTCGCAACGATTCTTCTCTCGCTCCGGCTGGTGCTCCCGATTCAAAAGAGCATCCACCTCGGGCTCGATCTGCAGGGCGGCTATCGCCTGCTGCTGCAGCTCTATCCCACCGCCGAAGTGCCGCAGATCACTTCGCAGGTGCAGGCCGAGACGATCGACGTGATCGACCGGCGTATCAACGGCCTCGGCGTTACCGAGCCGACGATTACGAAGGTCGGCTCCGATCGCATTCTCGTCGAGCTTCCCGACGTCAAAGATCCCGCACAGGCGGAGCGCTTGCTCAAGCAAGTCGCGGTGTTGGAATACAAGATCGTTCCGGAGCAGGTCGTCGCGAAGGCCGAAGAGGCGCTTATCGCCTGTAAAGCCGATCCGAAGAATACGAAAGCCTGTCAGTACGTCGCGCAGGGCGCGTACGATGCGAGCGGCCCGGTCGTCTATTCGGGGAAAGATTTGAAGGGCGCGCAAGCGGGATACGATACCGCCGGTCGGCCGAATATCGATTTTCAAACCAAAGATCCCGCGAAGTTCGGGCGTTTGACCACGAGAGCGCAGGGAAAACCGCTCGGCATCTTCCTCGACCACCATTACCTCTCGGCGCCGGTGATTCAATCGCCGATCTTCGGGAGCGGACAGATCACCGGAAACTTCACCGAGAAGCAGACGATTACGCTGGCGAACGAACTCAACGCCGGCGCGCTGCCCGTCACGACGAAGATCGTCGAGAAGGAAGGCATCGGCCCGACGCTCGGCAAGATCGATTTAGTGAAGTCGCTCTGGGCATCGCTGCTCGGGCTCGGGCTCGTGTTGATCTTTATGGCGGTCGTCTACCGCATTCCGGGGTTGCTCGCCGATCTCGCGTTGGCGATCTACGTGTTGGTGATGCTCGCGATTCTCGCGATCTCGCAGGCCTCGCTCACGCTGCCGGGTATCGCCGGTTTCGTGCTCTCCATCGGTATGGCCGTCGACGCAAACGTGCTGATCTTCGAACGACTAAAAGAAGAACTCTGGGCCGGAAAATCGATGCGCGCCGCGGTTCGCGTCGGTTTCCAGCGCGCCTTCTCGGCGGTCTTCGACTCGCATTTCACCACCATCGTCGGCGCGGGCGTGCTCTTCATGCTCGGTACCGGCACGGTGAAAGGTTTTGCGTTTACGCTCTTTTGGGGAACGGTCGTCTCGCTTGCGACCGCGGTTTTCGTGACGAGATTCTTCGTCGATCTTCTCGTCGAGTACGACGTGCTCACCGCGCCGGAGTTCTTCGGCGTTCGGAAAGCCGATCTCGGCGTCTTCTCGCGGACGGAGGGTTAGGGACATGCTGTTTCGTCGACTGAATTGGAACATCGTCGGATGGTTCCGCATCGTCTCGACCATTTCGTACCTCGTTATCGCCCTCGGTCTCAGCGCGATGCTCTACCACGCGAGTCAGGCGCCGGGTGGTTTCAAATTCTCGCATATGCTGCGCCTGGGGCTCTCGTTCACCGGCGGCACCGATATTACGGTCGCCTACGATAGCCCGCAGAGCAGCGCCAAAATTCGCGCGGCGATTACCCCGCTGGGGATCGGCGACGCACATATCAACACCGTCGGCAGCAGCGGCAAGCGCTTCATCATCGAGACGCAGAAGGCGTACGCGAACGATTCGACGCCGCTCTGGGCCGCGCTCGGAACCGTCGCGCCGGTCGATCGGGCGGCCTCGCAGATCGCCTCGGTCGGTCCCTCGCTCGGAAAAGAGTACCTGACCAGTGCGATTTGGGCCCTGGTGATCGCGCTCTCGATCCAATTCCTTTACATCGCCTTCCGCTTCGGGTGGAACTATATCTTCGGCCTCGTTACCGTCATCGCGCTGGTGCGCGACGCGGCGATGATGATCGGCATCTACGCGCTCGCCGATAAACGCGCCGACGACGCCTTCTTGGCGGCGGTCCTGACCGTCATCGGCTACTCGGTGATGGATACCATCGTCATTCTCGACCGAATTCGAGAGAACACGAAGCTCATGGCCGGGAAGGCCTACGACTATATCGTCAACGAGTCGATCAAGCAGACGATGACGCGTTCGTTCAACACGCTGGCGACGGTGATCATCACGCTCGTCGCGCTCTTAGCGCTCGGTGGAGCGAGCTTGAAAAACTTCGCCTTCGCGCTGCTCGTCGGCATCTGCTCGGGTGGTTACCACTCGATATTCTATTCGGCTCCGTTGGTGCTGACGTTCCGCAAACGCCAACTCGCCGCTGCAGCAAAACGTCGCGCCGAAGCGACGGCGCTCCGCGCTGCAGGCCCGCGCGCCGCAGCCGAGGCCGCGGCAACCGGCGTCACGCGTGGCGGACAGCCGCGCGAAGATATCGTGGCCGCACGCCGCGAACGGCGCGCCAAGCGCAAGGGGACGCGTCCCGAAGCGAGCGGAGCGGCACCGGTGCGCTACAAACGGAAACGTGACGAGAGCAACGTCGCCGTTGCCGAGCCAGATCTCCACGAGTATCACGACGAACGCGTCGAGGAATACGACCCGCTCGACGCGCAGAACGCAGGGCTCGACGAGAGCGCGCTCGGCCAAGGGCACGAAGAGATCACGCTCGATCTCGATGCGGCGGAGCGGCCGGCGCACGAGTAACCCGCGCGAAGGGCTGACGGAATCGGAGGCGGCGTTCGAACGCCTCCTCTCCGGGCAGCCGCGCGCCGAGAACGAATTTCTCGACGAACTCTTCGGGCGCAGCGAGCGCTATTTAGATCGCGGTCCCTACGCGGGGATCGAAGACGCGCGGCGTTTCAACACCAAGGTCGTCGGCGTCTCGTTCGAGGGGCGACAGGACGCTATCGCCGGATTACGCGAGGGAGCGGAGCTCGAGCTCCGGCGCCGCCCCGATAATCCCTACGATGCCAATGCCGTTGCGGTGCACTTCGGTGCGTTGCCGTTGGGTTTTCTGCGCAAGGAGATCGCCGCGCGGATCGCGCCGAATATCGATAACGGCACGCGGTACCGCGCGCATATCTCGGCGCTCACCGGAGGCGGGCGCGCGGCGGATGGCGGCGAGCGCAACCGCGGCATCAACATCGTGGTGGAGATCGACGACGCTTCGCTGCGTCGGCAGCGCGGCCGCGACGTGGAAGCGCTACGCGCCGGATGGGACGGGAATCTCGACCGCATCCGCGCCGCGCTCATCGGCGATCACCAACCTCACGAGACGCAATCTTTAATCGTCGATCGCGTGTTTGCGGGCAAACGCGTGCTCGGCATCATGGGCACCGGGCGTGGAAAATCCTACTGCTTCGCCTTTACCGCGACCGCCCAGGCGCTCTCCCGGGAGCGTAAGTGCGTCGTCCTCTATCCGTTGCGCGCGCTCTGCAACGACCAGTTCGAAGGCTTCACGCGCAAACTCGAACCGTTGGGGATGCGGCTCTTCCGCGCGAACGGTGCGATTCCGGCGAACGAACGGAGCGATCTCTTCGCCGCGCTCGAGAGCGGCGCGTGGGATATGATTCTCGCGACCCCCGAATTTTTGCGCTACCACGCCGACCGCTTCTCCGGCGCGAGCAGAATCGATCTGCTCGTCGTCGACGAGACGCATCACGTCGGTAAAGCGCGACGCCGTTCGGGCTATCGCGATATCGCACAGACGCTCGCGGCGGTCGGCGAGCCGCAAGTGCTCGCACTCAGCGCGACGATCGACGACGAAGGCTTCGCCGAGATTCGCGAGGCGTTGCGCATCGAGGAGTGGGCGATCGACGCCACGGTGCGCACCAACCTGCACGTCGTCGACGCGCGCGGCACGACCGACAAGCACGCGTACGTCGCGAAGCTGTTCGGCGACGGCGCGCGCGGGATCGTCTATTGCAATTCGCGGAAAGAGGCGACCGAAGTGGCGACGCGGTTGAAGGAGCGCTGCCGCGACCGGGTTGCCTTCTATCATGCCGGAGTTCCCACCGAGATGCGCTACGCGGTCGAGAGCGCCTTTCGCTCCGGCGGCATCGACGTCGTCGTCGCGACGACGGCGTTCGGCGAAGGCATCGACCTCCCCGACGTGCGCGAGGTCGTGCTCTACCATCTCAACTTCAACTTCACCGAATTCAACCAACAGGCGGGGCGCGCCGGGCGCGACGGAGACGACGCGCGCATCCACTTGCTCTTCGGCCCCGCGGATCGTCGGCTCAACGAATTTTTGTTGAAACTCGACGCGCCGACGAAGCCGATGCTGCGCGAGATCTATCGCGGCATCAAGCGGCTCGCGGGCGAGGCTCCCTTGCACGCGACGAGTCGAGAGATCTCCGACGCGCTCGATATCGAAGATTGTCGCGATCGCACGATCGAGAGTGCGCTGCGAATATTCGAAGACGAGCGGTTGGTCGAACTCGGACGCGACGACGAAGGGCCGTACCTGCAGGTGCTGCCGTTCGCCGGAAAAATCGAGCTCGGGGAAAACGAACGCTTCGCCGAAGGCGAAGCCGAACGTGAAGCGTTTGCCGAGTTCGCTGAATTCGTTTTGAGCGCCGAGGCGAGCGCGCTCGAACGGCTCATCGATCGCCCGCTCTATCCAGAACGCATTCCCTTGCGTTCGATCGGCCGCAGCTAGTCCGAGGCGAGGCGTTCCATGCTCTCGGGGGCGCCGACTCCCAGAACGCGCAGCGCGTTCGCGAGCACGTGTTGGGTCGCAGAGGCGAGCGCGAGGCGCGCGAGCCGCTCCTCGCGTTCGTCGCAGAGAATGCGGCATTCGCCGTAAAAGGCGTGAAAATCGGCGGCGATATCGCGAGCGAAGCGCGCGAGGCGGTGCGGGCTTAACGTCGTCGCGACCGTTTGGAGGACGCGCGGGTATTCGTCGATGCGGCGCATCAACGCGATCTCGCTCGCGTGGGCGAGCGGCGCGAGCGTCTCGCCGCGCCGCGCGAGGCGAAGTTCGTCGGCGTCGGCATTTCGCAGCACCGAAGCGATGCGGGCGTGTCCGTACTGCACGTAATAGACCGGGTTCTCGTTGCTCTGCTCGGTCGCGAGTTTCAGATCGAAGGCCAACGGCGTATCGGTCGCCAGCATGGCGAAAAAGAAGCGCGCGGCATCGACGCCGACTTCGTCGAGAATCGCATCGAGCGTGACGATCTCGCCGGCGCGTTTGCTCATGGCGACCTGCTCGCCGCCGCGCGAAAGCGTTACCTGTTGGGCGATCGCCACGTCGAGTTTCCCGGCGTAGCCGAACGCACTTGCGAGACCGCGCAGGCGTTCGATATAGCCGTGATGGTCGGGGCCGAGGAGATCGATCACGCGATCGGCGCGTTTGAGCTTCTCGTAATGGTAGGCGACGTCGGCGCAGTAATAGGTCGGCTTCCCGTCGCTCTTCACGAGCACGCGGTCCTTGTCGTCGCCGAATTGCGTGGCGCGGAAATAGAGCGCGCCCTCGTTTTCGTAGGTGAGCCCTAACTCGCGCAGCCGTTCGACGCCCGCGCGCACCTTGCCGGTTTCGTGAAGCTCGCGCTCGCTCTGCCAGAGATCGTAGTGAATGCCGAAACGCTCGACCGTGCGCTGCTGCTCGGCGACGAGCGCGTCGCGGCCGCGCGTGCCGAAGAGCGGAAGCCAGAGCGATTCCTCGGCGTCATCGTACCGCGCGCCGAACTCGTTGCGTAGCGCGGCGGCGATGGGAAGCAGGTACTCGCCGGGATAGCCTTCTTCCGGGAAAGGGAAGCCGGGATCGGCGATCTGCCGGTAGCGCGCGTAGAGCGAACGCGCGAGCGTCTCGACTTGGCCGCCCGCATCGTTGACGATCCATTCGGTGAAGACGTCGTACCCGCAGGCCGAGAACGCCGCCGCGAGCGTCGCGCCGATGGAGAGCGCGCGCCCTTGCACCACGACGAGCGGCCCGGTTGGGTTCGCACTGCCGAACTCGAGCGAGATACGCGTCCCGTTGCGCGGGGATTCTCCGTAGCGCGCGCCTTCGTGCAGTGCGCGTTCGACGACGCGCTGCCAACATTGCGGCGCGAGGCGAAGATTGATAAACCCTGAGGTCGCCTGCGCCTCGACGACGAGCGCGGCGATCTCGGGGCGCGAGAGAATCGCATCCTCGATCAGCGTCTGCGCGATCTGCTGCGGCGCGCTGCGCGCCGCTTTTGCGAGCCCGAAGGCGACGTTGGTGGCGACATCACCGAACTCCGGGCGCCGCGGCGCTTCGAAGGTGACGTTCGGCACGTCGGCGCCGTACCGCGCGCGCGCGGCATCGCGAATCACGCGATCGATACGATCGAGCGCTTCTTCGGGCGTCGGCATGCGGTCAGTGGTGGTAGGGTTCATTCCGTGCGATCTTCGCCGCGCGGTAGAGTTGTTCCAGCACGAGCGCGCGCGCCCACTCGTGCAAAAACGTCAACGGCGAGAGCGACCAGCGAAAAGTCGCACGGTCGAAGAGCGCGGGTGCCGCGCCGTAGGTCCCCGCGACGACGAGCGTCAAACGCGAGATGCCGGTCGCATCGAGCGCGGCCAGCTTCGCCGAGAGCTGCGGGCT
>JAJZVP010000058.1 GCA_021845615.1 bacterium | reverse complement strand
ATGAACCCGCGCCGCTTGGCAAGCGCGGTAATTTCGTCCATCGTTACGCGGACATCGTTGCTACCCATAGGGGCGACTAGGTTTCTCAGCGGGCGCCCAAAACCCTCACCTCCCAGGCTTTCGAGCAAGGCACCCCCTCCCGCGGTGGATGGAGGCCTCGAATGAGCGTCGTCGACGAGCGTGCGGCTACCGTGCATCGCGCGCTCCGCCGAACAGGCCTCGGATCAATAACCTAAATAAGCAGATCCAGGGCGAGATCGGCGATATCTCGGAGCCTGCGGCCCTCAACAAGGGTCGTCAGCATGTCCGCCTGGTCTTGATTCCCTGAAGCAGCCACGGCACCAATCAACTCAGGAAGGGCTGCATGATAAACGAAGTCGACGTCTCCGGTACCGAGGGCCAACGACGCCAGGCGCGTTGGCAGGGGCTCGGCCGTGACGGCGACGATCGCCGGAGCGCGCCCTTTCCGATTGCGCAACAAATTGAGGGCCTCCGTTCGCGTGTTTTGCGCGCGATCGGACCGCATTGTAATCTTGCAGGAAATGCTGGCATGCAATATAGGCAGTCCCTTTCCGGATGAGGCTCCTTTGACCAATGGCGACATCGGCGCTTTTTCAGCCGTTTGCGATTGGCCGAAGGACGTCTCCGTCAGCGGACTGCGAAATACCACAATGTCCGGAACAACCATATACTGTTCCGGGAAAATGGTTCTTAATTCTCGCTTTTCGTGCAAGGCGTTTTTTATATCGTCCAGATGCGCATACTGATCGAAGCGCGAGATAGGACACTCAGTTTTCCAGTGCCAGTCGCCTGGACGCAACGAACGACCGAGGTCAAATCCGGCTTTTAAAAAATCCATTACGGCAAATTGAAATAATTTTCCGGAGTCTTTCTCCGGCTTTACCGCTGCGAATTCTCCCGGAAGACGAGAAGCCCAATCCCATGCGATTCGTATGGAGGTTGCATTGTCGATGTCGGCTACGCTAACGGCTCCCAACAGCGAAGTAACGACGCCGTTCCGAATGCTTTCTTTTAAACTCGCCAGTGGCTTTACCCACAATATCTTATTTTTTAATTCTGCGAGAAACGTTTTCCGTGCCGTCCGCAGATCATCGAGCATCAGCGCGCCTTTACCGTGGCATGATACTTTACCGCCAGAGCGCGGCACCTATCGAGGAATCGCTTTTGTCGACACGTCCAAAGAGTGGTTGACGCGATCCCCATCGCTCGCAGCTCACGCCTTACTCGTCGGTCCCTTTCGATGTTTCGGTCCAATTTTGTGTTCCAAAATCGAATGCTGCTCTTTGGACGAGCCGAGCGCCGACACCCATGTCCGTGCCAGAAACAACCATTGATGAATATTGCGATGTTCAGACGTCCTATAAAAATATCCGGACGACCGGGAATATCATTGCGGTGGAGTCGATACCGGACTCCAAGACCGGATAGCAAGCGCCGGACTACCATTTCGGGAATCGTATCACGTGATCTTACCCGCGACATTTGCTGAGATTTCGTCATTGGTCGAAAACTTTTTTTAAGAACAAATAGATTTCGCGCTTTTCATGATCCGGCAACCTCCGAACCTGGGCCATGGTTTTTCCGATTTGCGGACGATCGGAGCCGACATTGGACTCGGCTTCGTTACAGCGCGAACATAATGTAAAACAGTTTTCCAGCGTAGCGTTTCCACCCAACGAGTCCGCAATGTTATGCGCGACATGCAGCGTCACTCGTCGCCCATCACTATAACGGTCGGCGCGGGTCGCTCCACACGCTTGACATGTATAGGCGTCGCGGAGCATTACCTCGGCCCGCACTCGTCCTGAAATCCGCGGCTCGCGAGTACCCTGTCGCCGCGCCTGTGTCGGGAAAAAATACTCATCGGGGCGGAGACTTGCCATATCGCGTTTGGTGTAAATTTCATATCCGCCATGTCGGGGTTCCCGAAGTTCGCGAAGGCGGCGGGTCCAACTGTCCGTTCTTGAAGGACCAAGCAAGCGAGCGAGTTCTTCATTGGGTATCGGTTGGTCAGAGTGTTTGATAAAATACTCGAGCAGACGCTCGCGATCTCGGGCCGCGTCCCTAGGAGGCGACCCCGATTTTGCCGTTTTCGCTCTTGGCCTGCGTGCCATCGGAGAGGAGCATTGCGCGGATGTGAAGCGCTATCCTGTAAGCCAATCGAACGGGCACGGCGTTACCTATTTGTTTGGCAATTTGCACGTGCGACCCCAGAAATTCAAATTCGTCGGGGAATGTTTGAATGCGTGCTGCTTCGCGAAGTGTAATCGGACGATGGGCTACGGGATGGAGATATCGACCCTTCTCCGGTTTAAAAAATTCCGTCCGAATTGTCGGTGCAGGCTCATCCCAACGCATTCTTCCGAATACATCAGTGCTTCCGGTCTTTTTCCGTAGCCAACATCTAGGTGCGAGGTCGGGGCGCGACCGAACGAGGTCGAATCGGTTCCCCCCCTCTGGCACACATTTATAACGCTCTAACGACCGTGCTTGGGGGTTTCTGCCTACGTGCAACTCTTGACCGGTGGGCTCTAAGGGCAGGTCGCCGATCGCGTCACGCACGGTGGCACGCTCGAAGGTTTCCGGAGGTAACGTTGCATGCCCAATTCGACTTCCGATAATAATAGCTCGTTTACGATTTTGCGGAACTCCGAAAAACGCAGCATTAAGAATGCCCGACGTAAGCTGATATCCGATTCCAAGTTTCTTGACGTATCGTTTTAGGCGTTCGAATTCTTGGGATTTTAAAATTTCGGGAACGTTTTCAATCACGAATATTTTAGGATTGAGAATGTCGAGAACACGCATATAATGACGCCAAAGCGCGTTACGAGGGTCGTCGAACGACCAGTCGTTCATCCTTCCAAGAGGACTAAACCCTTGGCATGGCGGCCCCCCTACAAGTACGTCGATGGCCGGGGTTTTCAAGGTTACGGAGGACCCCTCGGCGTCCATCCCCGACCACGAAAGGCCGCTGACGCCTCGACTTATATCAACGTCTTCGATTGGGCATGCCAGGACGTGCGGCCCGAAATTTTTGGCATATGTGCGCGCAGCCCACCGGTCGAACTCCACGGCGGCCACCGGGCTGAAGCCCGCGCCCCGGAAACCCTCGGTTAACCCCCCCGCCCCGGCAAAGAGGTCGGCGACGGTAAAATCACGGTGTTCAATGATTCCATTTTTACGCTTACGAGCAGCCACGGAGCACCTCGCTTGACCCAAAGGGAGACACGAACGCATGTTCGCTTTCGAGGAGCCGTCCCCCTTCGCTTAGCCCATTTGATCCGGGCGTTTGGAACATGATTTTCCGGAGTATCAGTGAGATCGGCAATTATTAGCCGCTCCCACCAGGCTACCTCAAATCGCGACGGGCACCTTCCGCGCAGTCAGCTCGCCCTCCGTGCGCCATCGCTCGCGATCGGGGGAGATGGCTCGAATTATTTCGCCTGGAGAAGTTTCGCGAGGGTCACGGTATTGCCGTCGGGATCTGAGAATACGGCTTTGTGGTAGACTCCCGGGCGGGTTTCCATAGAGTAACGATGCGCGTCGCTTGCCGACGCTCCGGCCAGCGCGTCTTGCAAGTCGTGTACGGCAATCGTGACGATCGATTTCCCGGCTCGTTCGCGATCCACGACGATGTAGATCCAAGCGCCTTCCCTGAGCTCCCACATGCACTCGACGCCTTCTTGAACGATCGCGTCGGGGGGAGCGCCGAAGAGCGTTTCGTACCAGGCCGACGCTCTTGGATAATCGGTAACGGCGATTCCGGAGAAAACGAATTGCCCCGTCATTTTTCCCATGCCACTTCCCATGCGCTCCACCCGGCGCACGTTCCTTCACTCCAGTCAAACCGAATTGGTTGAAAGAAAGAACGTTGGCGGCCCTCCCGAAGCGCACTTATCGGGCGACGGCGTGCGCCTTCGGTTGCGTCTCGGCGCGCAATTGCCCGCAGGCGGCCGAAATATCGGTGCCCATGTTGTGTCGCACGGTCGAGGGAACGCCGGCATCCTCGAGGATCTTCGCGAATTTCCAGACCCGCTCGTCGCTGCTGCCCTGGAATGGTGCGTCGGGGGTGGCGTTATACGGAATCAGATTCACGTGATAGAGATGCCCGCGCATGAGATCGGCGAGCGCGCGCGCATGCCGATCGCTGTCGTTAGTTCCGGCGAGCATCACGTACTCGAAAAAGACCTTCCGTTTCGTCGCTGCGACGTAGCGCTCGCAGGCGGCCATCAACTCGGCGATATCGTGACGGCGATTCACCGGCATGATCGATCCGCGCGTTTCATCGTCGGGGGCGTGCAGCGAGATCGCGAGGTTCACCTGGAGATGTTCGTTGGTGAAATCGTCGATTCGATCGACCCAGCCGACCGTCGAGATCGTTATGTGACGGTGGCCGATTCCCATACCGTTGGGATCGTGCAGCAACGCAACGGCCTCCATCACCGCATCGTAATTATGAAACGGTTCGCCCATCCCCATGAAAACGATATTGGTGATCTTCTTTCCACGCTCTTTGAGTTCGCGCGCAAAGAATCTGGCCTGGTCGGCAATCTCGGTTGCGGTAAGATGTCGCGAAAACCCGGCCTGCCCGGTCGAACAGAAGGCGCACGCGAACGCACAACCCGCCTGCGATGAGATACAGACCGTGGTGCGCCCTTCGCGGTGCTCCATCAGCACCGCTTCGACTTGCTTACCGTCGCGAAGCCCGAGCAATGCTTTGGTCGTCTGTCCGTCATTCGACCGTTGCACGACCACCGGCTCGACGGTAGAGAAGCGAATGCCGCGCCCTTGCAAGCGCGCGCGCAGATCGAGCGGCAGCGTGGTGACATCCTCGACGCCTCCGAGCAACTCGCGCATCGCCGCTCGATAGAGCTGCTCGATGCGGTACGGCTTGAGTTCGAACTCGGCGGAGAAGGCCTCGGGGGTAGCAAATCCGGCGCGTCCGACGACCTCGCGCAGCCAGATCGCTTTCGGGTCGCGATACATGGCTCTTACTCTACCACGGAGGGCCCTTCGAAGAGGTCGACCTGGCGCGCAGTCGCGGAGGGGAGCTCCGCTCGGAGCTCGTCGATCCGGCTCCGCACCGCTTTGAGATCGTCCCAGACGAGGCGCTTCACCGCGGTCAACTCGCCGCCGGTCTGCCGGAGCACGTACGCGGGGTGGAATGTGACCAGCAGCGGAATCTCGAGCGGGCCGCGCTCCCAACGCCCGCGCTGCTTGGTGATCGCGTAGGACGGGCCGAGGAACGATTTCGCGGCGGGCGCCCCAAGCGCGAGCAAGACTCTCGGCCGGATAATCTCGATCTGTTCGTCGAGAAAGGGGCGGCAATTCGCCATCTCCGCCGGGTCGGGGGCCCGGTTCTTCAGCCCCCGCTCGCCCTGCGAGGTCGGCCGACACTTGACCGTATTGGCGATGTAGACGTCCTCGCGCGCCAGCCCGATCGCTCCCAACATCTTCTCGAGCAGCTCTCCGGCACGCCCTACGAACGGTCGGCCGAGGCGATCTTCGGTATCGCCGGGCCCCTCACCGACCAACATGAGATCGGCGCAGGGGTCGCCCTCGCCGTACACGTTATTCCGGCGCTGCGCTCCGATCGCGCAGGCCCGGCACGCACTCGCGCGTGCGGCTCCCTGCTGCAGCGCGCGTTCGCGCCGTGCGCGCTCCTCCAAGCTCATTTCCTCTCCTCGCGCACGACGCGTACCGCTTCCCCGAAGGCGATCACCACGCACGAGCCGTCGGGGCGCTCGCTGACGTGAAATTGCAACCCGAGCACGGCATTCGCGCCGAGTCGTTCCGCGCGCTCGCGCAGCCGTTCCAGGGCCTCAGCGCGCAGGCGCTCGGCATCGCTCACGAATTCCACCGGTGCGAGGCCGACGAGCAACCCGATGCTGCGAAAGGTCGAGCGCAGGCGATTCTGCGGCTGCTCGGCCTGCCCCGAGACATACCCGAAACGCCGGACGATGCGCCGCCCGGGGAATTCGGCGAAGGTAACGAGATTCTCGCGCGCAAGCATAGCTCGGCGTGACTGATTCCTCATCGGCCCTCATCGTCCGCCTCGACGCCCTCGGCGATACGCTGGCGCTCGCGCCCTTACTTCTCGCCCTGCGCGAGGCTGCGGTACCGACCGATATCGTCGTCGCGCCCGCCGCTCGCGAACTCTTCGTGCGAGGCGCGCTGCGGCACACGTACGTCGCGCCCTTCGCCCAACGCGATGAAAGCGTCGCAAATCGCGACGCGATCCGGAGCTTCGCCGAGGAACTTCGCCCGAATCGCTACTCGCATGTCCTCGTCGCAACCGAAGATCCCGCCGGGTACCGGCTCGCCGCAGCGCTCGCGGCCCCGCATCGCATCGGTTTCCAAAATGGTTGGGGCAAACCGCTCAAATCGCTCTGGGTTCGCTCGCTGCTCACCGAAACGCAGTACCGCAGCGCGGGGCTCGACGCGCGCGCGCCGCACGAATGCGAGGTTCTCTTCTCGCTCGGCGCATCGTTACTCGCCCCCGGAGTTCGCCCATCGCGCGACCCCGCACGACTTCGCAGCCTCATCTTGGAGCCGCGCGTCGCCGCATCCCATCGCGTCGCGCTGCAACTCACGTCGAAGTGGGAGCGGCTCGGCATCGCGCTCTCCGACGTTCGCGCCTTTCTCGACCGCGCGCGCGAGCGCGTCGGCGAGATAACGCTGCTTGCCCCAGCCGCCGAACGGGCGAGCATCCGCGAGCTTACCGCAGGGCTTTCCGGAATCGAATGGTTCGAAGATCTTCGGTCGTGGATCGCGGCAATCGCGGCGGCCGACGCGCTCGTCGCCCCCGATTCCGGGGCGATTCACGTTGCGGGCATCCTCGGAACGCCCTGCGTCGCGGTCTACAAAAGCGGACCCGATTTTGTGCTGCAACGCGCGCGTTGGCGCCCCTGGGCCGCGCCTAGCGCGACGCTTGAGGGCAGCTCGGGATGGCCGCAGCGCGCGCTCGATTCCCTCGAATCATTACGAGAATCGATCCACACCTAACGACGACGCGCAGCCCTCCATCCGCTTCGAGCGTCGCGAGCCGCGCGGCGTTCTCCACCAGGCGCGGCGAACGCGGGTACGCGCGGTCGATCAACACGACCGAGGCGGGTAGCGGAGCGCCGGCGTCGTCGGGAAGCAAGGTCGCCCCGGCGTCGCGAAGCGCGAGATGGCCGAAGGCCTCTTCTTGCGTGGCGACCGCGAGGCCGACGGGCCAGCGCCGCAGATAGGCGTCGAGCGCGTGGTCGCGCGCTTCGATCGGTCGGAGGTTCAGTGCCGGGTGCAACGGATCGGCGAGCGCGAATTCGAGCGCGCAAAACGCGAGCGCGACGTACGAACGGCGAATCGACGCGCGTGGAATTGCGAAGGCGACGGCCGCGAGCAGATAGCCGATCCACGCGCCGGCGTAGTGCGTTCCCATCGTAAACGTCGTGGGCATTCGCGAGAGTAGCACCTCGGCGAATGCCGGAATCGCAAGCACGATCGCCCGCGATTGCAGCGGAAGGAATGCGAGCGGCGCGAGCGCGAGGACGAGAAACCCGAGGCGCGCCAGCGAAGTCGCCGGCAGCGCGCGAACGTCCGCCGCGTTCCACGCGTAAAAGCGGGTCGGTTGCCACGCCGGGTTCGCGCCGACGTGCGGAGCGATCGCGAAAAAGAAGAGCGCGACGACGAGGAAGGCGAACGCCGCGAGTCCGAACAGAAAACGCCGCATCGCGGCATCGCCGCGCAGCACCCACGCCGTCGCGAGCGCACCGACCGCAATAAAGAGTGCCTGATCTTCCTTCACGCCGATGGCGCACGCGGCGAAGAGCGCTGCGAGGCGGAAACGCCGCGCGTCGAGAGCCCACACGAGCCAGAGCACCGCCGCCGGGGCGAATGCGTTCTCGTGGAAATCCACGAACGCCAACCCTGCGAGCGGAGGATAGAGCGCGGCGATCCATGCCGCCAGCGCCGCAACGCGCGCGTCGGCGCGACGTTCGACGAGAGCGTAGACCGCAGGAATGACCAGCGCGCAGGCGGCCGATTGTATCGCCACCAGCACCAGCGGAGAGTTCCACACGTGCAACAGCAGCATCGGCACGGCGAGAATCGGCGAAAAATGGAAGGCCCAATGGCTGCCTTCGATCGTGTTACAGAGGCAAAAAAAATTCGTTCGAAGGCTCTGCGCGAAGATGCCGAAATCGACCAAGTTTCGGTGCACCGCATACCGCCACGCTCCGAGCGCGGTAAAAATCGCCGCGTATCCGGCGGCGATCGCCCACGGAAGTCGCCGCCCCACGCCCGCTACTGCGTGGCGCCGATTGCGGCGCGGCGCGTCTGAAGGTACGGCCACACGAACGCGTCGATTTCGCCGTCGAGGACGCCCTGAGCGTCGCCGACCTCAACGTTGGTACGATGGTCCTTGACCAGCTGATAGGGCTGCAGGACGTAGGAGCGAATCTGCGATCCCCATTCGTTCGCCTGCCGTTCGCCGCGCAACGTACTCAGGCGTTCGTCGCGCTCCTGCGCGGCCCGCTGCACGAGTTTCGCGCGCAAGATATTCATCGCGACTTCGCGGTTCTGGGCCTGCGATCGTTCTTGTTGCGAGGCGACGACGATACCGGTCGGCTCGTGGATGATGCGGATCGCCGACTCGGTTTTATTGACGTACTGGCCGCCCGAACCGCCCGACTTAAAGGTTTCGATACGGACGTCGTCGGGTTTGATCGTCACTTCGCCATGCTCTTCGCCGGTAATCTCCGGAATCACGTCGACCGCGGCAAACGAGGTGTGGCGTCGATGCGCTTGGTCGAACGGCGAGAGGCGAACCAGGCGGTGGACGCCGCGCTCGCTCTCCAACATGCCGTACGCGTTCCGGCCGCGCACGAAGAACGTCACCGATTTCAGCCCGGCTTCTTCCGCCGGCGACTCCTCTACGAGTTGCGTCTGGAAGCCGTGCCCTTCGGCCCATCGCAGATACATGCGTAGGAGCATCTGCGTCCAATCGGCGGCGTCGACTCCGCCCGCACCGGCGAAAATGCTCACGATCGCTCCGTGATTGTCGAACTCGCCGTCGAAATTCGCGGCCATCTCCAGCTCGTTGAGTTCGCGGTCGCAGGTGGCGATGCTGGCGTCGATCTCCCTCTGCGCGCTTTCATCGTCGCCGAAGAGTTCGAGCATCTCGCGCGCCTCGGAGAGCGCCGCGGCGATCCGATCCATCGTGCCGAGCTCCTCACGGAGATCGGCGAGCTCTTTCATCGTCCGCTGAGCGGACCCGGCGTCCTCCCAGAAGCCTTCCGCACGCGACCGCTGGTCGAGTTCGGAAGCACGGCGCGCCTTACCGGCATAGTCAAAGACGCTCCTTGAGGCCCTCGAGGCGAGCGCTTCCGGCAGAGATCGAGGTTCGTTGCGTTTGACTCATTGCGGCGCGGTCGCTTCTGGATTTTTGCGCGAGCACCTTTCCAACCACGCCCCCGCGCGTGAACGAGAGATACCACTACCCCGATGGAGGCATCATGCTCGATCTCAACACACAGACCACGCTGCCCAATATTCTCGGCGGGCTCTCGTCGTTCGCCGACCCACTGCAGGCTCTCGAAAATCCGGGAACGCGCGGCTCCGCCGGCACGAACGACGGCATCGCACGCCTTCTCCCACCCGGCTTCTCCGAGGGCGGCGGTGCATTCCCCATTCCCGGGCCGTTAGGGGGCATTTCGAATTTACTGATGCAGCTCATCGGTATGCTCGGCTCGCTCCTCAATGGCGGAGGGATCCCGGGCGGCCCCGGAATCCCAACCGCAGCGCCGGAGAATTATTTTTCAAACGCCGGCGGCTCCTCGACCGGCGATCCGCACCTGCGTTTCACGGGAGAGAGTTCGGCGGGAAACCTCAACGGCAGCTGGGATTCGATGAGCGGGCACGGCGATCTCCTCGATTCCGATTCGGTGCCCGGCGGATTTTCGATCTCGACGACGCCGACGGCACCCAATGCGCGTGGAGTCACCTACAACGCTTCGGCGAGCATCACCACCAACGGCGGCGCCACCGTCCTCACCTACGGCGCCGACGGCAACGCAACGATCTCGCAGAACGGAAATACGACCGCGCTCGCACGCGGCCAAAATCTCTCGCTTCCCAGCGAGGCGATCTCATGGAACGCCGATGGCTCCATGCAAGTGAACGTCGACGACGGGAACGGCGGGACGATCGCCACCACGCTCTCGCAGAACGGGCAAGGCGTCGATGTTCGCGCGAACGCGCAGGACGTCGACCTCGGCGGCGACCTCGTCACCGGTGCGATGCAAGGCCCGCCTCAACGAATCGGCGGGCCGATTGCCGTCCCGCCGCCGATCCTCGATCCACGCATCCGATACACGCGGCTCTAGTCGCGCTCCAGAGCGGCGGTTAACCGAGTGCCGCCGCTCCCGGCGCGCCGTGACACTTCTTGTATTTTTTTCCGCTCCCACAGGGGCAGAGATCGTTCCGGCCGACTTTGGGCTGTTCGCGGTGCTTCGGTTTCGCCGGCTCTTCGCCACCGAGATTGGTGCGCAACTCGCGCTCCGGCCGAGCCCCGCCGGGTATCGGTCCGAGCAACGCTTCGACGTCGCGCTCGGAAAGGTGGCCGCCTTCGGCCTCGCCCTCGCCGCCCTGCAGCGAGATCGGCGCGCCGTTGGGGGCCTCCTCTCCGTACTCGATCTGCACGTGGAAGAGTGCCTTAATCGCTTCGTCGGCGATGTTGTTTTTCAGGTCTTCGAAGATTTCGAAGGCTTCTTTTTCGTATTCGACGCGCGGATCGATCTGTCCGTACCCGCGCAGGCCGATCCCGTTCTTCAAGTGATCCATCACGTAAAGGTGATCGACCCACTGACGATCGATGATCGGCAACAATAAGAAGCGCTGCTCGATGACGCGCATCATATCGGGGCCGACCTCGGCCTCCTTTTTCTCGTAGGCCGCGATGGCGCGCTCTTCGAGCAAGCGACGGATTCCCTCGCGATCGTGACGTCCCAATTCTTCCAACGTCACGCTCTGCTTCACCGGGAAGATGATTTCGAGTTCGTTGAGAACCTCCGGAAGGTCCCAGTCGCCGGGATGAGCGTTCTCCGCGATATTCTGTTCGATCGATTCGTTGATTTTCGCGGCGAGCGTCTGCAGCATGAACGAGCGCGAATCGAAGGTTCCTTCGAGGATCGCCCGGCGATCGGCGTAGATGATCTCGCGCTGCTTGTTCATCACGTCGTCGTACTCGAGAACGTGCTTGCGAATTTCGTAGTTGTGGTTCTCCACGCGCTTTTGCGCGTGTTCGATGCTACGCGATACCAGTTTGGATTCGATCGGCGCCTCGTCGGTAAAGCCGACGCGCTCCATCATCGAGGTCATTCGGTCGCCGCCGAAAAGCCGCATCACTTCGTCTTCTAACGAGAGGTAGAAGCGCGTCGACCCCGGGTCGCCCTGACGCCCGGAACGGCCGCGCAACTGGTTGTCGATACGCCGCGATTCGTGGCGCTCGGTGCCGATGATATGCAGGCCGCCGATCTCGGCGACCCCGTCGCCGAGTTTGATATCGGTGCCGCGGCCGGCCATATTCGTGGCGATCGTCACCTGCGCGTGGCTGCCGGCATCTTTAATAATGTCGGC
Organism: bacterium; assembly: GCA_021845615.1. Classification (GTDB taxonomy): domain Bacteria; phylum Vulcanimicrobiota; class Vulcanimicrobiia; order Vulcanimicrobiales; family Vulcanimicrobiaceae; genus JABEUX01. The sequence continues at coordinate 942 of JAJZVP010000058.1, read as the reverse complement.
TTCCTGCTCGTGATACTTCGCGTTGAGCACGTTGCATTCGACGCCCTTGCGGCGCAGGTTCCCGGCCAGCAATTCGCTCTTCTCGATCGAACGCGTGCCGACGAGGACCGGGCGCCCCTTGCCGTGCTCGGCGATAATTTCGTCGACCACCGCCGCGAACTTCGCCTTCTCACTCTTGAAGACGATATCCGGGAAATCTTTTCGCACCATCGGCATGTTCGTCGGAATCGTAACGACGTCGAGGCTGTAGATCTCCCGAAATTCCCGCTCTTCCGTCTTTGCGGTGCCGGTCATACCGGCGAGGTGATCGTAGAGGCGGAACAGGTTCTGGAAAGTGATCGTCGCGAGGGTCTGATCCTCACCGCGAACTTTGATGCCTTCCTTCGCTTCGATCGCTTGGTGGATACCGTCGGAGTAGCGGCGACCGTACATCAATCGCCCGGTGAATTCGTCGACGATGACGATCTCGTCGTCTTTAATAATATACTGCTGGTCGCGATGGAAGAGGTTCCAGGCCTTAAGCCCGGCATTCAATTGATGCGCGAGTTCGATATTTCGCTGGTCGTACAAGTTGGAGATGCCGAGCATCTTCTCGACCTTGGCGACGCCGGCTTCCGTAACGGGGACGGCGTGCGCCTTCTCGTCGACCGTATAATCTTCGCCCTTTTTAAGGCGCGGAATGACTTGTGCGAACTTCCCATAGAGATCGGTCGATTCTTGCGAGGGACCGCTGATGATCAACGGCGTCCGCGCTTCGTCGATGAGGATCGAGTCCACTTCGTCGATTAGCGCGAAATAGAGATCGCGCTGAACGAGATCTTCTTTCTGCCACGCCATGTTATCGCGCAGATAGTCGAAGCCGACCTCGTTGTTCGTCACATAGGTGATATCGCAGCCGTAGACTTCGCGGCGCTCGGTCGGCTCGAGCCCGTGTTGGACGAT
>JAJZVP010000057.1 GCA_021845615.1 bacterium | reverse complement strand
GCACGAACGCGCGCGCCGCATCGTCGGCACTGCGGAGGCCGGGAAGCGTGAGATCGTCGTGGGGAACGCCCTCGAGCGCCTCGCCGACGAGCGTGGGAATATCGCCGAAGCGAATCGCGCCCGCAACAAAGGCTTCGACGGCGATTTCGTTCGCCGCCGAGAGCACGGCGGGAGCGCAGCCGCCGCGCCGTAAGGCGTCGTAAGCGAGGGCGAGGCTGGGGAAGCGCTGCATATCGACACGTTCGTAATCATAACGCAGCAGCGCCGCATTCGGTTGTGCCCCAAGGAGCGTGAGGGGATCCAACGGCATCGCCGTCGGCGCCTTCGCCAGCCGCTCGGGATAGGCGAGGGCGTAGCCGATGGGCACCCGCATATCGGGGGCGCAGAGTTGGGCCTTCACGCTGCCGTCGCTAAAGAGCACCGCCCCGTGCAGGAGGGACTGCGGGTGGACGACGACCAGCACGCGATCCGCGGGCATCGAGAAGAGCCGCGACGCCTCGATTGCCTCGAGCCCCTTGTTCATGAGGGTCGCCGAATCGATCGTATTCTTCGTGCCCATGCGCCAGGTCGGATGCTCGAGCGCCTGCTCGAGCGTCGCCGACGCGATCGCTTCGGCCGAGGCGTCGCGGAACGGCCCCCCGGACGCCGTGATCAACAACGCCGCGACCCGCGCGGGATCCTCGCCGACGAGGCACTGAAAGAGCGCGCTATGTTCGGAGTCGACCGGGAGCAGGCGCCCGCCGCCGCGCGCGACGGCATCGACGAGGAGTTCGCCTGCGGCGACGATCGCTTCTTTGTTGGCGACGGCGAGATCGATACCGCGCTCGGCGGCAGCGAAGATCGCGTCGAGCGCGACCGCACCCGTCGTCGCCGCGAGCACGATATCGGCGCCGCTCTCCGTTGCGGCGCGCAACAAGCCCTCCGCTCCGTCGCGCGCGTCGACGGCGATGCCGGGCGCGAAACGTTGCACTTGACGCTCCAGGAGCGCCAGGTTCTTCCCGGCCGCAAGCGCGACGACGTCGAAACGGTCGGGATGTGCCGCGATCGCGTCGAGGGCCTGCGTCCCGATCGATCCCGTCGAACCGAGAATCGCTACTTTTCTGCGCGGCATATCAGCGTACGCTCAGCAACCCGAGAATGTGGAGCGTCGCAAAAAACACGGTCCCGCCGAAGAGATAGGAATCGAAGCGATCGAGAAATCCGCCGTGGCCGACGATTGCGGTTCCCGTATCTTTCACACCGACGTCGCGCTTGAGCGCCGATTCGACGAGGTCGCCGGCTTGCGCGCCGATGTTGGTCGCCGCTGCGAGTGCCACCGCCTGCCAGAGCGTGAGCCCCAGCGGCGCGTAGGTGCTCGCGATCGCCGCGAACGCCGAGACGGCGAGCAACGCTCCGACCGAGCCCTCGACGGTCTTCTTCGGCGAGATACGCGTGAGTTGACGGCGCCCGAAACGGTTGCCGATCAACATACCGAAGATATCGGTCAGGGCGATGCAGAGCAGTGCGAAGACCGTCCAGAACGCACCGACGCCGGGAACGTTCCGCAAAAAGACGAGATAGGTGAGGAGCTTGCCGATATAGAGCACGGCGAGCAGCGTGTAGGCGGTGCGCGCGAAATAGCCGCGCTGATCGCCGTACATGCCGATGGAAAACGCCGCGATCGTTACCCCCGCGAGCAAGACGCCCTCCCATTTTTGCAATCGATTGAGGCTCGCGAGAACGATGTAAGCGAAGACCCCGAGAACGGCGATCGGATATTCGAGCTCCTGTCCCTTTATCTCGCAGAGCGCGTTGAGTTCGTAGATACACGCGAGGCCGATCGCGAGAACCAGCAGATCGAACGCCGGCGCCCACGCGATCGATGGTAGCCCGATTGCGGCGATTAGCAGGCCGACGGCGACCCGACGCTTCGTCACTCGCGGTCGCCCCGACATCACCGCGGAGGCAGAGCTCGACGCGACCGACTCGCTCATGCGCCCCAGCGCCGCGCGCGCCTACCGAACTCTTCGATCGCTGCGGTTAAATCCGCACGAGAGAAATCGGGCCAGAAAATATCGCTCATCACCAACTCCGCGTAGGCGGCTTGATAGAGCATGAAGTTCGAGAGCCGTTGCTCGCCGCCGGGGCGAATGACGAGATCGGGATCGGGAAGGTCGGCGGTCGTGAGGTGCGCGGCGAGCGTCTCTTCGTCGATCGCCTCGGGGGCCAATCTGCCCGCCGCGACCTCGCGAGCGACCGCGCGCATCGCGTCGCGAAGCTCCGCTCGCGAGCTATAGTTCACCGCGAGGTTGAGCAGCAGACCGGTGTTCGAGGCCGTCTCGCGCGCGAGCGATTCCAACGCCTCGCGCGAACGCGCCGGCAACGCCTCCCAATCGCCGATGATTCGCACGCGCACGTTGTTTTTTTTGAGTTCGGCAATTTCGGTGCGCGCGAAAAAGACGCAGAGATCGAAGAGAAAGGAGATCTCGCTCGGTTCGCGGCGCCAGTTTTCGGTCGAGAATCCGTAGACCGTCAGCACTTCGACGCCGAGGTCGCTCGCCGCGCGCGTGACCTCTCGCAAGGCGAGGATACCGCGCCGATGCCCCTCGACGGCGGGCAAACCGCGACGGCGCGCCCACCGACGGTTGCCGTCCATAATGATCGCGATATGGCGCGGAATCGCGGCGGCGGCCTCGGAGGGCGGTTGCGGAACGGAGGTTTTCACGTTGCGTCGACGCGATCGTAGCGTTCGTATCCCGCGAGCAGCTCGAGGCCGCCCTCGGTCGCGCGCACGTTGATGACGCGGAGCCTTCCCACGCCGACCCAGGCGCCGAAGGGGCGGACGACATGCGTCCGCAGGCACCGATCGCCGAGCAATCGGCGGGCCTGGACCTCGGGCATCAGCGCGAGTTGCGGATCCACGAAGCTATGCGTCAGACCTCCATGACTTCTTTTTCTTTGGTCGCGACGAGCGCGTCGATATCCTTGCTGTAGCGATCGGTGAGCTTCTGCAGCTGCTCTTGCATGCGTTTGCTCGCGTCCTCGGTAATCGTCGAGTTCTTCAGTTGTCCTTTAATATCGTCGTGCGCCTTGTGGCGCACGTTCCGCAGGGCGATCTTCCCATCTTCGGACTTCTTCTTAATTACTTTGACGAGATCGCGGCGCCGTTCTTCGTTCAACGGCGGCACGCTCAAGCGAATGGTCGTTCCGTCGACGTTCGGGCTCATGCCGAGATCGCTCTTTTCGATCGCCTTGCGAATCTCGCCGACGACGCCCTTATCGTATGCGGTAATGACGAGCGTCCGCGCGTCGGGGGTCGCGATACCGGCGACCTGCTTCAACGGGACGCTCTGCCCGTAGGCATCGACGTGCAAACGATCGAGCAACGCCGGAGTCGCCCGTCCGGTGCGGATGGCGGCGAACTCGGCCCGCGTCGCATCGACGCATTTCTGCATCTTGCTTTCGACATCTTTGAAGAACGTATCGCTCATGCAACTCCTCCGGCGATCACCGTCGCCTCATTTTTTCCAACGTAAGTTCCGATCGCCTCGCCGTAGATCGCCCGACGAATGTTGCCGGAGACGCCCATATCGAAGACGAGAATCGGCAAGCGATTGTCCATACAGAGCGCCATCGCGGTGCTATCCATCACCTCGAGTCCGCGATTGAGCGCGTCCATGTAATCGATCCGCTCGAAGCGCCGGGCATCGGGATCTTTCTTCGGGTCGGCGGTGTAGATCCCGTCGACCTTCGTCGCCTTCAAGATCGCCTCCGCGCCCACCTCGACCGCGCGGAGCGCCGCGGCGGTATCGGTGGTAAAGTACGGGTTGCCGGTTCCGGCGGCGAAAATGACGACGCGCCCCTTTTCGAGATGGCGGATCGCGCGCCGGCGAATGTAAGGTTCGGCGATTTGATGCATCGCGATCGCCGTCTGCACGCGCGAGGGCACGCCGATACGTTCGAGCGCATCTTGCAAGGCGAGTGCGTTGATCGTCGTGGCGAGCATGCCCATGTAGTCGGCGGTCGCCCGCTCCATGCCGGCGGCTTCGTGCTCTTTCCCACGCCAGATATTTCCGCCCCCGACGACGACGGCGATGCTGATGCCGCTACGGGCGACATCGGCGATCTCGCGCGCCATCGTTTCGGTCGTCCGCACATCGACACCGTTCGCGTTCGACGCGAACGCCTCTCCGGAGAGTTTGATGAGGACGCGCGAGAAGCGCGCGGGGCTCGCCTGCACGAATTCCTACTCGCCCAGCGCGAACTTCACGAAACGACGGACGCGAATATTTTCGCCGAGCGCTCCGACGGCCGCGTTGACGAGGTCGCCGACCGTGATCGAATCGTCCTTCACGAAGGACTGATCGAGCAGGCAGTGATCTTCGTACCACTTGTTGAGCTTGCCCTCGACGATCTTCGCTGCGACCTCGGGCGGCTTGCCGGGAGGCACGGCGGCTTCGAGCTCTTTGCGCGCTTCGGCGATCACCTCTTCGGGTACCGACGCACGATCGAGGTAGGCGGGCGACATCGCGGCGACGTGCATCGCGACGTCGCGAACGAGTTCGCCGAATTTCGGGTTGCGGGCGACGAAATCGGTCTCGGAGTTCACCTCGACCAAGACGCCGATCTTTCCGCCGGCGTGAATGTAGCTTCCAACCAACCCTTCGTTTGCGGCACGCTCGGATTTCTTCTGCGCCTGCGCCGCACCGCGTTCGAGCAGGAGCGCCTTCGCGCGCTCGCGGTCGCCGGCGGCCTCCACCAGTGCTTTCCGGCAATCCATCATCGGGGCGCTGGTTTCGTCGCGCAGGGCCTTGATCTCATCGGCCTTCGGTTGGTAGGTCATAGTACTCACAGATTCTCTCCTTGGCGTTCGTTTGCTTTCATGCGCGCGAAGAGAGGCCGACGACGGCCTCCCTTGCGACGGGTTTTCCTCTCGGGCGACGACAACTAGCCGGCGACGGCCTCCGCCGGCTCGAAGGCACCCGCCTCGTTCGTCGGAGCCTGGGCGTAGACCGCACCGTCGAAGGAGCTCTCCGCCTCCGTGCGCCCCTCGATGATCGCGTCGGCCATCTTCCCGACCATCAGCTTCACCGCGCGAATCGCATCGTCGTTTCCGGGAATCGGATAATCGATTTCGTCGGGATCGCAGTTCGTGTCGATCACGGCGATCGTCGGAATGCCTAACTTGCGTGCCTCGAGCACCGCGATGCGCTCCTTCTTCGGGTCGACGATGAAGATGGCGTCGGGGAGGCGGTGCATGTCTTTGATGCCGCCGAGGAAGCGTTCGAGCTTGTTGAGCTCGTCTTGTAGCTTCGCGACCTCTTTCTTGGGCAAGCGGTCGAAATCGCCTTGGAGGCGCATCTCTTCGAGCTCGCGCAGCCGCGCGATGCGTTTTTGAATCGTCGAGAAGTTCGTGAGCGTTCCGCCCAACCAGCGCTGGTTGATGTAGAACGTCCCGGCGCGCTCGGCTTCGTCCTTCACGACTTCCTGCGCCTGCTTTTTGGTGCCGACGAAAAGAATGACGCGCCCCTCGCGCGACATCTGCTTCACCACTTCATAGGTGTCGCGGACGCGCTGGAGCGTGATGGCGAGATCGATAATGTAGATACCGTTGCGCTCCTGGAAGATGTACGGTTTCATCTTCGGGTTCCAACGGCGGGTCTGGTGACCGAAATGCACGCCGGCTTCAAGAAGCTCGCGCATCGAAATAACGGACATTGAAGGGTTCCTTTCAGCTGGCCCCCGACCGCGGCGCTCTCCGAGCCGTGCGAGCGTTCTTTGGGACCATCGAGACCCGGCCTCCGTGCCGGGCGAGTTGACAACCCTCGGAGTATAGCACGGGCGGAGGGAGGTCGCGCAAGCGCGAAGGAGCCCGCGATGCGTTATCTCGTTACCGGCGGCCTCGGATTCATCGGGTCGGCCTTCATCCGCCTCCTCGTCGCCGAGCGCCCGGAGGTGGAGATCGTCAATCTCGACGCCATGACCTACGCCGCGAACCCCGCCAACCTCGCCTCGATCGCCGAAAACCCGCGTTACCACTTCCTCAAGGGCGATATCACCGACCCCGCCGCGGTCGCCGCGGCGATCGGCGAGGGGGTCGACGCCATCGTCAATTTTGCCGCCGAGACCCACGTGGACCGCTCTATCCTCGACCCGGAGGCCTTTCTGCGGACCGATATCCTCGGCACCCACACCCTTCTCGAGGCACTCCGGGAGCGGCGGATTCCCCGCTACCTCCAGGTCTCGACCGACGAAGTCTACGGCGACGTCGAGAGCGGCGAATCGGTCGAGAGCTCCCCGCTGCGCCCCCGCAGCCCCTACAGCGCGAGCAAGGCCGGCGGCGACCTCCAAGTCCTCGCCTATCGCGCGACCTACGACCTGCCGGTCCTCGTGACGCGCGGCAGCAACACCTACGGCCCCTACCAGTACCCCGAAAAACTGATCCCGCTCTTCGTGACCAACCTCATCGACGATACGAGCGTACCGCTCTACGGCGACGGCCTGCAGGTGCGCGATTGGCTCCACGTCGAGGACCACGCGCGCGGCATCCTCACCGTTCTCGAACGCGGCGAGCCCGGCGAGATCTACAATATCGGCGGCGGCAACCCACGCACCAATCTCGATATTACCCGTCGCCTGCTCGCCGGTTGCGGCCGCTCCTTCGAGAGCCACGTGCGGCACGTCGCCGACCGCGAGGGGCACGATCGCCGCTACGCAATCTCCAGCAGCAAAGCGCACGCGCTCGGCTGGCGCCCGGCGGTCGAGTTCGAACGCGGGCTCGAAGCGACGATCGCCTGGTACCGCGACAACGAATCGTGGTGGCGTCCGCTGAAATCCGGCGAATTTCTCGCATACTACCAGCGCCAATACGCGCACCGATAAGGAGCGTTCATTCGCATGAAAGGCATCATCCTCGCAGGTGGGCTCGGTAGCCGCTTGCGCCCGCTGACGAAGGTGACGAACAAGCATCTTCTGCCGATCTACGACAAGCCGATGATCTACTATCCCATCGAGACGCTGGTACGCGCCGGAATCAAGGATATTATGATCGTGACCGGCGGCAACTCCGCCGGCGATTTTCTGCGCTTGCTCGGAAACGGCTCGGAATTCGGCCTGAAGGATATCTATTACACCTATCAAGAGGGCGAGGGCGGCATCGCCGACGCGCTCAAGCTCTGCGAGCATTTCGCCGAAGGGAATCGCGTCGTCGTGATTCTTGGCGATAACATCGTTCAGGACGATATCTCGCCGTACGTGCGGCGATTCGAACAGCAGGATTCCGGAGCGCGCATCCTGCTCAAAGCGGTGCCGGATCCCGAGCGTTTCGGCGTACCCGAGCTCGACGGCGAACGGATCGTTCGCATCGAAGAGAAGCCCGCGCAGCCGAAGAGCGGGTATGCCGTCACCGGGATCTACATGTACGACCGCCGCGTCTTCGATTTCATCCGTCGCATCAAACCATCGAATCGCGGCGAGCTTGAGATCACCGACGTCAACAACCACTACATTCGCGAAGGCGACCTTCACTACGACGTGCTCGACGGATGGTGGACCGATGCCGGACAATTCGAGTCGCTCTTCAACGCGACGCAGTTGATCGCGCGCGAGCGCCTGGGTACGGGCATCGGTTCGTGAGCGTCCGATAAGCGATGCCGTTCTGCATCGTCTGCGAACGAGAGGTCGACGCGTGGTTACCGCATCCCAACGCCGACGCTCGCAGCCCCCTGATGGTGATGATGGGGACGGTAGGATCCGATCTCCAGCATTATCTTTGCCCGAACTGCGGTTGCAACGATCGGGACCGTCATCTCTGGCTCTATCTCACGGTCTCCGGGCTCGCCGACCGCTTCGCGGGCGCGCGCGTCCTCCATATCGCGCCGGAAGCGAAAATCTCTCCCCTCATCGTCGCCCGCCAACCCGCCGAATATATCCGCGGCGATCTCTTTCCGACATCGCCGGAGTTTCTGCGGGTCGATTGCGAGCGCATGGAGTTCGCCGACGAGCGCTTCGATATTATTCTCTGCAACCACGTGCTCGAACACGTCTCGAATCCCGAGGCCGCCTCTCGCGAATTCCATCGCACCCTCGCGCCCGGCGGCTACCTCGTCGCCCAGACGCCCTACGTGCCGGCCTTGAAGTTTCGCTTAGAGTTTACCGATCGCATCGCACCAGATCGAGCGCGCTTTTTTTACGGGCAAGAGGATCACGTTCGTCTCTTCGGACGAGACGTCGCCGACTGCATTCGCAGCTCGGGGCTCGAAGGCGACCTCTTCCCGCACGGCCACGTGCTCCCGGATCACGACGTCGATCGATACGGCTGTAACCCGTCCGAGCCATTTTTTCTGTTTACGAAAAAGTAGCCGGGAGGATACGCGCTCCCGCCATCGCCTCCCGAATCGTCGCCGGATCGTTCCACATCATCACGTCGAGGATCGAGAGACCGGGCTCGAAGGCGAACGGGGCCGTTCGATATGTGAAATCGGGCGGTTCGAGAAACGAGAGTCGAACGCCGCGCGACGAAAAATCCAACGGATCGAAGAGTTCCCGGCCGCCGATCGGATTGATATACTCGGCGGCGCCGACCGCGGCGGCGATGCGCGGCGCCCATCCTCCCGGCCCGGCCTGTTCCGGAAGATCGAGCGCCATCGACGAGCAGATCTCGTACTCGAAGGCGACTCCCAGGTACTCGCAAACGATTCGAAGCGAGCGTACGTTCACCCCCACCAGCGAATCCTCCGAGCTACGAAAACATTCTCGTACGACCTCCTCGACCGCCGAGGAGTACGGGGCCCGTTTTCGATAATGGCTCAGCGCCCCCAATACCTTCTCCGCGGCCGCGGCGAGGTCGCGCACGCGAACCTCGCAAATGCGTTGCGAACGCGATGCGTCGACCACCGGCAAGTTGACGTACGCCCACCCGCCCTCGCGCTTGAGTACGCGATTTCGCGTCATCCACGATTTCGGCGTATATTGCGTTATGTCGAAGACGATCCAGCGATCCGTATGGGAAATCAACGCAAAGTGGCCGATATTAGGAAAAAAATACGGCTGCATGATCCCTAGGCGCATACGATCAGCGCAGGTGCTTTCGAAGCCCTTCGGCATTCCGCGATGCCTCTCGCACGACGTTCCCGATTTTCCGAACGTGCTCTTCGGTAACGAGCGCGCCGATGGGAAGCTGCAGCAATTTCGAACAGAGCGCGTCGGTCGTCGGCAAGCGATCGAGGTACTGTGGAAACTCGCTTCTATAGGGTACGCTTCGATGTACGCCCGGAAAGAAATAGCGCCGCGCGTAAATGTTTTCGGCCTTCAGGATCTTCGCCATCTCATCGCGCGTGAGTTTCAGGACGCGGTCGTCGATCTCACAGACGAAATATTGCCGATTGGTAGAATCGACGCCGGTCGGCTTGCAAACCGAAAACCCAGGAATGTCTCCCAATTCTTCTTCGTAGGCCGTTGCGAGCCGTTGATTGCGCGCAATATGCTCGTCGAGGTCGTCCAGGCTCATCAACGCGATCGCGGCCTGCGCCTCGGACATTCTGCCGTTCGTTGTGACGGGGACCTCGACGATACGTCCCATGCCATAGCCGCATCTCATGTTTCGAAGGAGCGCGGCGAGATCGTCGTCGTTCGTGCAAATGCAACCACCCTCCGTCGATCCGAGCACCTTCGTAGCGTGGAATGAAAAGACTTCTGCGAGCCCGTTACCCCCAAGCGACTTCCCGCCGATTTGCGAACCGATCCCGTGCGCCGAATCATAGAAGACCGGTACGTTTTTCGAGCGCGCGTAGGCATCGATCGCCCCGAAGTCTACCGCGCCGCCCCACAAGTTCACCCCGAGTAACGCCCGAACCCCGCCCTCGAAGGCGGCCTCGAGCGTATCGGGAGTAATATGATGCGTCGATGCGTCGACGTCGCAAAAAACCGGTTCGAGTCCCGCAATCGAGACCGACTGAGCCGTTCCCACGAAGGTGAAGCCGGGCAAGAGAATTTTCCCGTCGCGGAAGAACGCCTTCGCGACCATAATGAGGCCGACCGTTGCGTTTGTGACGCAAATCGCGTGCCGTACGGAAAACCGCTCTTCGAGCCGCGCCTCGAGGCGCTCCAGAAGCGGGCCGTGATTTGTATAATAGCGACGATCGAAGATATCGCGCATCGCGGCTTCGTAGCGATCCCAAGAGGGAAAGTAGAGTTGCCCTACCGGGAGGATCTCCGCAAGTGCCGGCGTTCCTCCGGCAACGACGAAATCGCCAACGCCCTTCTTCTCGCTCATGCCGGCGTCCCTCCCTCGAACGCCGCCGCAATATCGGCGGCGTGCCTCTTAAAAAACGAGAGCAGATCGACGACGCGGACGATGTCCTCGTCGTCGACGTGCTCGCCGCACGGCAGGAGTAAAAAGCGTTCGGCCAAGTCTTCCGTCTGGCGCAGATCCTCAACGATCGTTTCGTACGACATCTTCTTTAAATGTTGCGGCGGCGAGTAGTACGGGCGAACGAGAGCACCTTCGGCATGCAACAGCTCGATCGTTCGGCTACGACTTAATGGCCAAGCATCCGACAACTCCACGACGATCGTTTTGAAGCAACGCTTTTCATCGATATCGAACTCCAGTAACCGAATCTCCGGGATTTCTTTCAACAGCCTTCGATAGAGTTCGTATCGCCTGCGGTTTCGTTCAATTTGATCCGGAAGATCGTCGATCGCCGCCAACGCCATCGCGGCGTGCACCTCGTTTAATTTTGAATTCAGGCCCAGCTCCACGACCGTATCCTCTTCGGCGAAGCCAAAACCGCGCATGTATGCGAGCCGTTCCGCGAGCGACGAGTCGTTCGTCGTGACGTAGCCGCCCTCGAAACCGTTGAGGAGCTTGCTCGAATGCATCGAAAAACATTCCGCCGTACCGAAACCACCGACCATGACGCCCTTATAGGTTTCCATGGCAGACTCCACAGAATCGAAGACCAACGGAACGCCCGTCTTGGCTGAAAGCTTTTCCATTCCGGCGACATCACAATTGTTGACGATCGGATGGGGGGCCAAAAGCAACGCCGTTCGCTCGTTCATGGCCTTCACGGCGTATTGCGGATCCATAGCCAACGTCGCTGCGTTCACCTCGCAAAAGTGCGGAGTGAGCCCCGTCCAGGAAACGATATCGGCGAGACGCCGATAGGTAAGCGACGGCATCACTAATTCGCTTCGCCCTTTCAAAGCGACGGATCGAATCGTCATAACGATCGCCCAAAAAGCATTCGCATACGCGACGCAATATTTCACTCCGTGCATTTCTGCTAAGCGCGCCTCTAAACGCCGCACCAAAGGGCCGGCATTGGTATAGCGCCGCGCTTCGAAGAACTCCCGCGAATACGTCAGAAATCGCTCTACGTCGGGGCGCACGAGGTTCGGAGTGCCGCGGACGCGATCGAACATCTTTCTCCCGCCGAAGCGAGCCAGGTCGCGAGATACGGACTTTCCACTGATGTTCGACATTTGAGGTCTCCTTTTTTATGTGAGGCCGAGGAACCTGCCTAGATCATCGCCCCGTCCCTTGGGCGACCGCAAATCTTCCCCGCACCATTCCCTCACGTGCGGATGCGCCTAGAGTCCGGCTTTCCGGTCCGGCCAAGCGGAGCCCAATTCCGGAGGCATTAAATCTTCCGGGAAGGCATCGAGCAAACAAAGAACAACAAATTTGCCCACCTAGACGGCATAAGGAGATACCGCATGGACATCGTCTATCAATCGGCCGACATTCGAGTTAGCGACCATTTGGATGACGACGGGGAAACGCAAAGACAGCTTTACATTGGTCCCTCGTTTACCCACTGTCAGGGAGCCGTGAAGCTTCAGAAGCCATGGTATCACGTGCATCAATTTACGCGCCACCTAACATACGCGGCCATGACCGTTCCCACCACGCCGACACGCGTTCTCTTTCTCGGCTTGGGCGCAGGCGTCGCCGTCAATTCGATTGGCGCTTTATATCCATCGGCCGATTTAGACGTCGTCGACAACTGTCAAGAGCTATTTCACGTATCTCACCGTTACTTTTATTCCCTAGATCGAGACACGATTCACCTCATTCATGCAGATGCCGCAGATTATTTATTGGCGGCGCATCAACAGTACGATCTTATATGTTGTGATGTCTGGACCTCCGTTCTCGACGCCCCAAGTTTTCTCAAAACCTCTGAGTTTTACGACCGTATGCGATTACTTCTTACAAACAAAGGAGTGTTTGCGATTAACGCCCCAGCGAGCGATCACAAGCGCATTTCCGAAGTTCTCGCTTCGCGATTCAATATTACTGTTTCCGTCAAAGGAAACAATGCATTTTTTATTAGCTCCGACCAGGCTCATTTCGGCGCGACTATTCCACCCACTTTTAAAGACGACGTCGACTACAATATCGATATTAAAGCTATTGAGAGCTCAAGCATTGAATTGCGAATGCATAAATAAACCGGGGCTTCAGGAGTTTGTGTGGGCTGGATATAGCTCCTGAAGCTGGCCCGCTTTCGCGGAGGGTTTTTGATTGGACATCAGGCGGCTTGATTCCGCCGTTCGAACTCTATGGGAGAGAGATTTCCTAACGACGTGTGCCGACGACGCGGATTGTAGAAACCCT
>JAJZVP010000056.1 GCA_021845615.1 bacterium | reverse complement strand
CTTCTTCGTTGTCGGTGTGTCCTGCGTTGCCGCCGACGCGAAAGAAGTGCCCACCATGAGAAGCATCGCAAGGGCCGCGCCGAAGCGCTGAATCATTTTCATGAATAATCCCCTGTGATTGGTGTATATGAGGGTCCGGCTCCGAGTCTAGCCCGACAACGTTAAGGGCACCTTAACGCCCCGGCCCTTGGCCGATGGAACAACCGAATCGAGCGGCGAGTTGCCGTCCGAGCCGCTAGCCGTAACGTCCGGTGATGTAGTCCTCGGTCCGCTTATCTTTCGGTTTGGTAAAGATGTCGGAGGTCGTTCCGGTCTCGATGAGTTCGCCGGAGAGAAAGAAGGTCGTGTGGTCGCTGATACGAGCGGCCTGCTGCATCGAGTGCGTGACGATGACCACCGTATACTCCCGTTTGAGATCTTCGATGAGATCTTCGATTTTGCTCGTCGCAATCGGGTCGAGCGCGGAGGCCGGCTCGTCCATCAGAATGACCTCCGGGTCGACCGCCAAACAGCGGGCGATGCAAAGGCGCTGTTGCTGACCACCCGAGAGCTGTAAGGCCGGCCGATCGAGCCGATCCTTTACCTCATCCCAGAGCGCGGCACTCCGGAGCGAGCGCTCGGCGATCTCCAGCAGGTGCTCCCGGCGCTTCTCGCCGTGAATCCGCGGACCGTAGACGACGTTTTCGAAGACGCTCTTCGGAAAGGGGTTCGGGCGCTGGAAGACCATCCCGATGCGGTGCCGGATCGAGACCGGGTCGACATCGGAGGCGTAGATATTCTCGCCGTCGAGCAAGACGGCGCCGTCGACACGCGCGCCCGGCGTGAGATCGTGCATGCGATTTAAGGCGCGCAGAAAGGTCGATTTTCCGCATCCCGACGGGCCGATTAACGCCATCACGCAATGCTCGGCGACGCCGAGCGAGGCGTTCTTCATGGCGTGAAACTGCCCGTAAAAAACATCTACGTTTTGGACGATCAACTTCTCTGCGCGCTCTTCGCGCATGTCGACCGGCGACATCGTCGGAATCATACACTCTCCTGCTGCCCGCCTCTATGCGACGCGGCGGGGCAAAATTCCGCGTTATGGCTTCATTAACGGCGCGGCGCCTACTCCCGCGCGATGCGGAGAATCGGCAAGCGCACGACAAAGGTCGCGCCGTGCCCCAACATCGATTCGGCCGCGATACTCCCGCGGTGCGCCTCGACGATCCCCTTGACGATCGCGAGCCCCAGGCCGGCGCCGCCGTGTTCGCCCTCCCGCGCGCGCGACGGGTCGCCGACGTAAAAGCGATCGAAGATATGCGGCAGGCTGCGATACGGAATGCCGTCCCCGGTGTCGCGGACGCGCACGACGGCCTCGGAGCCTTCGGCGTCGATCTCCACGGCGATCTCGCCCCCGCTCGGCGTGTGGCGTAGCGCGTTGTCGATGAGGTTCACGAAGACCTGTGCGAGCCGGTCGGGATCGGCCTCCAGGCGAACCGGACGCACCGCCTTCACGTTGAGGTCGACGCCCTTGCCCAGCGCCGCGGGTTCGAAACTCGCGGAGATCGAGCGGGCGAGATCTTCGAGATCGACCTCGCGCAAACGTAACCGAATGTGCCCCGATTCGGTGCTCGCTTGTTCGAGGAAGCGCGCGACGAGTTCGGTGAGCCGGTCGACCTGCGCGAGCGCCTGCGGCAAAAAGAGCGCGCTCGCCTCGGCATCTCCCGATTCCAAGACGGTTTCGATCATCAGACGAATCGACGAGAGCGGAGTGCGCAGTTCGTGCGAAACGTTGCTGAGAAATTCGGTCCGCGCGCGTTCGAGCCGCGCGACTTCGGTGCGATCGATCGCGACGAGAACGACGCCGCGCGGCCCGCGCGCGTCGGGCGGTAGCGGGGTCGCTGAGATCGCGAAGGTCCGCAAGCGCCCCGGCTCGCCGAGCTGCAACGTTTCGAACGAGGCCTCGCCCTGCAGCGCGTCGAGCGCGCGGCGTTCGATCGCGACGTTCGGAATCGCGCGTAAGATATGCTCGCCGACGGCGCCCTTGCGATCGAAACGAAAGATTCGCGCCGAGGAGCGGTTCGCAAAGGCGATGCGGAGATTTTCGTCCACGAGCACGACGCCGAGCGGCAGCCGGTTGAGAATGCGCCGCAGGTCGCGCAGGAGCGGCGTCCGCTCGACTTCGATGCCTTCGGTTGGCGCGACGACGAGTTCGGCCGCATCGCGCCGCGCGCCGCGAAGCCACCAGCCCGTCGCGGCGCCGAGAACGAGAGCGATCGCCGCAGCGACCGCGGCGACGAGCATCGCGTCCTACCCGCGGAACATGTAGCCGCGGCTGCGGACGGTGATGATGTGGCGAGGATTACGGGAATCGACCTCGATCTTTTCGCGGAGCCAGCGCACGTGCACGCTGATCGTTTGGTGCTCGCCGTCGAAATCGTACCCCCAGACTTTGTCGAGGAGGGTCTGGCGCGTCACCACGCGGCCGTGGTTTTCCATCAGCAGGCGAAGGAGGCTAAATTCCTTCGGCGCGAGCGCGACCTCTTCGCCGCGCACGACCAATCGTTGCCGCGAAGGATCGAGCGTAATCTCGCCGAGCGTCAACGTCTCGTCGGGGCCGACCACGAGCGGGCCGCCGCGCCGCAAGCGCGCCTTCACTCGCGCCAAAAATTCGTGCAGCGCGAACGGTTTGGTCACGTAATCGTCGGCGCCGAGTTCGAGCGCGAGCACCTTATCGATCTCTTGGTCTTTCGCCGTGAGCATGATGATCGGCACCGTCGAAAACTTGCGAATCTCCTTGCAGGCTTCCACACCGTCGAGCACCGGCAACATGATATCGAGCACGACTAAATCGGGCTCCTCGCGTTGCGCGAGCGAGACGGCGGTACGTCCGTCCCCCGCCGTTACGACGCGATAGCCGCTGCGCTCCAAATTGAACCGGAGCGTCTGTAAGATCGCCGATTCGTCATCGACGACGAGGATTTTTTTATCGAAATCGGCTTGCTTCGTAAACGTGCGTTGCATCATCAACGCTCCCGCGCTCCGTAGAGCTTGGCGATCGCCGTATAATCGCGCGCGCCATCGGTTGCGGACTGCAACGTATAGAGTTGATGCGCGAGCGCCGCTTGCGGCATGGGGTGTCCGATCGATCTCGCCGCGTCGAGCGCCGCGGCGAGGTCTTTGCGTAGTAAGTCCATAGCGAATCCTCCATCGAAACCCGCTCCGAGCCACGTTTTCGGAATCCACTGTTCGAGCACGTAATTCGAGGCCGTCGCGCTTTTGAGCACCTCGCGCACCGCGTCGAGATCGGCGCCGGCTTTTTGCGCGAACATCAGCGCCTCGGCGTTCGCGATCATGATGCTGCCGATCGCGATTTGGTTGACGAGTTTCACCGTCTCGCCCATCCCGACGGGGCCGAGATGGTGCGGGGTCCCCATCGCCTCGAGCACCGGGCGAACGCGGCCGAAATCGTCATCGCTCGCACCGACCATGATCGTCAGCGTGCCGCTCTGCGCGCGCATCGGCCCGCCGCTCACCGGCGCATCGACAAAGGCGATGCCGCGCTCTGCAAGCCGCTCCGCGAATCGACGCGAAGCGACCGGTGAAATCGTCGACATATCGACGACGATGCCCCCTTCGCGCATTCCCTCGGCGACGCCGCGAGCAGCGAAGAGCGCTTCTTCCACCTGCGGCGCATCGGGAACGCACAGGACGACCATCTCGCTCGCCGCAGCGACCTCGCTCGGGTGCGTGACGGCGCGTACGCCGAGAGCCGCGAGGCGCTCGAGCGGTGCGCGGTTCCGATGGGCCGATGCCGAGAGCGGGAAACCGGCGCGCACCACGGCATGCGCCATCGGCTCGCCCATAGCGCCGAGCCCGATAAAACCTACGGTTGTGGGGGATGACATCGCACCGTGCGTTTATCGCTCCCGCCGCGCGCTTCCTCGTTCCGAGAGGCGCATAGGGGCGGGCCTCCGCCCGGACGAAGCCCCGGCCCCATGCCTACACCGACTCGTCGTCCGACTTTCGACGACATGAACCTCTCCACGGGCAAACGTGCCCGTCTCCACCGGCTGATGTACGAACACGGCCCGGCGAACGGCACGCTCATGATCCTGCCGATCGATCAGGGTCTCGAGCACGGCCCGATCGACTTCTTCGATAATCCCGATTCGCTCGACACCGACTGGATCTACCGTCTCGCCGTCGAGGGGCGCTTTTCGGGGATCGCACTCCATATCGGACTTGCGGAAAAATACCATCGGCAGTACGCCGGCCGCGTACCGCTGGTGCTCAAGGTGAATGGAAAGACCAATCTTCCCCCCGACGACGAGGCCTTCTCCTCGCTCACGTCGGGCGTTGAGGATGCCGTTCGTCTCGGCGCCGACGCCGTCGGCTACACGCTCTACGTCGGCAGCCCCTCGCAAGATGTCGATATCGCGCAATGCAACGAAGTGCGTCGCGAATGCGAACGCTACGGCATGCCGTTGATCGTCTGGTCCTACCCACGTGGAAGCGCGGTAAAAAGCAAGGGCGGCGTCGATTCGCTCTATGCGATCGATTACGCGGCTCGCGTCGCGTGCGAGGTTGGCGCGGATATCGTGAAACTCAACGAGCCGAAGTGGGAGCCCGAAGGGGCCGCCAAATCACCGAAGCCGTATAACGCGCTCGCTTTCGACGATATCGAAGGCTTGCGCCGCGTCGTGCGCTCTGCGGGGCGAACCCTCGTCCTGGTCTCCGGGGGAAGCAAAATGGGCGACGAGGCGACGATCCATAAGGCCCGAACCGCGATGGAGGCGGGCTGCGTCGGGCTCATCTTCGGGCGCAACATGTGGCAGCGCCCCTGGGAGAGCGCGCTCGCGATGTCCGGTCGCATGCACGAGCTGATGAAGGGGTACGGCCAATAGCGCTTGCTCGCTAGCGAAACTTGCGAGCGGCCGCGAATGGTTGAAGGACGCACTATGAACGAAACGACAACCGAGCTCGCCGAGCGCGTGAACGCAGCGCTCGACAAGGTACGGCCGGGGATCGCCGCCGACGGCGGCGAGGTCTGGCTCGTTCGAATTGAGGGCTCGGTTGCGTTCGTCCAAATGCTCGGGGCGTGCGGAGGCTGCCCGGCCTCGCACCTAACCCTCAAGGGAGCGATCGAAGCGATCGTTACCGCCGAAGTTCCGGAGATCACCGAAGTCGTGCAGGTCTAACCCGCGCGGCTTTTTGCTACGTCGTCCCGCCCAATAAAATCAACGATAACGAAGGAGAACGAATGATCCGTCGAACGATGACGGCGCTTGCGGTTGCAGCGTGTATGACGCTCGCACCGCGTATCGGCGCCGCAGCGACTCCGCAGTTGGTTCCCTCGCTCGCGACCGCGAGCAACCCGGAAACACTGCTGCTCGATGCGCGCGAAGCCCCCCGCGGCATCATGATCGCCCACCTGCACATTCCCGCGCGCCCGGGTACTTTCACGATCGTCTACCCAAAATGGATTCCCGGCGAACACGGCCCGACCGGGCCGATCGGCGACCTCGATATGCTCTCCGTCCGCGCGAACGGGCATAAAGTTCCGTGGCGCCGCGATCTCGTGAATATGTATGCGTTTCACATCGCCGTTCCGTCAGGAGCGAACGCCGTCGACGTCACGTTCCGAGAGATTCTCAATTCGCCCGGCGACGTCATGGGAACAAGCAAGCTCGCCGTCGTGAATTGGAACCGCGACCTACTCTACCAGAACGATACGAACAATCGCGACGTCATCGTGAAATCGTCGATCATCCTCCCGGCGGGTTGGCACTACGGAAGCTCGATGCCGGTCGCCTCGCGTGCGGGGCAACGGATCGATTTCAAACCCGTGACGCTCGCCTTCTTGGTCGATACTCCGCTGGATATGGGACAGTACGTCCGCAAGATCGTCCTCTGGCAGCACGGAACGGCGAAACAAGTGCTCGATGCGTTTGCCGACCACCCCGAAGACCTCGATTTTTCGGCGAAACTGATTAAAGAATACAAACGCATGACGCCCCAAGCGCTCGCCCTGTACGGCGCGCGCCACTGGTACGTCTACCACTCGTTACTGACGCTGAGCAATAAAATCGGCTTTCAGGGCATCGAACATCACCAATCGAGCGACGACCGCGCGCCCGAAGATTTCATGACCAATCCGATGGAACAGCTCGCGGCGGGCGATCTCCTCACGCACGAGTTTTCGCATTCGTGGAATGGAAAGTATCGCCGCCCGTTCGATCTCTACCAGCCGAACTTCCAGATCCCCGAGCGTACCGAATTGCTCTGGGTCTACGAAGGCATGAACCAGTACCTCGGCGATCTGCTCTCGTTCCGCATGGGCATTCGCAAGGCGTCGGAGTACCCCGAATATCTCGCCGGCATCTACGCGAGCATGGCGAACGAGCCCGGGCGCGATTATCGCCCGATCATCGATCTCACCACCTCGGCGCCCTATCTCTATCAATCCTCGGGCGACTATACGTCGCTGCGCCGTTCCGCTGGTGATTTCTATACCGAAGGCGAGCTGCTCTGGCTCGACGTCGATTCGATCATTCGCGAAAAATCGCACGGAACGAAATCGCTCGATACCTTCTTACACCTGTATGCCGGGCCGCCGAACACCGGACCGATCACCAAGCTCTACAATCGCGCACAGATCGAGGCGCTTCTCAATAAGGTCGTGCCGTACGACTGGCACGCCTTCTTCCAAAAGTACGTCTACTCCGTCGCGGTGCGGCCACCCGACGCGCTCGCGCGCGTCGGCTTCAAGCTCGTCTATACCGCGAAGCCCAATACGTTCACTCAAGCGAACGAAACGCTGCGCCACTACGTCGATGCGTGGTACTCGCTCGGCGTTCGCCTGGCGATGAACGGCGGCATCGGTGACGTGCGCCGCGGATCGCCGGCGTGGACGGCGATGCTCTCCCCACACGAAAAGATCGTCGCGATCGACGGACGCGCGTTCTCGGGCAAAGTCCTCACCCGCGCGCTCGTTCGTGCCGAAAAAAGCAAGCAGCCGATCTCGCTGTTGGTGGAATCGGACGGGTACTTCAACACGGTCAACGTCAACTACACCGGTGGCCCGCGCTATCCGCATCTCGTGCGGATCAAGGGCGTTCCGAACATGCTCTCCCAAATTATGGCGCGCAAGAAGTAGATGACTCGCCGGAGGATATTACGAGCCGTCGGGCTCGCGCTGCTCCTCCTTCTCGCGTGGCTGGGCTCCGGTTATATCGGAGCCCAGCGCGCCTGCGCCCACGACCCGCGCTTCGCTTGCTCGCCGCGCGACGGCGCACGAGCGATTCGCATCACGGACCCAACGAAATCCTGGGCGTTCTACGGTCGGCTCGCCCCAGGGCAACGGGATATCTATCGCTTCACGCTACGGCGCGCCGCGACGCTCCCGTGGAACCTCCTCATCGAAAAAGCCGACGCTTCAAATCCGGCGCGTCCGATCGCG
Source organism: bacterium (assembly GCA_021845615.1). Lineage (GTDB taxonomy): Bacteria > Vulcanimicrobiota > Vulcanimicrobiia > Vulcanimicrobiales > Vulcanimicrobiaceae > JABEUX01. The sequence continues at coordinate 5,173 of JAJZVP010000056.1, read as the reverse complement.
CTGCTCACCAATGCCTCCGGTGCCGTCGTCGCACGCGCGACCCTCGCGCGAGAGCAACGTTTTTACGAGCCATTTTCGCGCATCGACTATCTCTCGTCGCCGCCGGAGAACCTCCGGCTCTCGCCGGGATCGTATCGTATCGCCGTTCTCATGCGCGGGCCGGGTTCGGCGCAGCGCTACGTCATGGCGATCGGCGCGCAAGAACGATTCGGGCTCTTCGAGATCCCCTACGTTCTCGGCGCGATCCACCGCATTAGGACGCGCGGCTGGTAGAATCGGCGGCGCAATGGCCGCAGTACCAGGCGACGGCGCCTTCGAAATTCGCGGGCACCATGTGCTCGCGGACGCTTCGCTTTCCACACTTCGCGCACGCGAAGGTCTGGCCGAGCGGCGGCACGATCGACCCTTCACCGCGTTTCGCCATATAGGCGACCACGTAGATGATCAGCCCGATGGTCAGTGGCGCGAGAGCCATAAAGAGCCCCAAATGAGCGCCCGAGAGCGTAACTGCTGTCGTCATAACGAGCCCGACATTTCGCAACCTCGTTCGAAAAATCCGCCCGCGTCGGGCGAGTTAGAGCGAGATCGCGCCCGCGTAGCCGGTGAGCTCGACGTATCCGCGCCCGAGCGGACGGCCATTACGTGCATCGAAGACGCGCACCGCACCCTCCCAGTACGTCGCGCCGACGCCGGCGAGCTCCTGATCGTCGAGTACCGGAACGACGCGCAACGGCTCTGAGATTCCGGCGACGCGAACGACCCAGCCCGACGGGTAGAGCGCGTGCGTGTGCGGGCTCCTCCACGTTCCGGTCGCCGTGATGTGAAAATCGCGAGGCGAGAGATAGGTGGGGCGGCCGTCGCGCGCTACGATCGTTCCCGAGGACTGCGGCGTCGTCGTCCCGTTTTTTTCGCGCATTCGATAGAGCATGATCTCCCGGCGGTCGTTGAGTTGTATCGAAAACCAATCCCAACCAACCTGCCCCGGCGAGAGTTCGTCGGAGCCGTATTCGTGATCCATCCAGGCCACGCCGCGCACCACTTCGCGACGCCCGTCGACGCGCAGCGTACCCGAGGCACGCAGGCGCGTGAACGAATAGTAGTGTGAGGCACAACTCGGGCAGGCGCCCTTGCGAGAGATTCCACCGGGCCCTTCGATTGCGGGCGGTTTCTCGGGAACCACGCTCAGATCCATCGAATCTCCGCGCGCGGAGGCGTGAAGATGCATCGTCGGTTCGGTCGCCGCATTTCCGCGAAGCGACCATCCATTCACCCGAACGAGGAGCCGACGTTGCGATGCATACCCTTGCCCGAGCGCGTCGCGCGCGAGCGTTTCGGCATAAAAGAATTTCCGGTCCGAGATATCGGTGATCGCAAAGTGCGCGGAATAGAGCTGCGCCGCGCGCCACGCACTCGCGCCCGGCTCGACCCGATACGGATGCGGACGTATGCCGATGCGGAAGAACGTCAGTTCGAATCCGTATCGTCGGCCGTCTCTCCCTCGGAGTTGTCCGGTAAAATACCACCACTCCGTGCGATAGGCATCGTGCGCGAAATGGTCGCGCGGAAAGACGTATCGATAGGGGGCCCGGGCGATGCGCCACGATTGCGCTCCGAGCGCCATGCCGAGCTGCATCGCAAGCAGCGCGAGGATCGCCGCGGCCGGGCGGAGGATGCGCGCGACTCTATTCAACGCGGAGCGCCTCCAACGTACGAATATCGGCGGCGAGTTTCGCCGGGTAGAGCGCCGCGACGAGCGCGATCGCGAGCACCAAAAAGATCGACTGCAGCACGAGTTCCAGCGGAGCGTTCCATCCGATCAACCATCCGAAGCTCTGCCGATTGATGACGAAGATGAGATCGCGCCCTAAAAGCAGGCCCAATGCAGTTCCCAGCACGGCGGCAACCACCCCGATCGCCAAGGCTTGAAGGAGCACGCTGCGCAGGACGCCGTCGCGCGTGAGCCCGAGATAGCGCGCGAGAGCGATCTCGCGCCGGCGCTCGATGACGAGCGCCACGAGGGTCCCGATCGTTCCCAAAATCGTCACCAGCGTACCGATGGCGTAGAGCGCACCCGTAATGGCGAAGGTGCGGTCGAAGACGCCGAGCGCGAAACCACGGAGTTCGCGGTTGCTCTCGATCCGCGCGCGCAACGGGCGCAATGCGTCGGATATGCGCCCGCGCAGCCGATCGAGCGAGACTCCCGGGCGCGCGTAGATGGCGAGCGAATCGAGCGTATCGTCTTTATAGAGACGCCTAAACGTCGACTCGTCCATCATGAACGTACCGCCGCCGGTCGAATAATCGTTGTAGAGGGCGACGACGCGCAGCGCCACTCGCCCCGATGGCGTGTCGAGATGAAACGTGTCGCCGACGCGCATGCCGAAATGCACGGCGAACGGCTCGCTGATCGCGACGGCATCGCGTCCGTGCATGAGTTCGCCGAGTCTGCGAGGCGACGGCGCGTCGATGAATGGCAGTTTCCTGCGATTCGTAAACGAAGCGAGATTCGTCGCGCCAAGTTCGGCGAGATCCCCGCGAACGATCACCGAGAAGCCGCGGATACTATCGACCGCGCGAACCCCTGGAAGCGCGGCGACCTTCCGCGCGACCGCGCCGGGGAATCCCCCGCGCGACGATGCATCGGTCGCCCCCAGAGGGGTTACGTAGAGATCGGCCGGTAATGCCGAATAGGCCCATTGCGCGACCGTCGTTCGAAAGGAGGCGACCAGGATGCCGATCGAGAGCATCATCCCGACCGCGGTCGAGAGCGTCGCCACGGCGACGGCATAGCGCCGCGGCGATCCGCGTAGAAATCCGACGGCGAGCCCACCGACGGCGCGCTCGCCCGCCACGGCGCGCAGCAAGACCGATACCATCACGACCCCCACCGGAGCGAGCGCCGCGATCCCCGCAATACAGAGCGCTCCGGCGAGATAGCCGAAGAGCGGAATCCCACTGCCGACCGCGGGCAATTTCGAGCAGAGCCACGCCGCTACGAGCAAAACGGCGGCGGCGATGCTCGCCGTAGGGAGCAATCTCCCGAGGCCGCGCTCGCTCACTCCGCGCTCGCGCATGGCGAGTGCGGGTTGCGTTCGCGACGCCTCCAGTGCCGGAATCGCCGCGCTCGCAACGGCGATCGCGACCCCGACGCAATAGGCCTTCACTGCGAGCGCGAGCGAAAAACGCACGCCGTCGGCGTGCGATCCGATATAGAGCGTCGAGACCGTCGTCTGAACGGCGGCGACCGCGTAGCGCGCGAGCAACGCACCGAGCGCGAGGCCGATCGCCGACCCGATCGCACCGTAGAGCGCGCCTTCGCCGAGGAAGACGCGCAGGATTTGCGCGCGGCTCGCGCCGAGCGCGCGCAACGTTCCCACGTCGTTTCGACGCTGTACCACCGAGATCGCTACCGCGTTATAGATCAGAAAACCACCCACCAAGAGCGCCACGTATGCGAGCGCGGTGAGATTCATTTGAAAACTCGCGAGCATGCGGTCGACCTGATCTTGGCGCGTCTTCGGCGCGATCGCTTGCGTGCCAGGCGGCAAGATACGCGCGAGCGCCGCGCGCACCTCGGAGAGGCGCCTCGGATCGACGTCGAGATCGATGCGGTCGAGGCGACCGACCTCGTGAAAGATCTGCTGCGCGGTTGCAATATCGACGAACGCCACGAACGCATCGATGCCGACGCGACGCGCCGGAATCAGGCCCATCACGCGGAGACGCACCGGCTCGCCGCCGGCCCTCGCGCGCAGCGTACTGCCGACGCGAAGCCCTTCGCGAGCTGCGAAGCGGTCGCTGACGAGCACCCCATTCCCGTCGATGAAATTGCCGAGATTCACGTGCGGGGTCGCCGCGATCCGAACGCCGGGAGGGAGCGCCGCGCGCGTTATATCGACTCCGATGGTATTGAGAACGGTGCCCGCAAACGGCCCCGCGCGCTCGTCCAGGCCGAGCTCTCCGGTGACGATCGGCTCGGCGACGCGGACGCCCGGGATGCGTTGTACCCGCAGGATCGTGCGTTCGTCAAAACCGCGTCCGGCGCCGACGATCTGAAGATTGACGTGAGGCGAGAGCACGTTGACGCTACGCGCGAACGAAGCGATTGCGGTCGCGTTCGCAAGATCGATCGCGAAGAGCGAGGCGACGCCGACGGCGACCGCAATCAGCGTGAAGGCCGCCCGCAGCGCACCGTTACGGGCGTACCCGAGCACCAATGCGCGAAAGAGCGCCATTTACGTTCCGGGTACGAGGCGGCCGTCGCGCATGTGGAGGCTCCGATCGGCGGCGGCGGCGGCCTCCGCAGAGTGCGTCACCATCAAAATCGTCTGTCCTCGCCGCGCGAACGAGCGCAAGAGTTCCAGCATGCGTTCGCCGCTCTGCGAATCGAGATTGCCCGTCGGTTCGTCGGCGAGAAGAATCGCCGGTTCGTGAACCAAGGCGCGAGCGATCGCCACGCGCTGCGTCTGCCCGCCGGAGAGCTGCGAGGGCATCGCCCGCGACTTTTCGGGAAGACCGACGGCTTCGAGTAATTCTCCGACCCGCGCCGCTATGTCGGCGCGCGATCGCCCCTGCAACCGTAACGGGAGCGCGACGTTCTCGAAGACGTCGAGCGTCGGCAGCAAGTTGAAAAACTGAAAGACCGTTCCGACGCGGTCGCGCCGCAGGCGCGTGAGCGCATCGTCGTCGAGATCGTTGGTCGAGATACCGTCGATTTCCACGCTTCCGCGGTCGGGAAGATCGACGCAGCCGATGAGATTGAGCAACGTGCTCTTCCCGCATCCGCTCGGCCCGAGCAACGCGAGCATCTCGCCCGACGCGATCGAAAGAGAGAGATCGTCGAGCGCGACGAGCCCTCCCTCGTAGATCCTCGATAGATTCGAAACGCGAACGGGAACCACGGCCCGCTCAACCGCCCACGCGGGGCGAACGGTTGCGCGCTACTTTTTGAAGTACGCCGCGTTGATCTCGGTGTAATTCGCCCACTTCGCGGGAACGTCGGAATCGGCGAAGATCGCCTCGACCGGACAGGCGGAGACGCAAGCGCCGCAATCGATACAGACTTCCGGATCGATATAGAGCTGTTCGTCGCTCTCCTCACCATGAATGCAATCGACGGGGCAGACGTCGACGCACGATTTGTCTTTCGTACCGATACACGGTTCGGTGATGA
>JAJZVP010000055.1 GCA_021845615.1 bacterium | reverse complement strand
CCGCAGGTGGGGTTCTCCTTCGTCGTCGCGACGCGGGCTTCGATGCGATGCTTATCGGGCGAGGCTCACCGCGCGTGTGGACGCTGCCGAAAGGCCACGTCGAACATCGGGAATCCAACGAGCAGGCGGCGATTCGCGAAGTTCGCGAGGAGACCGGATGTTGGGGCGAGATCCTCGGACGCCTTAATGAAATCTCCTATTGGTTCTACGTCGGCAAAGCGAAGCACAAAAAGAGCGTGACGTTCTTTTCGATGCGCTACCTCTCGGGCGATCCGCAGAACCACGACCACGAAGTCGATGAGGCCCGCTGGTTCGATGCGGCGACCGCGCGCAAGATGCTCAAGTACGTTAACGAGAAACGCTTGATCGATATGGCGCTCGAGTCGGCGACCGAACATATCGGCAGCTTCGAACTGGAGCCGACGCTCGTCCCGGCGATGGAGCAGCGTAGCTCTTGAACCAGAGCGCGCTCGCGGAGCGTTCCGACCCATGCCTCGTGCGGCTCGACGTCTTCGACGGGCCGCTTGATTTGTTGCTCGGTCTCATTAAAGAGCAGCAACTCGACATCGCCACGGTATCGCTCGCGAGCGTCGCCGAACAATACCTCGCCTACGTGCGCGTTATGGAATCGCTCGACGTCGAGGTAGCGGCCGAGTATCTCGTCATCGCGGCGACGCTCGTCTTTCTCAAGTCGCGCGCGTTGTTGCCCGCCATCCCGGCGGAGCTCGCCGAGGTCGGCGAAGAATCGCCCGAAGAAGTAGAAGAACGTCTGCGCCGCCGCTTGATCGCCTACTCGAAGTATCGCGAACTCGGCGACGCGCTTCGCACGCGCCAAGGCGAGGCGGGCGCGGTCTTTTATCGCGAGGGCGGCGATGCGACCGGCGATTTCGAACAACGCTATCGCATCGACGCCGATCGCCTCGCGCGAGCGTTCCTCGCCATGCTGCGCAACGCTCGCCCTGAAAAGCGAACGATCGTGCGCGAGCGGATCTCGCTGCTCGCTCAGATGGATTATATCGTGCGCAGCCTCAAAGAGCGTGGCGAAACCACCTTCGCCGCCCTCTGCAACGAACTCGGAATGACGCGCGAGATCGTGATCGCCACCTTTCTCGCCGTCCTCGAGCTGATGCGCCGCAATCGCATCCGCATCGAGCAACCCGCCGCGTTCGAAGATATCATCATCGCCCTCCCTCACGGACAAACAACACCTGTATGAGCACCGATACCGTCATCGCCGAAGCCCTCGCCGAAACCGCGCACGAGCGCGAAGAACTCGGCGCCGCCGCCGCGCGTATAGAGCCGTTGGTGGAGGCGCTGCTCTTCGTCGCCGGCGAATCGCTCGACCAACGGCGGATCGCAAAGTTGGTCGATGCCGACGAGAAGGCGGTCGATCTCGCGCTCGCGGCGCTCGCCGAACGCTACGACGGTCGGGGGATCGTCCTTCGCAATATCGCCGGCGGCTTTCGTTTCGGTACCTCGCCGGCCGCTCGCGAGGTGGTGGAAAAATATTTACTCCCTCCGAAAACGTCGCTCTCGTCCCCAGCGCTCGAGACGCTTGCGATCGTCGCGCAGATGCAGCCGGTTACCAAAGGGGAGATCGAATCGATCCGCGGCGTCAATTCCGATAGCGTCGTCAATACACTCCTCGATCGATCGCTCATCTGCGAAGCGGGCCGCAAAGAAGTCGTCGGTAGGCCGATGCAATATAAAACGACGCCGCTCTTCTTGGAATCCTTCGGTCTCAATTCGCTCGAAGATCTTCCCGATTTGGAGGTGGAGATCGAGCGACCTCGAGAACTCGCGCTCCCGCTCATCGCCGGCGATGCCGAGCCGGTAGAGGAGCAGGTCGCCGAGAGCGTCGAGCAAACAGAATCGACGGAATGACGGTTCAAAACGATACCCCGGCTCGTCCGCTCGCCTACTCTCCTTCGCTGTACGACGCCCTCGTCGAGTTCGGAATGCCCTTGCGGGGACGCATTCTCGATGCCGCGTGCGGCGAGGGCGACGCGAGCGCTCCGCTGCTCGATAACGGTGCCGTCGTTACCGGTATCGATCTCCACGCCGAAGCGCTCGATCGAGCGCGCCGACTCCATCCGACCGCGACTTGGCGCCTCGGCGACGTAACGGCGCTACCGTTCGAGGCGGCGACGTTCGATGGGTATATTTGCGCGCAGAGTTACCACCTCTTCGATCGCGCGAAAGCGTTCGCCGAGGCGTATCGCGTTCTCAAGCCCGGCGGCGTGGTCGCGGTGTGGTGGAAGCACGCGCTCTCGGGTTCCCCGGTGCGCCCGCTCTGCGACGAAGCCGCGCGCGAGATCGATATTCACCCGCTCGCCGGCACGCTCGTCGGCGGTTTCCGCGAGTTTTACGCCGCTCCGTTCGTGGGACAAACGCTGCGCGTCGTGCAATGGCGCCTGGTGACGACGCGCGCCGCATTTTTCGAAGAGGAGCGCGTTCGGCTCGAACACGCGGAAATCTCCGCCGATCGAATCGAGCGATACGTAAAAACGTTGGAACGTCTCTTCGTCGAACAGCTCGGCCCCGAAATCGGGAGCTTCCAGCACGCCTACATGCAATATCTCTATCTCGCTCGCAAGGCGGCATAGCATGCGCTTCGGACTGCATATGCGTCTCGCCGACGGCTACGAAGCTGCGGTTCGTCGGTCCGCCGCCCTCGGCTGCACGACGATGCAGGTATTCACGAGCAACCCGCGCGCCTATCGGCAGGCGACGCCGAAAGTGGAAGCGCTGGCCACTTTCGCCGCGCTGCGAGCGCAGAACGATCTCGACCCCGCGGTGACGCATACGCCCTATCTCATCAATCTCGCCAGCGAGGACCCGAAAATTTTCAGCGGGTCGCTGAATCTTTTGAAACACGATCTCCGCGTGGCGGCGCTCGCCGGCATCGCTTTGGTGAACACGCATCTCGGTTCGTACGGCAAGCGCGATCGCGACGCGGGCTTTGCGGCGATTGCGGCGGCCCTCGAAGAGGCGCTCTCGGAGATTCCGCCGTCGGTATCGCTGGTGCTCGAAAATTCGGCGGGTGCCGGGGCGCTTGCGGGAGGAACGCTCGAGGAACTGGGAGCGTTCATGCGTGCGGTCGATCACCCGCAACTCGGGGTCTGTATCGATACGGCGCACGCGTGGGCGGCGGGATATAAAATCGATACGAAGGACGACGTCGCGCGCTTCGTCGAGGAGATCGACAAGCACCTCGGCTTCGATCGCTTGCGGATGTTCCATCTCAACGACACGCAGATTCCGCTCGGCGGAAATCGCGACCGCCACTGGCACATCGGCGAGGGACTGATCGGCGAGAACGGTTTTCGCGCCTTACTCGGCTTCGCCGAGCTGCGAGGGAAAGTCGCGATTCTCGAGACGCCGGGCGAAGATGCCGACGACGAACGCAATATGGCGACGATCCTTCGTCTGTATGCGGAGGCCGCCTAAGGCTCCGTGCCGATCGCGCATCTCGACGTCGACGCGTTCTATGCAAGCGTCGCGGTGCGGGATCGCCCCGAACTTCGCGGGCGCCCCTTGGTAGTGGCGGGTGCCCATCGTCGCTCCGTCGTGTTGACGGCCTCGTACGAAGCGCGCCCTTTTGGAATTCGTTCGGCGATGCCGCTGCATCAAGCGCTCGAGCGTTGCGCCGATCTCGTGGTGGTGCCCCCGGAGATGGAACGCTACCGGAGCGAATCGAAGGCGATCTTCGCGATTCTCCGGTCGCGCGGGCACGTGCTCGAGCCGCTCTCCCACGATGAGGCCTTTCTCGATCTCAACGAGATGGCGTTCGACGACGCAAGGGCGCTCGTCGAGCAATTCCGCGCGGAGGTCTTTCGCGAACGAGGATTGACCATTAGCGCGGGGCTCGCGTGCGGGAAGATGATCGCGAAGATCGCCTCCGAACTCGCAAAACCCAACGGCATGCTCGCCGTCGAGCCCGGCGACGAGCGCGCGTTTCTCGCTCCGCTCTCGGTGGGGCGCCTGTGGGGCATCGGCCCGAAAACGGAAGCTCGCCTCAACGAACGCGGTATCGTGACCGTCGCCGATATTCTGACGCTCGACGATAGCGCTCTTGGGGAACTGTTCGGTTCTTCGTCGGAGCGTATGCGAGAGTTCGCTCTCGGCATCGACCGGCGAACCGTCAGCGACGAACGGGAGACGAAATCGATATCGACGGAGGAGACGTTCGAGTACGATCTCGCCGACGAAGTGCGTATGCGCGAACTGCTCGTCGCTCAGGCGCGCGAGCTCGCCGGGGATCTCCAACGAAAGAATCTCTGGGCGCGGACCGTCGGTATCAAGATCAAGTTCGCCGATTTTTCGCTGCGCGTGCGGCAAACGAGCTTGCGCGAACCGACGCAATCACCGAAAGCAATCTATAGCGCGGCCCGCAGCTGTCTGGAGCGCGCGCGCATCGATGGGGCGCCGATCCGTCTGCTCGGGACTCGCGTTGCGGCGCTCGGCGAACGCGCGTCGAACCAACTCTCGCTCTTCGCTCCGCGCGCGTAGGCGCGCTTGCGGTGTTTGTCACGCCGAGTAGCCGCCCTTGTCACGCCGAGTAGCCGCCCTTGTCACACCGAGTAGCCGCCCTTGTCACGCTGAGTAGCCGCCCTTGTCACACCGAGTAGCCGCCCTTGTCACGCCGAGTAGCCGCCCTTGTCACACCGAGTAGCCGCCCTTGTCACGCCGAGTAGCCGCCCTTGTCACGCCGAGTAGCCGCCGAAGGCGGCGTATCGAGGCGGCGTATCGAGGTGGCATATCGAGGCGGGATATCGCGGCGCGCATCGAGGGCTGCGCCGCTCGCGACTCGCTAGACGCTCGCGTCTCGGAGAATCAATGTCAGGCTCCTCGCCGCTCGCTTAAGCGCTCGCCGCGATCGTCGCCCCCACGATGCGCGCGCTTGTCACCCTTGTCATGCCGAGTAGCCGCCCTTGTCACGCCGAGTAGCCGCCGAAGGCGGCGTATCGAGGCGGCGTATCGAGGTGGCATATCGAGGCGGCATATCGAGGCGGGATATCGAGGCGGGATATCGAGGCGGGATATCGCGGCGCGCATCGAGGGCTGCGCCGCTCGCGACTCGCTAGACGCTCGCGTCTCGGAGAATCAATGTCAGGCTCCTCGCCGCTCGCTTAAGCGCTCGCCGCGATCGTCGCCCCCACGATGCGCGCGCTTGTCACCCTTGTCACGCCGAGTGGCCGCCCTTGTCACGCCGAGTAGCCGCCCTTGTCACGCCGAGTAGCCGCCGAAGGCGGCGTATCGAAGCGGCGTATCGAGGCGGCATATCGAGGCGGGATATCGCGGCGCGCATCGAGGCGCGATATCCCTCGATTCGATGGCTTTGCCTATGCGGGATGACTTGGAATCGTCGCCCCCGCGATGCATCTCGTCTAGATGTGGTCGGTGCTCCAGACGGGATCGCCGATCCCGCCGATCGCGGCGGCGCGCACCCAGGCGTGTGCCACCTTGGAGATCGGTGCGACCATGAAGATCGCGTCGCTGCGCCGCCGGATACTCCCGCGTGGAAGATGCTTTCGCACCGGTTCCGGCGGAAGCCAACCGACGATGCGGCGTAGATCTCCCGCGGCCGAGCGCAAGAACGGCGCGAGGATATCGCGCTCGCGCTCGTCGCGCAGGCCGAGTTCGTCGACGATAAACGAATCGTGTTCGGGGCTGCGCACGCCGGTGACGTAGGCATCGACGCGCGTCCCTTCGCGCAGCACGAACGTCAGCGCGTCGCCGTTGGGATGTTCCGAACCGTGTCGCGTGCGTAGATAGAGCCACTCCCAGTAGAGCGGGGTGCGTTTGAAGCTCCAAGGGCGCATCCGCTCGTGGCGCACGAACGATCGCCGAATGGAGGCGAGGTCCTCCGGCGTCGCATGCTTCATCGTCATTCGCGCGTGCGGGAGATCGTCGGCGCGCAAGGAGAAGACGCGCGACGGAAAGGCGACGAAACCGAGCGATTCATAAAATGCCGGTTCGATATCGCTGAAAAGATAGAGCGCGTCGATACCGGCTGCGTGCTCCCGATCCATAAGGCTGGCGAGCATCGCGCTCGCGTAACCGCGTCCTCGTAACTCGCTCGGAGTAAAGACCGCGCCGATGCCGACGGCCTTTAACGCGCGCTCGCCAACGCGAATATCTCGCTCGTAGCGCTTGCAGCTCGCCGCGAGCGCCGCGCCGTCGTAGAGGCCTACGGTGGAATAGTGACGGCGCCCGTATCCGCTCGCTGCGAGTTCGAGCGTGTGGCGCGCGTACGTTTCGAGATCGCGCCCCGCCGCCCAGAGCGGAGCGGTGAGCGGCAGCACTTCGCGAGCGTAGGTCGCGGGGTCGATCGGGCGTAACTGCGGCGTCATCGGCGGCATTCCTCGAGAAACTCCGGCGTATTGATGCCGCGGGTCGGCCGTCCCGAAGCGGTCAGAAGAAGAGCCGCGCGCGCGCGCGAGCGGGCGAATGCAAAGAGGCGGCGCTCCTGTTCGATATGGCGCTCCCGCAATTTAAGACGGTAATTGACGTAAGCGTGTTTTACGGCTCGGGTACTGCGGAGACCGCCGGCGTTCTCGCGAGCCGCAAGTCCGTAGGTCGGCGTAAACAAGAAGGCCGGCGGCACGTAGTAGGTCGGGAAGGCTCCCGCTTGCAACGATGGGATCGCAGCCGCTTCGAACGAGATGCCGAGCGTCGCATCGATCTCCGCGATCGTGACGAACCCCGCGCGCTGGCGGTATGGAATCTCGGTGCGCTCGCGCTCGGCGACCTTTCTGAGGTGCTCGCAGAGCGCGCGGAGAGCCGCGAGCCCATCGCCCGCCTCGCACGCATCGATACGCGCCGCCAACACCTCGAGTGCGAGCCCGCGAGAGCGCTCGCGAGCGTCGGATGGCTCGCCCCACGTCGCGAGCCCATCCTCCCATATTTTCGCGATTGCATCGGTCAGCGGCGTCGTCGCGACGAGTCGTTGCGCTTCTCGGTGGAACCCTCGCAGCCACGCAACGCGCGCGCGCGCGAGCTCGCCGAGCAATGGATCGACCGCACCGAAGAGGACGTTATCGCCGAGACGGAGCGCTTTCGGGCGGTCGTCGTCGGTCGCGCGTTCGCTTTCGCCGAAAAGCGAGTCTTGGCCGCTCGCGCCTTTCCCGCAGAGGATCGCGATCGTCGCGTCGGAGAGCGCCATGCGACGCCCCTCGAGAATGCGCAATAACGCATCGTGCGCGAACGGATCGGCGACCCAGGTGAGAAGCGCGAATGCGTCGAGGATCTCCCGGAGGCGGAAGAGATTGCATCGCCCCGCGCGCGCGGTTGCGATGCCGCGTTCGTGGAGCGCCACTTCGAAGCGTCCCGCATCGTCGAGATCGCGCAAGAGTACGGCGCACGCTTCGGGAGCGATGCCCGCCTCGATGCGTTCGGCGATCCAGCTCGCCGCGCGTAGCGCTTCGCTCTCGCGGTTCGCACAGCGTTCGACGGTGGGATGTATCGCGGCGGGCGCGAGATCGGGAAGGCGTTCCTCGGCGGCATCGGCGAGACGTTCGACGCGCGCTCCTTGCAGCGGACGGTGGGCGCCATCTTCGTTACAGGCGAAGGTCGGCGGGCGCTTCGATCCTCGCGTCAGGGCGCTGAGAAAATCGTGCGCGCGTTCGTCGCAGTGTTCGGCATCGTCGACGAAGATCGCGTCGAAGGCGACCGCGGCGGGCCTTGCGGCGCCGGCGTTCTCGCGCAACCACGCCGTCGCGCGCGCGAGGACGGCGCACGCGTCGGCGAGACGCTCGCTTTCGATCGTCGCTTCGTAGCGCGCGTAGAGTTCGGCGAGGATTTTCGCGAGATCGATTTCGCGATGATATTGCCGCAGCAGTTCCTCTGCGTCGGCGTCGAGCGAACCTCGCGCCGCATCGTTCAAATATGCGAGCAAGGCCGGAGAGCTGAGGTTGGGAGGGTGGGCGTAAAATGCGGTCGCTCCCCGCGCGGCGCGTTCGACGACCTCGCGCGGTGAAATTTCCGCGCGGCGGAGCCGTTGCACGAGGGACCACGCATGTTCGAGGAAGCGTTCGGGGGAGCGAAGCTCGGCGACCTCGGTGTGAATCGAGGCCTCCGGCGGAGGCCACGATCCGTCGAAGAGCGGAGCGGCGACGCGCTCGAAAATTCCATACGCCGAGGTCTCGTCGATGAAGCGGAGGCTCGGTTCGGCGATAGCCGCGATCTCGGCGGCGAGCTCGCCGATTTCGACGACGGGAATCTCGTTCGCGCCTTCGAGCAGCGCGCGCGTTCTCAGGGCCGCAGCGCTTCCGCTACCGATGCCGATGAGGAGAACTTTCTCGCTTCGCGAGGCTTCGATGGCGATCCGAACGAGGCGCGTGGTTTTCCCGCCTCGAGCGCCGGCGCGAATGACGATCGGTTGGATCGCTGCGTCGTTCATCGCGAAAATCGCTCGGGCTCGGCCTGCGGCCGGTCGGTGCAGGAGAGCGTATAAATGCAGTAGGCGCAGGACTCCGGATCCTCGCTAGCGGCGAAACGATCGATCCGTTCGCCGCGGATCTCGTCGCCGATCTCGACCATGCGGTCGCGCGCGCGCTCGAGATCGAGGATCGAAATCGTTCCGCGGGTTCCGTTATCGCGAGGCGTCGCGCCCGCGCCGACGACCTCGAGTTCGATCGGCGCGATCGGTACGGTATGGTCCTTCAGCGGAAGTAACGCGAGGCGCGAGACGCGCTCGCCCGCGAGTTCTTGCGACCAATAATAAAACGGTAGTTGAAAATCTTCGAATCGACGTACGCGTTCGCGGTATTCTTTGGCGCTCTCGGCGATCGAACCGGTTTTGTAATCGACGACCGCAATGCTGCCGTCGAGGTCGAGACGATCGAGCCGATCGATGAAACCGACGAATTGATGCCCTCCGATCGTCGGCGCGACGCGCCGTTCGATGCCGACGACCTCGAAGGGCAGCTGACGCGCGCGCTCGCAGAGCCATTCGATATAACGAACGGCGGTTCTCCGGGCGCGTTCCTTCTGTAGCTCCACTTCGACGGCGGTGGCGAACGTCGAGCGAGCGCGGTCGAAGGCCGCAACGATCAGGGCGTCGAGACGCTGCGCCATCTCTGCGCGCAGCTCTTCGGTTGGGCGAGGAAATTCGGCGTGAAAATTTTCGAGCGCGGCGTGAAACGCCGTTCCGTAGCTCGCCGCCGGCGAGTCGGTCTCTTCGACCGGATCGCAAACGTAGCGAAAAAACCAACGTCGTCGGCAATCGACGAACATGTTGAGCGCCGATGCGCTGAACGGTCGGTTCGGCGTCGCGACGGGACGCGCCGGTTCTGGGGGAAGCGCGCCGGAGGGCAGCTCGGCCGGAAGCGAGGCGAAGGAGCGTTCCGGGGCTGCGGGCTGCGGCGCTTCGAGCGCGATCAGGAGCGGCCCCGGGTCGCCCGTCGCTTGTGAGGCACGCGCCGCATCCCGCCATGCCGCAAACGCATCGCGTTCGCCGTCGACGAATGGAGGGGCGGCTTCCTCGAGCGCGGCGAGAGGGCATTCGTTCGCTCGAGCGAGGGCGATCGCGGCCGACGCGGAGATCGACGAGAGCGCCGTACACGCGAGGAGCAGACGTTCCAGTGCGGCGCGGTCGCCACGGTGCGACCACGCGATCGCGTCCTGCTCGATCGTGGGGCGGAGCATTGCAAACTTCACGTCGCGCTTAGGTTTCAGGAAGAGGCTTCGTCCCCTCCCGCGAAGTGCACTGAAAAGCGAGGTCCTCTTTCATGAAACGAATCATCGTCGGCATTAGCGGTGCGAGCGGAAGCGCATACGGCTATATGGCGCTTCAGGCTCTTCGCGCGATCGGCGGCGTCGAAACGCACCTCGTGCTGAGTGCGGCGGCGCAGCGCACCATCTCGCTGGAGACCGATCTCACGGTCGAGGATTTTCACGCACTCGCCGACGTGGTCTATCGCGACGACGATCTCGCTGCGGCGATCTCCAGCGGTTCGTTTTTAACCGACGGAATGATGGTGGTTCCCTGCTCGATGAAGAGCGCGAGCGCGATCGCGTATTCGCTCAACGATAATTTGCTCGCGCGCGCCGCCGACGTTTGCCTCAAGGAACGCCGCCGCACCGTGCTCGTCGTGCGCGAAACGCCGCTGCACCTGGGTCACCTGCGCACGCTCGCGCAACTCGCCGAGATCGGCGCGACGATCCTTCCGCCCGTTCCGGCGCTCTACGCAAACCCGCGCAGCGTCGACGATATCGTGGCGCACACCGTCGGGAAGGTGCTCGACCAATTCGGGATTCCCAACGAATTGTTCAGACGTTGGCGGACGCCAGAAGTCGTTCCGCCAGCGCAACGTCGCTAACCCGATCGACGTTCACCGCAAACTCGGCGAACGGCGAAGGAATCGCGCGGACCGAGGCGCCGACGATCTCGGTCGCGCGCGCTTGCGCGCGTTCGATACTGAGCCGCCCGAGCGCGTAACGGAATAATAAACCCCATCCGAAAAGCCCCGCGAGCCGCAGCGGAGATTTGCGTGCGGCGCCGAGCCGCTCGATGAAGTCGTCGAGCCGTGGCAACGCGCGCGGCTTCAGCGCGATCGCGCCGCCGCCGCAGTACCGCCCATCGCTCATGCGCGCCCAGGTGTGCGGCACCTCGGGAAAGCGTCGCATGTGGGTGCCGTACTCGACGCATCCGTAGCCGATATCGGCGTCGGCAACGCGCGCTCGCTCGATAAAATCGTCGACCGCCGCTACCGAGAGCATCGGTAGGTCGCTCGTCCAGACCGCGACGATCTCGTCGGGGGGTAAGCCCTCGAGCCCCGAGCGTAGCGAGTCGCGAATTTTCGCGCCATCGGAGACGCACTCGTCGGCGAGCGCGAGCGCGGGGTGCCCGGCGGCGCTCGACGGGGCGACGACGCGTATGCCGCTCACCGCGCTCGATGCCTTGAGGGGAGCGAGCGTTCGCTCCAGCAGCGTGCGCCCCGCGATGAGCGCGAACGCCTTATTTGGGGCGCCGGGAGTTCCCGCGGCGATGGCATCGTGCGGTCCACCGGCGAGGACGACGCACCTCACGCCGAGGCTCCTTTCCACGATGCGCCGGAACGAAATTCGGCGACGTAGCGTCGATACTCCGACGGCAACGCGAGCCGCTCGGCGCTCGCTTCCGCCTCGCCGCGCCGCTCGAAGAGCGCGAAGAGGCTCGATCCCGAGCCGGCGAGGAGCGCGCGCGCGGCGCCCGCCGCCTCGATCGCCGCCGCCGCGCGCGCGATCTCCGGATGTCGGGCGAGGGCATCGTCGTGAAAATCGTTCGCGAGCAGACGCTCGATCTCGGCGAAATCGCCGCGCTGGAGCGCCGCAACCGCTCGAACGCCGACGCTCTCGCTCCGCGGGCGCTGCGGCCGTTCGCGCTCGTCGAGGCGACGGTAGGCCTCGGCGGTGGAGATTGCGACCGGAGGCTTCACGACGAGCGCCGTCCACGATGGTATCGCGCCGACCGGCGTCACGCGTTCGCCGGTTCCTTCGACGAGCGCGCCCCCTTCGACGAGAAAGAACGGCACGTCGGAGCCGAGCGAGCGAGCGACGGAGAGCTCGTCGCGGCTCGGCAGCGCTCCAAACGCACCCGCGCGGGCCGCGAGCAGCACCGTCGCCGCATCGCTCGAACCGCCGCCGAGCCCGGCCTGCGTTGGAATCCGCTTGCGAAGTGCGATGCTGACTCCGCGCGCGCCGATCGCGCGTGCCGCGCGCGGGACGAGGTTCTCCTCACCGGCGAGCGCCGGATCGTCGCAAACGAACGCGAGATCCTCCGCGGGCTCGATCTCGATCTCGTCGCAGAGTTCGATCGGCACCACGAGCGAGCGCAGGGCGTGGTAGCCGTCGGGGCGCTTTCCCAGCACCTCGAGCGTCAGGTTGATTTTTGCCGGAGCCGTGAAAAGCGAGCGATTCATCGTCGGAGTTGACGATTGTCGAAAGAGCGCGGGCTTCCTGGGCGAATAGAGCCGCCATGCGTTCGAGTTTCGATGCCCAGCGGAATGAATTCTGCGCCTACGTCATGCACGAACGTGAGACGCCGTACGGGCTATTGCTCGGCAATTTCAAGTCGTACGCGCAATCGACGGCGAAAGCCGGCGTCCGCGGGCTCTGGGATGCCGATAGCGATCGCATCATTTTCGGAACCCATCAAATCGCGTATCGGCTCCGCGACGTCGGCGTCACCTACTTCCCGCACGAAATCGAGCGCACGTTTACGTTTCTTCCCTACGCGCAACTCTCGGAATTTACGTTGGGCGAGCGCATTCACATAACCGAAGCCTTCTACGTTCCGCACGGTCCGAAGTTCGACCGCACCGTCGCCTTCGTCGTCGATCTCACGCTCTACAATCCCGGAGATGGCGCGGTGGAGGTCGCGGTCTTCCCGTGGGCGCTGCTCGTCGGGCAACGATTCTACGGTGAGACCGAGGTGGATGTCGATGCGGGCGTCGTCGACGGCAGCATCCATGCGGTGAATTCCACGCTCGGCGCGCAACGGTGGTGGGGCGGATCGCGCGAGCCGTACGCCGCGACGGTCTCGGTGCGCGAACAAGCGCTGCTCGCGCAGATGCGCAACGGAACCTTGCTGGAAGAAGATGCGGCGGTGGAGGCCTTCGTCGAGGGCGGGGAACCGGCGCGAACCTCGAGCGTGCGCGGGCGTATTTTCGGAGCGATGGAATATCGCATCACCGTCGATCCCGGCGCGCGGGCGCTCTTGCGGCTGGC
>JAJZVP010000054.1 GCA_021845615.1 bacterium | reverse complement strand
AAGTCAGGTTGGCGGACGGGGGCTTGGGTGCGTGCGGGAGCGGTATTCGTTGGTTTGGGGTCGTGCATCCGGATGAACCGCGGCGATACGTTCCAGCGCTCACCGTTATCGGTGATGACGGTAACGGTCTTGCGGTTGTAGCGTGTCAGGATTCCGCAAATTTTGGCGTGCGCGTCCGTCGAAAAACTCACACGGTCGCCGATTCGAAAGTTCAACATGTGTGCGTGGGCCCGCATGTCGTTCATGAAGCGCAACCGAGCAACGATCTTGTTGTTGAGTTCGATCAATTCTGCTTCGGATAGCCGGTCGATGTCAAAACTCATCTCGGAACCGCTCCGTAACGGCGATTGCGCCGCGCAGCTTGCAATATAATGTAGCCATATCTTGTCCTTACGAAAACAGCCGTTCGATGTCCTCGGCGCTGATCTCCAATTTTGCAGCGGTATCCTCCAGCAAACCGGCAGCGAGGTCCCCTTTGCGCTGTTGCAGTTCTAAAATTCGCTCCTCGACGGTGCCTTCCACGATCAGCTTGTAGACAAAAACGTGCCGCGATTGCCCGATGCGATGAGCGCGATCGGTCGCCTGGCGTTCGACGGCTGGGTTCCACCACGGGTCGTAGTGGATAACGGTATCTGCGGTGGTAAGGTTTAGCCCCGTGCCGCCGGCCTTGAGACTGATAAGAAAGAGCGGCACCTCGCCCGCTTGAAACCGTGCCACGGGCGTCTCGCGGTCGCGCGTCTCGCCGCGCAATTCTACAAAGGCGATCTCACGCTTCACAAGCTCCGGTTTGATGAGATCCAACATCGATGTGAATTGCGAAAAGAGCAAAATACGACGGCCGTCCTCGATAAGGCTCTCGAGCATCTCGAGGAGCGTATCGAGCTTTTGAGACTCACGAACCTCCTGGGCGGCCGCCATTTTAAGTAGGCGAGGGTCGCAACAAACCTGCCGTAGCTTCAGGAGCGCATCGAGCAACACGATGCGGCTGCGCGCCAGCCCGCGGCGTGCAACTTCGTCTGCGACGCGTTTATGCATGGCAATACGAATCGTTTCGTAGAGATCGCGTTGCGCGCCGCGTAGTTCGATGTGCTGGACGATCTCGGTCTTTTCCGGAAGATCCTGCGCTACTTGCTCTTTCGTTCTGCGGAGAAAAAAAGGTTTGATGCGTGCGGCGAGCGCAGCGCGGCGAAGCATATCGCCGTGCTTTTCGATCGGGGTGCGGAAGATGCGCGAGAAATGCGTGCGATCCGCGAGTAACCCGGGCACGGAAAAAGCATAAATCGACCAGAGCTCCTCGAGGTGGTTCTCGATCGGCGTTCCGGTGAGCGCGAGGCGCTGCCGAGCACGCAATTGGGCCGCTGCGGCGCCTGCTTTGGCTTTGGGATTCTTAATGGCTTGCGCTTCGTCGAGGACGAGGAGGGACCATTCGTGTTTCGCGAGCTCCTCGATGTCGCGTGGAAGGAGCGCGTAGGTAGTGAGCACGATCTCGGCCTCCCCGATCGCGGCGAAGCGGTCGCGGCGATCTGCTCCGGTGAGCGAGAGCACGCGTGCGGGCGGCAAGAAGCGCGCGATCTCCGCTCGCCAATTCGGGATGACGCTCGTGGGCGCTACGACAAGAACTGGCGAATCGAGGCGTTTGGAGGCGCGTTCGATCGCGATGTGCGCGAGCACCTGAATCGTTTTCCCGAGACCCATGTCGTCGGCAAGGACGCCGCCGAAGCCGTGCTCGCGAAGGGTCTGTAGCCATGCCACACCATTGCGTTGATAGGGGCGAAGTTCGGCTTTGAACGCCTTTGGAACCTTGATGCTGCGTTGCGCGAACCCCGCCAGCTCGTCGATCGTCTCGCGCAGTGAACGCGCTTGCGACCATCGCAGGGGAATCCCGTCGAGATCGCCGAGCGAGGCAGCACGCACGGCGGAGACGTTGATGCGACCGTTGCGCGGCGCCTCGTTCGATTCGGCGACGAGCGCTCCGATCGTCGCGAGCATGCGTGCAACGCGATCGGGCGCTAGCGCAACGTATTTTCCATCGGGCAGTTTCCCCAGCAACGGTGTGCTGCGTTGGTCGATCGTTTTCGGGTTGGTTGCAATCGTGTAGCCCTCTCGTTCGAGCGCGTCGAGGAGCACCGGGAGTAGCGAGATGCGTTTCCCCTCAACTTCGATGCCGAGGTCGAGTTCGAACCATTGCGGGCGAACATCTTCGACCACGTCGATAGCCCATTCGTCGTCTGGCTGAAGGATGGCATAGGGGAAATCGGAGTCGACCTCTATGCTCCAACCCGCGCGGACGAATTCGGGCACGTGAGTGCCGAGAAAGCGTATCCAATGGCGTTCTTCGTCGTAGGAAAAGTGGTAAAGCGAGCGCTCGCGGGCGATCTCGTAGGGCCAGCCGACCGGCGAAAAGCCGATTGAAGAAAACTGCGTCGCAGCCCGCTGCTCGAAGGCGAAACGGCGCGGCCAGAGGGTGACGGCATCGCCCCGGCTCGTTCGTATGTCGCGTTGCGCCTCCCCGGGGGCGACGAGCCGCTCCCCGTATTGAAAGCGAAGTTCGGCCGCGGCGCGCGCTGGTGCCCGGTACGTCCCGTTCCGTGCGGAAGCCAGAAGAAAGAGACGCAGCACGGGGACGGGGTCGGCATCGATGGTTTGAACCTCGACGCTCGCCGTCGGCGGCTCGATCCCGGCCCCTGAGAAGACGTGCCGGAGCGAGACGTGCGCGCGCTCCGCCTGCGCCGGAGAGAGTGCCGGGGATGCGGCCACGAGGGCCGCTATCTCCGGCGTTGCATCGATCTGCGCGGGTCCGGCGACGCCGCGCTCCGGGTCGACATACCAGAGTGGGACGCTCGGAAGCAATACTGAGGTTGGGTGCCCTTTCAGGCGCGCGCGCTGCCGTCCGTCGTTATCGAGGCTCCAGGCGATACTGCTCTGCACGATAGGGTCGTATTGCAGGGTGGAGTTTTTCAGCGATTGCCAATGCGTTCGGCGCGTGCGAATCAGAAGATCGAGGAGCATGCCGAGCATCGTTCCCGAGAGGCCGAAGCCGGTATGATCTGCGACGCCGGCGGCGTGGGCGAGGCGCCCGATCGTGCGATCCATCGGAACGAGAGCCTTGTGGGTGCCAGCCGAGAGATTGTGGAGCGCATAGTCGCTCGACCTGCCGAACGAGCCGCTCTTTCGAATCGGAACGAGAAGAGCCTGTAGCACGAATTTCGGAGCCCACGGCGCGAAGCGTAGATCGATCGTGTAGCGGAGATGCTCTCGCGACTCGATATCCTCATGACGGCGCGCTCGCTCGTGCTGCTCGGAGAGCTCCCGCATCCACATGTCGGCTGCGCCGTCGCCTTCATCGCTCGGCGCCGGGATTGTCTCGGTTTGTCGGCTCCGCGCGCGAGCGTCTTCTGCGATTGCAAGAGCAACCGCGACGACGTGCTTGCAATTTCGCGCCATCGGGCACGAACAGGTTCCAGCGAGCGCGGAGCGCCGGCTAGCGTCGCTTCGATCGATGTGAACGGTATAGGGAGCCCCTCGCGATCCCTGGACGAACCCCGTTGCGTGCGTCTCCCGGGTGATTGTGACGTGGAGCACGCGCCCCGCCTTGAAATACCGGTATCCGCGGTCGAATGTCCGGTCGTCGAAGGTGCGCGCGATCTCGTCGAAATCGAGTTCCATTCCACTACTATCCGCCGAGGAGGTGCGGCTTATCCCCGAGCAAGCGACGCGCATCTTCGCTGTCGCTGGTGCGTTGACCCTCGTCGCCGGCAGATCCTCGGTTGCGAGGAACCCGCAGCATCCAGGCGAAGCGCGCAGAGATGATCGGCGATCGAGTCGGTTGGAATAGAACCGTCCCGCTAACGCGAACCGTATTGCGGGTTCGCGTCCATACGGCGGAATCGGCAGGCGCCTTTCAGCGAGCCTGCGAGGTCGCACGCGAGTGGCTCGGCGGGCTGGCTGGTCGGCACGATACACCGGTTCTCGGCGAGGGCGGTGCCCTGCCGGGTGGCGCCGCGAAAGCCTTTCACGCTCGCGAGGTACGGCGGGGGCGGGCGTTATCGAGCCTGCTGGCAGAGTATCGGCACGGCGACGCCCACGCTCCCAACCGGCTCTGGCACGGACAGCTCAGCGTGAGCCCGCATGCCGAGCACGGCGGTGACGCGGCCGTCGTCGATCTCTCGCTCCGTCTCACCTATCGCAGCGACGACGCGCTCGATCTCTATCCGCCAACGCTCTTCCGCGCCCTGATCGATCGCGTCGGGCTCGTCGACGGCGCGCCGCTTACCACCGCGCTCTGGCGCGTCGAATTGGGCGATCTCGCCGCGCTCGTCGCGGAGGTCGAGCGCCCGGAGCGGCGCCACCCGGTGCTCTTGCTCAGCGAGCCGCTCGTTGTCGATGCCGCGGAGGTCGCCGAAAAACTCGCCGGCATCGCGCGCGTGGTCGCGCTATCCGACGAAGCCGGTTGGAGCCTGACGCATCGGTTCGGTCGGCATGCATCGGCGTTCGGCGGTTTCGCGCGTCTCTTTCCGGCACGTAGTTCGTTCGCCGAGCCGAAGAACAGCATCGGCATGAATTCGCAGCGGCTGCTCGGCGTTCCCGAGGTGCCGGGCGCACCGGCGGGAGATCGCTTCGCGCGCCGGCTGCGCACGGCCGTACTCGATGCGAATACCTATCGCTTCGAAACCCGTCCGGTCTTGCGCTGGGAAGAAGTGCGTGGCACGGGGAGGTCCGCGCCCGTGGCCGAAGGCACTCCGGCGCCTGCGGTCGCCGAACGCGCCGACGAATGGAGCGCGCGCGTTACCGAACTCGAAAACGAACTCAACGGGTTGCGCGAAGAAATCGCCAGAGTGCGCAACGAGGGCGAGCAGTATTTTTCAAATTGGGATGAAAGCGATCGGGAGATCAAAGCGCTGCGGAGGGAGCTCGAGCGGAGCCTCTATCTCTCTCTCGATGAATTTTCCGACGACGAGCGCGTGGAGCTTCGAAAAATGTTTGCCGCAACCGAGCTGCTCGCCGAGCATTTCAGGCGCGAGGGGGAGCTGCGCGATCGGGCCTTCGAAGCCGAAGACCTCGCCGAACGCTTTCGTTCGCGGCTCTACGACGAAACCGCGCGCGTTGCAGACCGTACGCCCTTAGGAAACGACGATCTGGTGCCGTGCCCGGTCGATTGGCGCGATTATGCCGCGCTCGATCGTTGGCGCGAGCAGAGCTTCGGAACGCGCATGCTTTTCCACCCGCGCGTCGAGGAGCGCCTCGCCGCCGGACGGCTGAGCGACGACGGCGCGGTCGCGCTCTTTACGATCCTGCGGGCGCTCGGCGGGCCGTTCGTCGATATGCGCCGCTGCATCCCCGGCGCGCGCGAGCTCTGGCAAAATGCCGTGCGGGGGTTCGTGGTGCGCAAAGCGATCACGGCGATCGGGCTCGGGCGCGTCGCGGCCGAGCAGTACGATTGCACGTATGAAGGCCGCACCATTCGCGGCGACGAGCAGTGGCACGTTCGCCAAGGTGGCGTCGATTTCGAAGGGCGCCACGCGTGCGTCTATTACGTGTGGCTGGAATCCCCCGGCGCGGTGATGATTACATCGATGCCGCGCCACCTCGACACCGCAAACTCCTATACCTAGCGCGGACCTAGATCGCGCTGGCTACGTCGGTTTGCGCGAAATCGTCGCCTTTATAAGCTACGGCTCTGCGGTTCCCGTCGCGAGCGCGTAGGCAAAGCAATCGTGGGACCGCCATGAGGGAGCGCGCCCCTCGATACGCGCTTCGCGCTACTCGGGGTGACACTGCGGTTACTCGGGGTGACACTGCGGTTACTCGGGGTGACACTGCGTGCTACTCGGGGTGACACTGCGGTTACTCGGGGTGACACTGCGGTTACTCGGGGTGACACTGCGGTTACTCGGGGTGACACTGCGGCTTTACACCGTAACCGTCGTGCCGCGCATCGCGACCTGCGCGCTCCACTTGAGCTCCTGACGCACGTCGGCTGCGAGTGCCGCCGCCGATGCCGGTTCGCCGTGCACCGCATAGAAGCGCGGCGTTCCCGTGCAGGTGTGCAGCCAACGGAGTAGCCCGCTCCGATCGGCGTGAGCGCTGAAGCCTTTGAGCGCGACGATCTGCGCTCGAACCGGCAGCGCATCGCCGTAGATGCGAACGGTTTTCGCTCCGTGCTCGAGCAGGTTCCCTAGCGTACCGACGCTCTGATACCCGCAGAGCACGATCGTCGCGCGCGGATCGCTGAGGTGATTGTGTAGGTGGTGCAGGATGCGCCCGCCGCTCGCCATTCCGCTCGCCGAGATCACGACGAAATTGCCCGGCATCGCGTTGAGCGCCTTCGATTCATCGGTCGTGCGATGTTCGGTGAAATGATGGATCCCAAACGGCGTGCTCGGGCTGTCGCCGGCTACCTCGCGGTGCTCGCCGCCGAAACGTTCGAAAACCGCGTCGACTTTCTCGGCCATCGGGCTATCGAGATGAATCGCGAGATTGGCGATCGCGGGATCTTGGTGCTGTAATTGTGCGATGGCGTAGAGAATATCTTGCGTGCGCTCCACGGCAAACGCGGGGATTACGATCGCGCCGCCGCGAGCGATTCCCGCTCGCAATGCATCGCCGAGCGCGCTGATACTCTCGGCGGGATGTTCGCGGTCGCCGTAGGTCGATTCGCAGCAGATGATATCGGCGGCGCCGATCGGCGATGGGTCGGCGAGTAACGGACGGTCGTAGCGCCCAAGGTCGCCGGAGAAGACGACCTGCTTCCCTTCGATATCGAAATGCACGAATGCCGAGCCCAAAATGTGCCCGGCATTGCTGTAACGCGCCGTGCAGATGCCGGCGACCGAGAAGGTTTTTTCGTATTCGACAGTCTCGATCTTGCGCAGGGTACGCGCCACGTCGCGTTCGTCGTAGAACGGCGGAGCCGCATGCGGGCGCTCGTGTGCGTGCCCGCGTTCGCTGAGCTCTTGTTGCAGGTGCGCCGCATCTTCGAGCACGATCTCGGCGATCGCCGCAGTCGCCGGCGTGCAATAGATCGGTCCGTCGAAGCCGTCTTTGACGAGCTTGGGTAGGTAGCCGGTGTGGTCGAGGTGTCCGTGCGTAATCACCACCGCATCGATCTCTTCGGCATCGACGGGGATCTTTGCGTCGTTGAGTGCCCGCACGTCCGCGGTGCCCTGAAAGAGCCCGCAATCGACGAAAAAACGCTTCCCGCCGATCGTGACGAGATGTTTGCTGCCGGTGACGGTTCCCGCCGCACCGACGAAAGTGATCTCAGCCACGAGCTTCCTCCAAATTGCGATGCGTCGGCGCGAAGGTGCCGGTGCGATTGAATGCCACCGAGCTCGGGAGCGATTCCTTCCGGTAATAATCGAGGCAAGCGTCGACGAGTTTCTCGGGGTCGGAGTTGGTGATAATCGTCGAGCCCGTCTCCTTTTTCACGAGCCCGGCGATCTTCGGTAATTCGTTGGAGATGCCGCCGGAATCGGTGAGGATGCCGATGAGTTTGCCTTCGTCATACGCGATACAGAACTCGCCGAGCGTTCCGCTCCGTCCGCCGACGAAGAGCACGAAATCCGAACTGTGAATGTTGTGCGTTTCGCGCCCCATCAACCCCGAGCCCGTAAAAACCATCGTCGTATATGGCTGCAAGGGCGAGCCGTAGACGTTGACGTGCTCTTCACGCGAGAGTGCCGGCGAGACGCCGAGGCTCGCACCGCCCTCCTCGTTCGCGCCGAGCGTTGCAGCGTGCGGGAGCCCCGGACACGCGCCGGTGACGATGGTGCAACCGCGCTGGGCGATGCGCCGCCCGAGCCGACGCGCGCGGTCGAGTTGTTCGGCGGTAAGAATGCCGCCCGCGGAGCCCATAACCCCGATCTGTATCTTCATGCTCCCCCGGTACTCGGCGGCGCCCGCGCGTACCTATGCGTTCTCAGTCTTCGAGGCAAGAGTAGGGAGAGCACGATGCCGAAGCAACCGCTCATGGCACAAGAACGCGATCGTCTCGATGTCGATGTCCTCTTCGTGGGCGCAGGGCCCGCCTCTCTCGCCGGCGCGATCCGGCTCGGCCAGCTCGCCGCCGAAAAGAAGCAAGCACTCGAAATCCTCGTGATCGAAAAGGGCGGCGATATCGGGAGCCACGGGCTCTCCGGCGCCGTTATGGATCCCAAGGGGATCTCCGAGTTGCTCCCGGATTGGCTGCAGCGCGGCGCGCCGGTGGAGTCGCCGGTCACCAGCGACGAACTCTGGTTTCTCACCGCGAGCGGGAAGATCAAAGCGCCGTTTACGCCGCCGCCGCTCAACAACCACGGAAAATACGTCGCGAGCTTGCAGAAGATGGCGAAGTGGCTCGGCGAGCAGGCCGAAGCCGCCGGGGCGCAGGTCTTCGCCGAGTTCCCCGGGCAGGAGCTGCTCTGGGACGGCGACCGCGTCGTCGGCGTACGCACCGGGGATAAGGGCGTCGCGCACGACGGCACGCACAAAGCCAACTACGAGCCCGGTGCCGATATCTATGCGAAGGTCGTCGTGCTCGGCGAGGGGGTGCGCGGAACGCTTGCCAAGCAGGCGATTGCGAAGTTGCACCTCGACGCGGGGAAAGAGCCGCAAGTCTACGCCGCGGGCGTCAAAGAGCTCTGGAAGCTTCCGGCGGGGCGTTTCGCCGCGGGTGCGGTGATTCACACGCTGGGCTATCCCCTCGCCCCCGATACGTTCGGCGGCGGCTTTATTTACGGCATGGCCGACGACGTGCTCGATATCGGCCACGTGACCGGGCTCGATGCAAAGAACCCGACGAGCGACCCGCACAACCAGTTGCAGCGCATGAAGCAGCATCCCGCCGTTGCTGCGTTGCTCGCGGAGGGTAAACTGATTCGCTACGGCGCGAAGGCGATTCCCGAAGGCGGTTTCTTTGCGATGCCGCGCCCGTATGCCGACGGCCTCTTGCTTACCGGCGATTCCGCCGGCTTCCTCAACGGCATGCGCCTCAAGGGCATCCATCTCGCGATTAAATCGGGAATGCTCGCGGCCGAAACCATCTTCGCCGCCGTGCAAGCCGATCGTTACGACGCGCAACAACTCAGCGGCTTCGTCGATCGCTTCCAATCATCGTGGGCGTACGAAGAGATGCGTTCCGCGCGCAACTTCCACCAAGGTTTCGAACACGGAATGTGGGCGGGCATGTTCAACGCCGGGCTCTCGACGGTCACCGGTGGGCGCGCGTTCGGGTTTATCGATAAACTCGGCGCGGTCGCCGGGCACGAACGCATGGAGAAGCGCGGCTACAAGCCCGACCCGTCGCCGCGCGCGACGACCGACAACGTGCTCACGTTCGACAAACTGACCGACGTCTTCAATTCGGGCACGATGCACGACGAAGACCAGCCCTGCCACCTGCACGTCGCCGATACGAATATCTGTCGCGACCGCTGCACGGTGGAGTATGGAAATCCGTGCGGATATTTCTGCCCCGCCGCGGTCTACGAACCGCTCTTCGAAAAGAAGGACGGAAAAATCGAAGGGCGACTGCAGATTAATTTCACCAACTGCGTGCACTGCAAGACCTGCGATATCGCCGATCCCTACCAGATCATCACGTGGGTTCCGCCGCAGGGCGGCGAAGGCCCCGTCTACACGGGGATGTAGGCGATGGCTTCGTTGGAAGAGCGCGGCGAGATCGTCATTATCGGTGCGGGGCTCATCGGCCTGAGCCTCGCCTTCGAACTCCGGCGTCGCGGCGCGCGCGTCGCGGTCTTCGACCGCTTCGAGCCCGCGAAGGCGGCGTCGTGGGCCGCCGCGGGCATGCTCGCAGCGCGCACCGAGGAGATCGCCGACGAACCGATGCACGCGCTCTGCAACGACGCGCTCGCGGGCTTTCCCGCGTTCGTCGATCGGGTGCGCGAGGCGAGTGCGATCGATCCGCAACTCCGCCGCGACGGCATCGTGCAAGCGGCGTTCGACGAAGCGAGCCTCGCTCGTCTACAGGCGCGCGCGAGCGCACTCGCCGCTGCGGGGATCGCGCACACGTTGTTCGACGCACGCGGTGCGCTCGCGTTGGAGCCCGCGCTTGCGAGCAACGTACTTGGGGCATTGCTCACGCATGACGAAGGGAGCGTCGACAATCGGTTGCTCGGACGTGCGCTCCTTGCGGCGCTCGCGCGCATGCACGTTCAAGTGGCGACGAGTGAAGAGATCGAGGTTGAGTTCGATGCCCGGCGCGTCTGCGGCGTACGTACGCGGTGGGGATTCCGCCCCGCCGAGATCGTCGTCAATGCCGCTGGCGCGTGGGCGCCGCACGTCGCCGGAGTTCCCGAGGCCTGTCGTCCGCCGGTCGAACCGGTGAAGGGTGAGATGCTCGCACTCGCGATGCCGCACGATTTCATTCGCCACACCATGTGGCTGGGCGGTTGTTACGTCGTGCCGCGCACCGATGGCCGCCTGCTCGTTGGGGCGACCGGCGAGCGCGTTGGTTTCGACCACCGCGTGACCGCGGGCGGACAGCGCCAGCTGCTCGACCGCGTTCTGCAGGGCGCGCCGAGCCTCGCGGGCTTTGCGCTCGTCGAACAGTGGTCGGGGCTGCGCCCCGGCACTCCCGACGAACGCCCGATTCTCGGGCGGACGCCGCGCGAGGGCTATCTCCTGGCGACCGGTCATTACCGCAACGGCGTGCTGCTCTGCGCGCAGACCGCGAGCTTGATCGCCGACGAGATCGAACGCGGCACGCCGATCGATCCCGCGTTCGCGCTCGCACGATTCGCCGAGAACGGAGCCGCGGCCGGCGCGTGAAGGTCGAGATCAACGGCGAGAAGCGCGAACTGCCCGCCGCGGAGGCGACGCTCGCCGAGGTGTTGGCCGCGCTCGAGATCGAGGCACGTGGCGTGGCAATCGCGTGCAACGACCGCGTGGTGCGACGCAGCGAGTATGCCCGCCACCGCATCGCCGAAGGGGATCGCATCGAGATCGTTCGGGCGGTCGCCGGTGGGTAAGCCCCGCAGGAACGACCTTAGCGGGATGCGCGCTCCACGCGACGATGGAAGATAGAGGGGTCATGCAGAACTTCGATGATAGCCCGCTCCGCATCGGGGCCTACGAGTTCCATTCGCGCTTGATCGTCGGAACCGGGAAGTATCCGTCGATGGAGGCGATGCAGGCCGCTCACGCCGCGAGCGGAGCGGAGATGGTGACCGTCGCGATACGGCGCGTCAACCTCGGCGAGAAGGGCGGCTCGCTGCTCGATTACATCGATCGATCGAAGATGACGATTCTGCCGAACACCGCAGGGTGCTTTAATGCCCGGGAAGCGGTCGCGACCGCGCAGCTCGCGCGCGAATTGCTCGAAACCGATCTCATCAAACTCGAGGTCATCGGCGATACGCAGACGTTGCACCCCGATACCCGCGAAACGTTACTCGCGGCCGAACAACTCGTTGCCGATGGATTTACGGTGCTGCCGTATATCGGTGACGATCCGGTAGCCTGCGCGCAACTCGAAGCGCTCGGCTGCGCAGCGGTGATGCCGCTCGCCGCACCGATCGGCAGCGGATTGGGGATCTGCAACCCGTACACGATCCGCATTATCAAAGAGCGCGCGGGCGTTCCGGTGATCGTCGATGCAGGGGTCGGAACGGCCTCCGATGCCGCGGTGGCGATGGAATTGGGCGTCGACGCCTTGTTGATGAATACCGGTATCGCCGCCGCGCAGAATCCCGTTGCGATGGCCGAAGCGATGGCGCTGGCAACGCGTGCGGGACGACTCGCATTTCTCTCCGGGCGGATGGAGAAGCGCCTCTACGCGAATGCATCGAGCCCGATGCAAGGACTCATCGGCGCGCCGTCCGCGTAACGCCACTCGATTCTTTCATTCCCCGGCGCAACACGGTCATCCCGAGTAAACGTAGAGCTTTGTCATCCCGAGTAGCCCTCGAAGAGGGCGTATCGAGGGAAACGAACGCGCCTCTAAACGCCAGAGCTTTGCCATCCCGAGTAAACGTAGAGCTTTGTCATCCCGAGTAGCCCTCGAAGAGGGCGTATCGAGGGAAACGAACGCGCCTCTAAACGCCAGAGCTTTGTCATCCCGAGTAGCCCTCGAAGAGGGCGTATCGAGGGAAACGAACGCGCCTCGATACGGGCGCTGAAGCGCCCTACTCGGCGTGACAAAAGCGGCGCCCTACTCGGCGTGACAAAAGCGGCGCCCTACTCGGCGTGACAAAAGCGGCGCCCTACTCGGCGTGACAACGTTCGGCTGCGCGGATGAACGAAAGAGCGCTACTCGCACACAACCGATAAGCGATCGTGCGATGTCGGCGCACCCGACGAGCGCTTAAGCGAGCGGCGAGGACCCTGACATTGCTTGTCCGAGCCGCGAGCGTCTAGCGAGAAGCGGTGCGTCGCAGTCGCACGGTCGCGTACGCGCGCGATCGCGCGTCGAACGGCGCCTCGATACGGGCGCTGAAGCGCCCTACTCGGCGTGACAAGAGCAGCGCCCTACTCGGCGTGACAAAAGCAGCGCCCTACTCGGCGTGACAAGAGCAGCGCCCTACTCGGCGTGACAAGAGCAGCGCCCTACTCGGCGTGACAAGAGCAGTGCCCTACTCGGCGTGACAAGAGCAGTGCCCTACTCGGCGTGACAAGAGCAGTGCCCTACTCGGCGCGACAAAAGCGACGCCGAGGCGGCGGGTCAGAAGCGGCGATGCGCGAGGACGAACCAATGCACCGCGCCGCGCAACGGCGCGCGTTCGTGCGCCCATTTCCCGGCGATATCATCCACCTCGACTTCGCGGATTTTCTCGATCGTGAAGCGCTCGTCGAGCGCCTTCCGGAGTCCCGCCTCATCGTAGTAGCTGTGCGCGACGCCGCGCTCGTCGCCTTCGCTCGGCGCAAAGGTGACCGGGCCGATCTGGCTGCCCGTGCCGAAGCGGGCGTCTCGCATCGAGCCGAAGGTCGCCGCGAGCGGGGCGCCGGGGCTCAGGGTTCGCGCGATATGCCCCACCAGTTCCGAGATCGCTTCGGGGCTGCCGTGAAGGAGCGCGTGGGTCGAGATCGCCGCCATAGCGGCAGGCGTGCCGGCAGTCTCGGGATCGAAGTGAACCACCTCGAAGCCGAGGGCCTCGAGTGCGCGGTGGTTGCGCCCGCTGCCATGCCCGATCTCGAGTACGCGGGCGCCGCGAGGGAGCCGCGCGACGAGCTCGCGCGCGAGCGGGTGGGCGGCGCGCAAGATGTCGGCGAGATTTAGGGAAGAGTCG
>JAJZVP010000001.1 GCA_021845615.1 bacterium | reverse complement strand
ACCGGCAAGGCGACCCTGAAAGTCGCGAAGATTACGATGAATTTTAAAACCGGAGCGGTCGAGCTCTCCGGGGTCAGCGGGAACATCGTCGTCGCCCATTGAAGGCGCGCGCGTGAACGTCTCGCTTCGTAACGCTCGCTCCGTCGCGTTCGGAATCGCGCTCGCACTCGTTGTTGCGGCCTGCTCCGGGCGCCACGCACCTTCGCCGGCGGCGACGCCGAGCGGCCCGCCGCTGCTGCTCGACGAACGCGGTACGATCATGTCGCTCGCGAAATTACGCCGGAACGTCGATCTCCGTCCCTTCATGCCGGTGCCCGATCCGCTCGCCTACGCGGCGTTACCCGCCCTCGGCGGCCCCGATACGCCGGCCAATCGCGGCGTCGGCATCGAATACGTCGCACCATCGGGCACGCGCGTGATTCTATCGCAGTGGCCGAAGCAAGGATATCAACTCAATTTCATCACCAAGGATATCACCGCCACGCCATGCGTTCCGGTGATATTTATGCACGAAAATATCGCTTGGACGAGCAAACGCGGCGCGGTGATGACGTTGATCGCCGATGGTGGCGGCTCGCGGCGGGAGCTGGAGCGGGAGGCGCGGCGGCTGTTAGCGCGCGGCGCCTGCACTCACTAACCCGGAAGCCTTATTCGGGCTTCGTTTCGCGCCCTACGGGTGCGGCTTCGCTCGCGTCGCGGCGCGCCTTAGGCGTTTGGCCGCCTTTCTGACCGATGCTTTCGTAGAAAGCAGCGCCGTACTTTTTCTTCGTTGATTGGCCACCTTTGCGGCCGATCGCCTCGTAGAACTCCGGGCCGTACTTCGCTTTCACGCGCTCGCCGCCACGGCGACCCGCTTCGCGAACGCTCATACCGCCGGAATCCTCGCGCGGCCTATCCGACTCAGCCATGATGCTGGTCTCCTTTACTCGAATGTAGGTCTCTGTCGATGCTAGTCCCATGTCGCCTCTTTCGTCATTCAGAAAGCCCTCAAAATTGCTCAAAGTGATTTTCGAGAAGGCGAGCGTTGTGGATGGAGGTGGGGGAAAGCGCTTTTCCACCGATATCGCCCTCATCGGAGAGCGGATCGCGAGGGTCGGCGACTGCTCGGATCTCGAAGCGCGGCAACGAATCGACGCACGGGCGCTGGTTCTCGCGCCGGGTTTCATCGACGTGCACGCACACTCAGAGCAACGATGGTTCGAGCCTCGAAGTTCCGCGGGCGCGCTCGCTCAAGGGATCACCACCGCCGTAGAAGGCGCCTGCAATCGCAGCGTTCTCGCCGAGCAAGCGGCCGATCTCCGGGGCTCGCTCCGGCTCAATCTCGCACTCGTCGCCCCGGCGCTGCGCGAAGAGATCGAGCGGGGCGCCTGCGGCCTGAGCGTGCGATTTGGCGAGCCGCCGCCCTCCGAAGAAGCGCTGCGCGTCGCCAAGGATGCGGGGATTCCGCTCGTCGCGCACCTGCGCGATCGCGAGCGCGCGTTGCTTCCGGCGCTCGACGAAGCGATCGCCCTCGCGCGGCGCACCGAGATGCCGCTCCATATCTCGCATTTTTCGTACGCGTACGGCGAGGATCGCGCGCTCGTGCACGTCGCCCTCGAGCGCATCGATGCGGAACGAACGCGCGGCATGCCGGTGAGTTGCGATCTCTTTCCCTACATCGCTGACGAAGAGCCGCTCGGCGCGCTCTTTCCGCCCGCAACGAACGCCGGGGCGCGCCGCGACGAGGAAACCATTGCGGCGATGTTCCACGCGCGCCTGCGCTACGGCGATCGCTGGGGCGAGATCTCGGTTCGCGCCGTCCGCGACGAGCGCGCCCTCTCCGAACTCGGCGCCAGCATCGAAGCGATCGCGGCACGCCGACGGCTCTCTCCGGAGCGCGCGGCGATCGAATTGCTTGACGAGCTCGGCGCCGAGACGCCGTTGTTGCACCGTTCGCTGAACGAAGATGACGTCGCCGCGATCCTCTCGGCGGAATTCGCCTGCATCGGCAGCGGCGATGCGAGCCGTTCCTTCGCGGAGGATCCGTTCCGCCTCGCGCACCCGCGCGCGTTCGGCAGTTTCCCGCGCCTCTTCGCGCGCTTCGTTCGCATGCGCCGAACGCTCTCGTTCGAGGAAGCGATCCGCCGCTGCAGCGCACTCCCCGCGCGCATCTTCGGCCTTCGCGATCGCGGCGAGATTCGCGAGGGCGCATTCGCCGATCTGGTGTTGCTCGACGAACGGGCGCTCGCCGATACCGGCACCTACGAACGCCCCGCCCAGGCGCCCGTCGGCATTCGTAGCGTTTTCGTAAACGGCAGCGCGGTCTACGGCGAGGCGACGGGGGAGATCGCCTATCCGGGGCGCATTCTGGAACGATCGTGAACCGCCGCCTTCCAGCGCTCGTCGCCGCTCTCGCCCTCCTCGCCGTCGCGCCGCAGCCCCCGCTCGCGCTCTCGCTGCGCTTCGCGCGCACGAGCTTCGATCTGCTCGATCCCGTCGGCATCCAACTCATCGTCGATAATCCGAGCGAGCGTCGGCGCGACGTCGCATTCGCATCTCCGAACGAATACTTCATCACAATCTATCGCGGCAAAAAAAAGATCTGGCATTCGGCGCGCGTCTCGACGTCGCGCGCGGCGTCGTCGCGCGGAACGCACGCGCGCAACATCGCGCCCGGCGCGTCGGTCTTCGTCACCTACGTGTGGAACGCACTCGCGGCGGACGGAACGAGCCCGGCGCAGGGGCGTTACCGCGTCGTGGCGGAGATCGAAGGCGTCGGCGTTCGCTTGCGCGCCGCGCGAACGCTGCGCCTTATCGCTCCGCTCGCACCGAGTGCGGTCGCGGCCCTGCCCGTCGGAAGCGTCGCCACGATCGCGGGAACGCTCGATGCCGACCGCGATTCGCTCGGCGCTGCGGGGCATTCGCTCCAGCTCTCGCGGATCGTGCGCGGCATCGCCGTGGGGCGTTGCATCGTCGTGCGCGGACAAGTCACCTCGTTGCGCGGCGTACGCGGATTCGCCGTTAGCCGCTCCGCGCCGCTACGAACCGATGGTACAGCGCGCGACTGCGCTCCCGCAATCGCTCCACATCCCCGTCGTTCTCGATAACCTCGTCGGCGAGCGCGCGCGCTTCCTCCGGATCGATCTGCGCGCGCATGCGTGCGAGCACCGCGTCGCGTTGCGCGCGATCGCGCGCCATCACGCGCTCGACGCGCCGCTCCGGCGGAGCGATCACCAGCACGGTGCGATCGACGAGACGAGCGTAGTTGCTTTCGAAGAGCAACGGCACGACGTGCACCACGAGTTGCCCCGGCGCGGCATCGCGCTCGCGGGCGAACGCGATCCGTCGAATCTCGGGGTGGAGGATGCCGTTGAGGCGCAACCGTTCGGCATCGCTTTCGAAGACCGCCGCTGCAAGCGCCGCGCGGTCGAGCGAACCTCCGACGACGGCGGCGGGCCAGTGGCGTGCGATCTCCGCCAACGCCGGGCTTCCCGGCGCGACCGCTTCGCGCGCCACCTCGTCGGTATCGATCACGAATGCACCGCACCGCTCGAACTCCGCGGCGACCTCGCTCTTTCCGCTTCCGATTCCGCCGGTCAATCCAATTCGCATAGCCGCTTCATACGCAGAGAGGGGAACGCGTTCCCGCGTTCCCCTCTCGTTTTGCCGATTTCGCGAAAGCCGCTTACGCGGTGGGTTCGCTTTCGGAGGCGGCGGCCTCCGGATTCGCCGCTTCGACTGCGGGAAGGCCGATCTCGGCTTCCTCGTCGATTGCGATCGCTTCGATCTCTTCCAACGGAATATCCGCAACGTGCTGGATCGAGGCCGTGATGCGGCGCGTCGCGTGATTGACGGTGAGCAGCGTGACGCTGACGTCCTGTCCCTGCGCGTAATTTGCAGCACCGTCGAACTCGCCTTTGGGCACCATCGCTAAAATGCCGGGAACGATCTCCACCAGGAGATAATTCGGCGTCACTTTGACGATCTGCGCGGTGAGTTGGTTGGTTTCGTAGATCTTGTCGGCGTGCTGATCCCAAGGATCGGGCAACGCGTGTTTGAGCGAGAGGCTGACTTTCTTCGCATCTTGATCGAACTTCATGATCTCGACGTTGACGACATCGCCGATCTTCACGACTTCCGAAGGATGCTTGATGCGAGCGTACGAGAGCTCGCTGTTGTGGATCAGCCCGTCGATGCCGCCGAGGTCGACGAACGCGCCGAAATCGGCGAGCCGAACGACGACGCCTTCGCGAATTTGTCCGACTTCGAGCATGCCGAGCAGCTCTTGCTTCTTCGCCTGCATCTCTTCTTCGAGGACGAGACGCTGCGAGAGAACGACGCGGTGGCGCTTGTGGTCGAGATCGATCACCTTCAGCCGAAGCTGCTGGCCGATCGTCTCTTCGAGATTGCCGACCGGTTGGCGGCGAATCTGCGAAGCGGGAACGAAGCCGCGCATACCGAGGTCGACGAGAACGCCGCCCTTGACCACTTGCGTGACCGTCGCTTCGATCACTTCATCGCGTTCGTGCGATTCGATGACTTTCTCCCACGTCTTGAGCGCGCGCGCGCGACGTTCGGAGAGGAAGAGGGTTCCGTCGAGCTCGTCGATGCGATGGATCATCACTTCGAGCGAGTCCCCAACTTTGAGGCTCTTCGGGTCGATCGCGAGCGACAACTCGCGGAACGGCAATACGCCTTCCGATTTGCCGCCGACATCGACGAGAAACTCGTCTTTGTCTTTCTGCACGATCATGCCGTTGAGAACTTGGCCTTCGTCGAGAACGCGCAGCGATTCTTCGTAAAGACGCTGCTCGAGCGCGAGCTGATCTTCTTCTTCGCCCTGCGGATGGGCGAGTTCGGTGGTAGAGATGATTGTTGTCCTGCCTTTAATTTTTTATTTTCGCGAAGATCACCGCTGACATTGCCTGCACCACCAGGTGCCTCGACCCGCGATTACCGATCTCCGGATCGGCGACCCGCAACGCAGGCAACCTTCCCCGAGTCGTCCGTAGACCGCAAGGGCGTTTTGAAAGCCGCCTTTGAGACCCTCGGCGTCGACATAATCGTCGACGGTCGTTCCGCGCATCTCGATCGCTCGTTCGAGCACGTCGATGATGGAGCGGCGCAAGCGCTCGCGCGCAGGCCCCCGCAGCGACCCTGCGGGGCGACTCGGCCGAATTTCGGCGAGCCAAAGCGACTCGCATGCATAGATGTTTCCTATGCCTGCGACTCGCCGCTGATCGAGAAGCAAAGCCTTGATCGGCGTTCTTCGCTTCGCAAGGATAGCGCCAAAGCGCTCGGCTGTAAAGGCGCGCTCGAGCGGTTCGGGGCCGATATCGGCGTCCCAGGGCTCATTCGGCTCGATCAAGCGCATCCGACCGAAGGTGCGGGTGTCCGCGAAAGCGAGGCGCCGCCCGTCGGCGAGGGCAAGAACGACATAGGTCGCAGGGAACTCCCGCTCGCCCGGGGCTTGGACGACGAGGCGCCCCGTCATGCGCAGCGAGGTGAGCAAGCGCCGCCCCGAACTCAGGGCGAGAACGACGTACTTCGCGCGGCGCTCGACGCCTTCGATCCGCTCCCCCCGCAGTTCGGCGGAGAAGTCGAGCCCCGGCGGCGCCTGCGCCATCTTCGCTTTGCGCACGTCGGCGGCGACGATCTGCGCCCCGAGAACGGCGCGGCGTAGCCCGCGGGCGATCGTCTCGACTTCGGGAAGCTCGGGCATCGCGGGGGCTACCCTACTTCGGCAGCGCCGGGATCGCCAATTTTTCGCCGGCGACGATGCCCAGCCGAAGCGCTTCGCCCGCAGCGAGCTCGATGACGTACTGCGCCCGTGCGTGGATCAGCGGTATCGCGCTATCGGGCGTTCCCGGCGCGAGCACCGGTACGCGCGACACGACGGCGCGCACCAAACCGTCGCGTTCGATAAAGACCATGTCGAGCGGCATCAACGTATCTTTCATCCAAAAATACCGTTCGTGGTTGCGCCGGAAGACGAAGATCATTCCCTGCGCCGGATCGAGGCGCGTTCGCTCCATCAAGCCGAGTTCGTGCTGCCGTTCGCTGCGCGATACCCAGAGATGCATTGCGGCCCGCGGTGCGTTTATCGTCACGACCGGTAACGAGGACTGACTCGCGATGATCGACGCAGCAAGGAGAAGGCTAAGCATCGAATCGCTCGGTTTCCGCCCAGTTCTCGCCCGCCTTGACGCTGACGTCCAGCGGCACGGAGAGCTCCATCGCATGCTCCATCGCCTCGCGAGCGATCGCCGCCACGCGGTCGCGCGCCGTCGCCGCAACATCGATCAGCAACTCGTCGTGTATCTGTAGCAGCAAGACGGCATCTTCCTTGCTCTCTCGTAGCGCGCGATCGACGCGAATCATCGCGAGTTTCATGAGATCGGCGGCGCTGCCTTGCAACGGCGCGTTGGTCGCCTCTCGCTCGGCGGCGTTACGAAGCATGGTATTGCTCGACGTCAGCGCCGGCATGTAGCGACGACGTCCGAGAATCGTGCTGACGTAACCATCCTCGCGCCCGCGTTCCAACGTCTTGGCGATATAGGCGCGCACGCTGGGGAAGCGCGCGAAGTACCGCTCGGTGATGCTGCGCGCGAGCGTGCGATCGATCTCTAGGCGCGCGGCAAGGCCGAAATCGGACATGCCGTAAAGCAACCCGAAGTTTACCACCTTCGCCATACGTCGTTGCTCGCTCTCAATCGGCACATCGGGCGCGAGGCCGAAGATCTCCCGTGCGGTGAAATCGTGGATATCGATTCCTTCACGAAAGGCACGCCGCATCGCTTCGTCCCCGGAGAGATGCGCCATCAAGCGCAGTTCGATCTGGCTGTAATCGGCGCTCAGCAAGAGCCTTCCCGGCGCGCTGGCAACGAACGCGCGCCGAATGCGTCGGCCGATCCCCGCGCGTACGGGAATATTCTGCAGGTTCGGATTCGTCGATGACAGGCGCCCGGTCGCCGTCACCGTTTGGTTGAAGACCGTATGAATGCGCCCGTCTTTCGGGTCGCGCAACGCCGGCAGCACATCGACGTAGGTGTTCTTCAGTTTCGTGAGTTCGCGCCATTCCAGAATATCGGCGCAGATGCGATGCTCGCGCGCAAGCGGTTGTAGCACTTCGACGCCGGTCGCCCAGCCGGTTTTGTTTTTCTTCCCTCCGGGAATCGCGAGCTTTTCGAAGAGGATACGCCCGAGTTGTTGCGGCGATCCGATATTGAACGTTTCCCCCGCGGCCTCGACGATGCGCTCGGCGATGCCCGCGATGCTCGCCGTTAATTCCAGCGAAAACTCTTGCAACGCTCGCGCGTCGATCGCGATGCCCGCCTCTTCCATGTGCGCGAGAATCGGCGGCAACGGTAACTCGACGTCGCGATAGAGCGCGAGTTGTTCGCGTTGAGCAAGTATTTCCGTCGCCCGCTGCGCGACGCGAGCGGCAACATCGGCGAAGACAGCGGCATCGCGTACCGGCTCTTCGTCGAGTACCAGTAAAGCGGCTTCGGCGGGGTCGGTGCAGCTACGCGAGGGCTCCAAAAGATGCGCCGCCAACATCGCATCGTCGGTAAACGCCGGGACGACGAGCCCGTAGGAATCGAACGCGCGAAGCAAACGTTTCGTATCGTAGCCCACGATCGCGCGCGCGCCCGCGAGCGCGCGCTCCAGCGACGAACGCAGCGCTTCTCCGCGTAGCGCATCGAGGCGAAACGAGAGCCCCGCACGCGGCGCAGCGCTGACGCCGACGGTATCGGCCTCGATCGCGAGCGCAACGTAGGGCGCACCCGCCATCCGTTCTAACTCTTCGCCCAGTTGTACGAAATCGGGTGGATCGACGGCGGCGACGTACGAGCGGAACGCTCCGTCGGGTGCGCGCAGCGATGCCATGAGCGGTAAGTCGCCCGACGACGACGGCGGCGGCGGCTCCAACTTGCGCAGCAACGTACGGAACTCCAACTCGCGATAGAGCGCGTATTGCCGCGCTGCGTCGGGCGGATGCAGGGCAGCTGCCTCCCAATCAAGCGTCACCGGCAAGTGACGATCGACGCGCGAAACGTCGCGACAGAGCCGCGCTTGCTCGCCGTATTCACGCACCAATGCCTCCCAGCGCGGCTTTCCGGCGAGCGTTGGGTCGGCGAGCAACGCATCGAGCGAACCGGCTGTCTGCATCAGCGC
The DNA here is from genome assembly GCA_021845615.1 of bacterium. Classification (GTDB taxonomy): domain Bacteria; phylum Vulcanimicrobiota; class Vulcanimicrobiia; order Vulcanimicrobiales; family Vulcanimicrobiaceae; genus JABEUX01. Next base: position 51,100 of record JAJZVP010000001.1, on the reverse strand, counting down.
GATTGCGGTCTTTTCCCCGATGCCGGGAATACCGGGGAGATTGTCCGACGGGTCGCCTTTGAGGCCGCGATAATCGGCGAGTTGTTCGGGGGCGAGGCCGTAGCGTTCGTGCACGGCGGCGCGGTCGTAGCGCACCAGATCGGTAACGCTGCGCCGCGTGGCGAGCACCAACGTCGCATCGTCGACGATCTGTAAAAGGTCGTTATCGCCGGTCACCACCAGCGTTTGCGCTCCGGCTTTCTCCGCTTGCGCCGCAAGCGTCGCGATGATGTCGTCGGCCTCGTTCCCCTCGAGTTCGGCGATGGGAATGCCGAAGACGTCGAGCACGCGCCGCACCAACGCGAACTGCGAGCGCAACTCATCGGGCATCGCTTCGCGTTGCGCCTTATATTGCGGCATCATCTCCATGCGATGCGCCGGCAAGCCGCGGTCGAATGCCGCAATCGCGTGGGTCGGGCGCTCGCTGTCGAGAATTTTTACCAGCGTCGTCGTAAAACCATAAGCCGCATTGATCGGCACGCCGCCGGCGGTCGTCAACGGCGGAAGCGCAAAAAACGCGCGATAGACCAGGCCGTACGTGTCAAGGAGGAGTAAGCGACGACCTTCGGCCATCAGTGCACCTCGAGCCGCATCGAACCCGCGATGACGCGCCCGTCGTCGCAGATTTTTAGCACCGAGAGCGTATAGCGGCCGACGTCGGCGGGAAGATGGAACGGCAGTATATCGCTCGCCGACGGCTCGACGCTCCACGCGACCGTCGACGTATCCGACTGGGCGATCGTGAGATCGCTCGGCGGTAACGCGACACGTTCGAAACCGAGTACCTCGGGATGCTCGCCGGTCGAATCGACCCACGGATGCCAGGTCGTCTCCGGGGGAGCGCTATTGAGGGTGAGCGTCGCGCCGACCGCAAGCAAGCCCGGCGCATCGTCGAAGAGTGCGCTTCCCGATGGAACGCCGCGACTGATGCGCAGCACCACGGTTCCGGCACCGTCGGCGAACGGGCCCATCGCGAGCTTTGCGATCGACCCGGGGCGACCATCGTCGCCGATCGTTCGTAACGTTGCCTGCGCGGGGCGCCCCGGGGTGTCGAGCGGCAGCGCAATCGTATTCCACGCAATCGCACCGGCGCGCACCATCGCCGCACCGATCGAGACGGTCCCTAACGCGGTGCGCGCGGTGAACGCGCCGTGCGCGATACCGTTGCCGTCGTCGGCGACATCGGATTGGACACCGAGGGCGCTCTCCAGCGTAAAGAGCGTATTGCCGCGCGCACCCGGCGAACGCGCGGTAACGCCGATACGCTGGCCTTCCGTGTAACGGGAAGCGGAGAGTGCGAGCGAGACCGCCGCACTCCCGATCTCTCCGGTATCCTGCGCTTGCGGGACAACGTCGACCTGATCGGCGTCTTTTGCTACGTGGCCATCGCTATCGATCTCGGCGATAATGAGATTGGTACCGAGATCGGGCATGCTAAATGCTCCGCGAACGAAGCCGTTACTGCCCAACGTCAACACCTGACGCTGCACCGACGCGCCGTGCGAGAGCGTAACGACGACCTTCGCACCGCGAAGCGGCGCGAGCGTATCGACGTTGTTGGCGTAGATATCGAAACCCAACGGGGTGCCGATCGATTGTCGGCGATGAAAGGGACGCACGCGAACGGTGAACGGCGCGGTGGGAACGGTGACGCGCGTCTCGGCGCTTGCCCCGCCGGAGGCAATCGTTACGCCGTAGGTCGAGGCAAGCCCATCGGTCGGTCGCGGAATGGAGAGATCGGCGGCGCCGTTTGCATCGGTGCGCACCGTCGTTTCCAGCCACTTCGAGATCGCCCACGGCCGCCGTTTCTCTTCAAAACCGACGACGACGTGCGGCGAGCGAACGATCGTCACGGTAACGGGGAGATCGCGGACCGGGCGACCGTCGCGACGCGCTTCGATGCGCAGCGGAATATCGGCGTCCGCCGAGCAGCGCCCGTTGCAGACCGAGCGCACGTTCAGCGCGATGCCGTCGGCATCGGCATCGACGTGCAACGTCGCGCCGGCTACTCCCGACAAACCCTGCGCGAGCACGGCGTAATCGCCGCTGCGCGCGTCGGCGGGTATCGCAACGGTCGTCGAAAACGCACCCGCGCGATCGAGCGGAACGCGCACGTCGGCGACCGAGACCGGGCCGTTACGCACGCTGACCGTGACGTCGCCGCGCGCCGGCCGCAAAAGCTCGCCGTCGCGCGTGCGCGCGAAGCCGACGATGCGGACGCTCTCGCCGGCGTGCACGACCGCGCTCTCCAATCGCACGCCGAGGATCTCGGGCGGCAGCGGTGCCTGCGGCAAGAGTGAGACGAAAGCGTAGCTGCTGCCCCACTGTCCGAGCGCGAAAACCGGCCACGGCGCGCGATCCCAACGAACGATTCCGCGCGCATCGGTGTAACGCACGACGAACCGGCTATTCACGACGAACATCACGCGCATGTGCGGCCGCGGCCTCCCGGTACGCAGATCGGCGGCGTAGATCATCAGTCCGCCGGGCGTCTGTTTTGCGATCATCCCGACATCGGTGCGATTGATCCAGACCTGCTCGCCGACACCGCCACGCCGCGCTTCGACGACGTAGAATCCGGCACGCGACCCAAGCGGTACCTGCACGACGTTGGCCTGAAAGCGATAGCCGCCGGGCGGCGTGAAATTCCAGCGCACGACCGCTTTTCGCCGACCGACATCGATCGCGCGCGGGCGCGAATTACTTCCGGCGGTCAACACGTCGCCGGGATCGACGGCGTAGGCCGCAAAGCTCACCGGCGCGCTGGAGTAGGTGTCGAGCCGCACAACGGTCGGCTGCCACGGCACGTCGCTATCGTGGGCGAAGAGCGCGAAGTATCCGTCGAGCCGATGCAGATCGACGATCGGGCGGGCCGCCCCGACCGGGGCGAGCGAAAGGATGAGGAGGGCGCAGGCAAGCCCGAGCGCGCGAAAACGACGTACCATGAGCAGAGCGCGCTTCGGAGGCGGAACCCCCAGCCCCTACGAATCGTTAACCGCACGCTCATGAGAATACTCCGCTACCCATTCGCTGCTCTGCTCGCCGTCTCTCTGCTCGGCCTGCCGGTGCTCGCTCCCCTTGCTCGCGCGGCGACGACGCGTCCTTTGATGACGCCCCGCCCGCCCACGGTTCCCCTTCATACCGAGTTTGTCGTCGAGGTCAACCGGCTCGGGCAGGTCGTCCGCGTCACGCAGAAGCACGGATGTAAAAATCTCAATTTTAACGCGCACACGCTGGGGAATGTCCTCCAAGCGACGATCCGTCTCCCCAATGGAAAGGCAATCGTCGGTCTCTATCGCGTCACCTACGATTACAACCCGCGCACGTATGGAATCTATCGCCATGCCACGCTCCTTCGCGCGGGCGGAAATTGGGGCAACGATCCCGGCGCCGCAAGCCAAATAATCGAAGACGCAAAGCGCATGCAGCAGGAGCACGAGCATCCCCATCTTCCGAGTTTGAAGAAGCTCCTTAAACCGACGCCCAAGCCGACGCACCACCCCGCACGCTAACGCCGCATGGATCGATCGCGCAGCGAGGCCGACCGCGAGCGAAGTTGTGGAACGAAAGATACCTTTCACAGCGAAGCGGAGGCACGCGCGCACATGTTGATGAACGGTACCGCAGCGATGCTACGAACGTACGAATGCCGCTACTGCGGTTTTCTCCATCTCACCAGCCGTAAGGAGTAATCCGTGCGGCTGATTTCCTTTTTCGACGACGACGGAACGCTGCGCCCCGGCGTCTTGCACGATACGCTCGTCGCCCCGATCGACGCCCCCGATATGCGCGCATTCATCGAGCTGCCGGCGGAGCGGCGCAACGAGCGCATCGGTCGACCGACGCTCGACGCCGCCGCGCTCGTTTACGGCCCGCCGGTGATTCCGCCGCGCAACGTCTTCTGCGTCGGGCGCAATTACCTCGAACACGCGTTGGAGGGCGCTCGTGCGGCGGGTCGCGACCTGAAACTGCCCGAGGTCCCGACCTTTTTCACGAAAGCAACGACCGCTCTGCTCGGCCCCGACGCCGTGGCGCATTTCGATCCCGCGATCTCGCACGAGTACGATTACGAGGCCGAACTCGCGGTGGTGATCGGCTCGCGCTGTCGCGACGTCGAGGAGAGTCGCGCCTCCGATGTTATTTTCGGCTACACGTGCTGCAACGATCTTACCGCGCGCGATCTGCAGCGCGCGCACGTTCAGTGGATGAAGGGCAAGAGCCTCGACGAGAGTTGTCCGCTCGGCCCCGCGATCGTCACCGCCGATGAAATCGGCGATCCGCAAGCGCTCGATATCGCGATGTATGTCAACGACGTCGAGAAGCAGCACAGCACGACGGCGAAAATGATCTTCTCGATCCCGCGCATTATCGCCGAGCTCTCGCGCGGCATGACGCTGCTTCCCGGCGACGTCATCGCCACCGGTACCCCCGAAGGGGTCGGTTTCGCCAGAACCCCGCCCGAATTTCTACGCGACGGCGACCTGCTCGAAGTGCGGATCGAACGCATCGGTTCGCTACGCACGCGCATCGCATTGACGTGAGCGCACTCTCGCCGGGCATCTCGCTCTCGTTTCTCGCGGCATGCGCGCTGTTGGGAATCGGCGTGCTCGCGCTCTTCGCGCCGGAGAAGCTCGCGGCCGCCTACGGGCTGCCGGTTAGCGAGGGGAACGCGCTGGGCTTCGTGCGGGCGACGGGGGCACGCGACGCAATCCTCGCCGCGGCGATCCTCGCCACGGCCCTGCGGCACGACCTCGTCGGGCTTGCGATCTTCGCCGCGCTGGGCTTCCTGCTCTCGGCGTTCGATCTCGCAATTGCGTACGCGCACCTACGCCGTCTGCGCCGTGAGTTGCTCGCGCATCTTGGGGGGATCCTCGGTTTTTCGGTGCTCCTTATTATTCTCATAGCCGAATTGCGATAGGAGTCGCTGCGCGGGAGCCGTATGCCCCGCAGATGATACTTGCCGTACCGCGTGAGAGCGCCGAGCGCGAACGCCGTGTCGCGCTCGTTCCCGAAAGCGTCTCGAAATTTAAAAAACTCGGACTGGAAATTCACGTACAGCGCGATGCAGGTCGCGCCGCTTCTTTTCCGGACTCCGCTTACGAATCGGTCGGAGCTCGCATCGTCGCCGACGAGAACGAACTCCTTTCTTCCGCCGATGCCCTTCTCTGTGTCGCACGTCCGACCGAAAATCAGCTAGCGCGCCTCAAAAAAGGCGCGCTTCTCGTAGGTTTCCTCGATCCGCTCGGCGACCCGGCATACGCCGAGCGCCTGGCATCGGCGGGAATCGAAGCACTCGCCGTCGAGAAAATCCCGCGCATCACGCGCGCGCAAAGTATGGACGCGCTTTCGTCGCAGAGCAATATCGCCGGCTACAAAGCCGTCTTGCTCGCGGCGAGCGCGTTGCCGAAGTTCTTCCCGATGCTCACCACCGCAGCGGGAACGATTCCGCCCGCAAAGGCGCTCGTACTCGGGGCCGGCGTCGCGGGGCTACAAGCCATCGCAACGGCACGCCGCCTCGGCGCAGTCGTCAGCGGCTACGACGTCCGCGCCGTCGTTCGCGAACAGGTGCAATCGCTCGGCGCGAAATTCCTCGAATTCGATCTCGGCGAGAGCGCCGAGGGTTCGGGCGGATACGCGAAGGAACTCACGCCCGAACAGCAGCAGCGGCAACGCGACTGGATGGTCGAACAGATCGGGAAAAACGACGTCGTCATCACGACCGCATTGGTTCCCGGGCGGCGAGCGCCGATTCTCATCACCGAAGCTGCCGTCGCCGCGATGGCTCCGGGAAGCGTCATCGTCGATCTCGCGGCGGAGGCCGGAGGCAACTGCGCGCTCACCAAACCCAACGAGAGCGTTATCACCGACAACGGCGTGCAGATCATCGGTACGACGAACTTGCCGGCCACGATGCCGTACAACGCAAGCCAACTTTACTCGCGCAATCTCTTCGCTTTACTTTCGCCGTTTGCAAAAGACGGTACGCTCGCCCTGGATTACAACGACGACGTCATCGCAGGTGCCTGTATCGTTCACGACGGCAAATCTACGATCGGAGCAGCCCAGTGAACGATATCGCCCACCTCATTCAACTGTTAACAATCTTGCTCTTAGCGGTCTTCGTTGGTTTCGAAGTGATCTCGAAGGTTCCGACAACCTTGCACACGCCGTTAATGTCGGCGACTAACGCGATTCACGGGATCGTATTTATCGGGGCTATCGTCGTCGTCGGCGCGCTTTTTGCCGGCCCCACCTCGCCGATGCTCGCGATCATCAGCGTCGCCGCGCTGACGCTCGGCGCAATCAACGTCTTCGGCGGCTTCGCCGTCACCGAACGCATGCTGCAAATGTTCAAGAAGAAAGAGGGGCCGCGTTCATGACCGTCGCTCTCAGCCTCGCAAATCTCGTCGCGGTCGCGCTCTTTATTTACGGCCTCCATCAACTCAATTCGCCGCCGACCGCCCGCGCCGGCAACCGGCTCGCGATGGTCGGCATGGCGATCGCGTTGGTCTCCTCGCTGCTACAGACGCAAGGCGTCGGCTGGTGGGCGATTCTCATCGGCGTTCTTCTCGGCGGGACGATCGGGATCGTCGCCGCACTGCGCGTGAAGATGACGGCGATGCCGCAGATGGTCGCGCTCTACAACGGTGCCGGCGGCGCCGCCGCGGCTGCGATCTCGACGCTCGAATTTTTCGTCCTCGCAAGCGGGAACGGCGAGAATGCGGTGATCTCGGTTTCGCTGGTTCTCTCGGCGATTATCGGTTGCCTGAGTTTCGCCGGGTCGATCGTCGCGTTTTTGAAACTCCAGGAACTCATGACCGGGCGACCGATCACCTATCCGGGGCAGCAGGTCGTCAACGGCCTCATCCTCGTGGCAATTCTCGTTCTCGCGGGTTGGTTTATCGCGACGCTTGGAACGATGCCGATGCTCGCGTTTCTTGGATTGTTGATCTGCTCGCTGTTGCTCGGCGTCCTCTTCGTGCTGCCGATCGGCGGCGCCGATATGCCGGTGGTCATCTCGTTACTCAACTCGTTTACCGGCCTTGCCGTCGCGGTCACCGGCTTCGAGATCAATTCGCCCTTACTGATTATCTGCGGCGCTCTCGTCGGCGCGAGCGGAACGCTGCTGACCGTGATGATGGGCAAAGCGATGAATCGTCCGCTAACCAACGTGCTCTTCGGCGCGTTCGGCTCCGGCGGCGGCAGCGAGCCGGCGGCCGGAAGCGGCGGCCCGCAGCAGATCCGCAGCGCAAGCGCAGACGACGTAGCGATCATGTTGGCCTACGCCTCGAAGGTCATCTTCGTCCCCGGTTACGGTATGGCGGTCGCACAGGCACAGCACTCGGTGAAAGCGCTCGCCGATCAACTGGAAAAGCGCGGCGTTCAAGTGCTCTATGCGATCCATCCCGTCGCCGGGCGTATGCCGGGTCACATGAACGTTTTGCTCGCAGAGTCGAACGTGCCCTACGAGCAATTGCTCGACATGGACGATGCGAACCCGGAGTTCCCAACCACCGATGTCGCCTTGGTCATCGGCGCGAACGACGTGACCAACCCCGCAGCGCGCAACGTGAAGAGCTCGCCGATCTACGGCATGCCGATTCTCGATGTCGACAAAGCGGCGAACGTTATCGTACTCAAACGCTCGATGCGCTCGGGATTTGCGGGCATCGATAACCCGCTCTACGAGATGCCGAACACTTCGATGCTATTCGGCGACGCCAAGGCAAGCGTGGACGCGCTCACTTCGGCAGTAAAGGCTCTGTAGGCGATGCGAGCGCTGCGTAACGTTCTGCGAGCGTGCGTAGCGCTTGCGCTTCTCGGCACCTCGGTTGCAGCAGGGACGCGTGCGACTATGACGCCGGTCTCCTATGCCGACCCATTCGTCGGAACATCGGGGACGCCGCTCGGTGGTCCCATCGACGATTTTCCCGGCGCCGACGTGCCGTTCGGCATGCTGCAGTGGAGCCCTGATACGCCGTCGCAGAATGCCGGCGGCGGCTACGAATTCAACGATTCATCGACGACCGGATTCAGCCTGACGCATCTCAGCGGCCCCGGCTGTAACGTCTTCGGCGATTTTGCCGTGCTGCCGCTGCTCGGTATGCCGCCGAAAGCGTTGCAGGGCATCTCGCAGCCGTTCTCGCACGTCGGCGAGATCGCGGCGCCGGGCTATTATGCGGTAACGCTCGGAAAACCGGGGATCCGCAGCGAACTCACCGTTCGCTCGCGCAGCGGTCTCGGCCGCTTTACGTTCCCGAGCTCGCCCGATGCCTTGCTCACCGTCAATCCCGCCTCCGACCAAGCCGGCGTCGGTAACGCGAGCATTCGTATCATCGGCAACAACGCGCTCGAAGCGAGCGCGCGAAGCGGGCATTTCTGCGGCATGCCCGATCGATTCACCGTCTACATGGCGGCGCGTTTCAATCGCCCGTTTGCAGCATCGGGACTCTACGAAAACGGTACCGGCCGCAAAGCCGGTGCATGGCTGCGCTTCGACACGACGAAACGACGGAGCGTTCGCATGCAAGTCGCGATCTCGTTCGTCAGCGAACGCGGCGCCCGGCGGAACCTCCGCGAATCCGCGCGTTCGTGGAGTATCGTGGCGGTACGCGACCGCGCGCTCGAGCGTTGGAATCGTGCGCTCGGCCGCGTCCGCGTCTCCGGCGGCAGCACCGAGAACCTCCGAACGTTCTACAGCGCGCTCTATCACACGATGCTGCACCCCAATCTCTTCAGCGATATCGACGGCCGCTATCGCGGATTTGACGGGAAGATCCATCGCGTTCCCGCCGGGCACGCGTTCTACGCGAACTTCTCCGACTGGGATATCTACCGCACCGAGATTCCGCTGCTGGCGCTGCTCTTTCCGCATCGCACGAGCGATATGATGCAGTCGCTCGTCGATGCCGCGCACCAAAGCGGTTGGCTGCCGCGCTGGGCGCTTGCAAACGCCCCGACCAGCGTCATGGGCGGCGATTCGGTCGATCCGGTGATCGCCGGTGCGTATGCATTCGGCGCCCACGATTTCTCGCTCCATCGCGCGTTGGATGCGATGGTAAAAGGAGCCGACGATACGAACGCCCCGCCGGCATTTGGTTGGTACCAGGAGCGCCCGGCGGGCGGCGATTTCAATCGGCTGGGCTATATTCCCAACGTCTATACGACCTCGGTCTCGCCGGTGCCCAACGGTGCATCGGAGAGCTTAGAATATAGTCTCGATGATTTTTCGATCTCGGCATTCGCGCGCGCGCTCGGCGAGCGATCGGTCGCGGCGGCCTTTCTCAAAAGCAGTGCGAACTGGTCGCACCTCTTCGACCGTTCGCTCGGCGAGATCGCGCCGCGCGGGCCCGGCGGCGCATTCGAGCGCACGAAGATCGGCGAGAACGGACAGAGCGGCTTCCAGGAAGGGAACGCCGCGCAATACACCTGGATGGTGCCGCAAGATCTCCGCGATCTTTTCCGCGGTATGGGCGGCCGTGCGGCCGCGCGCAAACGCCTCGACGCGTTCTTTACCCATCTGAATGCAGGGCAAAGCGCGCCGTATGCGTGGCTTGGAAACGAGCCGAGCATCGGCAGTCCGTGGGCCTATCTCTCGGCCGGCGCACCGTGGCGTGAAGAACGCGTCGTTCGCGCGGCGATGTTGCGTTTATGGGGAGATCGCCCCGACGGTCTTCCCGGAAACGACGATCTCGGCACGATGAGTGCGTGGTATGTGTGGAGCGCACTTGGGCTCTATCCGCAAAACCCCGCCGAACGCTATCTCGACATCGGTGCACCGCTCTTCACGCGCGCCGTCATCACGCCGTCGCACGGCCCCGTTATCACTATCGATGCGCCGCAGGCCGCACCCGATCGGCCCTACGTTCGGCAGCTGTCGATCGACGGCCATCCGTGGATGCGTCCGTGGGTCGCACTGCCGCAGAACGGTTCGTTGCATCTCGCGTTTACGCTCGCCGCACGGCCGAATCGCGCGTGGGGAAGCGCTCGCGCCGATGCTCCACCCTCCTACGCGCCGACGCAGGTGCATTTTCCGCCCTCGACGGCGATGACGATCGTGCGCACGCCAAATGGCTTTGCCGTCATCAATCCCGATTCGCGCGCGCATCGCATCACCTGGAGCACCGCCGTCGCCGCGCCCGCACGCGTCGAACCGGCAACGGGTTCGAGCACCGTCCCCGGCGGAGGGCGCGTCGATGTCGCGCTGACGCTCGCCGATACCGGCGCGTCGGCGGGGCTCTACGATATCCGCATCATCGCCCGTGCCGGCAATGGCGCTCGCTTCCCTACGCTGCAACTCTATCGCACCGCCGCGAACGGCATCGACCCCGACACGCTCGCATGGCTCGTCAACCGCGCCAAAGGCACGGTGATTCCCTACGATCTGCGCACGAATGCGCGCGGAGCAGCAGTCGCCGTCGGCCGTCATCCGCTCGACGCAGTCCTCTCGCGCAACAATCGCTTGCTCTTCGTCGGCAATCGCGGTGGCGACAGCGTCAGCGTTATCGATACGCAACGCCGCCGCGTCGTTGCGACGGTTCCGGTGAAGAGCCCCGACGGGCTCGCGCTCTCGGCGCATGGAAACGGCGTATGGGTCGCCGATTACCGCGCGAATACGGTCGCGCGCATCGACGTCGCAACGTTGAAGGTCGGCGCACCGATTGCGGTCGGCAAGCATCCGCGTTGGATCGCCGTCGCTCCCAACGGCTCGCGCATCTACGTCACCGATCAAGGCGCCGATAGCGTCACCCCGGTCGATCTTCGGAGTCAACGCGCGCTCCCGGCGGTTGCGGTCGGACGCGAGCCGACCGGCATCGCGCTCTCGCCCGACGGACGCACGATCTATGTGGCAAACAATCGCAGCGACGACGTTACGGTGCTCGATGCCGAAACGCTGCAGAGGCTCGCTGTTCTCCCCGCCGGCGCCCAGGCGCAGATGGTGGCGATCTCACCCAACGGCAGGCTCGCGTACGTGCCGAATCTCGACGGCATCTCGGTAACGCCGATCGATCTTCCGGCGCGTCGCTCGCTTCCCGATATTATGGTCGGAGGCGCCCCGTTCGAAGCTGCCTTTACGCCCGGCGGAGCGAGCGCGTACGTTATCGATATGCGCGATAATGCGTTGGTCCGCATCGATGTCGCAAGCGGCGTCGCCGGCGAGCCGCTGCTCTATGCTCCCGGCATCATTACCATCGCGATGCCGCACTCCTCATCAGCGCTTCTTCCGCTCCCGTAATGGGGCCGCGCCCCGGTACGACTTCAACGCCGCATCGAGGGTCATGAGGCGAGCGTCCTCGAGCATCGCCTAAACGACGATAAGCCGATCGAAGGGGTCGCGGTGGTGCATGGGGAGCGCTTCGACGGCAGCCGCGTGCCGCGCAGATATAGCGATGATACGCCCGTCGAGGGCCCGTATGCGGCTCCGCACGAATTCACCGACCGGCATCGGCAAACGAAGTTTTCCAATCGAACTTTTTATCGCCATCTCCCAAACTGATGCAACGGAGAGGAGGCGTTCGTCGGAGCTCTCAATGCTTCGCCTCATCGCCGCGGGGACGCGTTTGGGTTCCGCGAGAAGGCTGAGAAAGACATGCGTGTCGAGCAGAACGCGAGCGCTCACGAATATTCCTTAAAATCGCTCGGTGTAGCGTCGAAATCATCGGCGATAAAAATGCGCCCCGCATCCATACCGAGTGCGTCGGCAAACGACGGCTTCTCGACCGGCGTGAGACGGACGAGCGGCACCCCATTGCGCGCGAGTACCACCTCCTCGCCCGCGAGCGCTTCGGCAACGAGCGCCGAGAGATGCGTCTTCGCCTCGTAGAGATTCTTGGTCGTCATGGACCTAGTCTACCACATTAGACCAACAAGTGCGACCTGCTGCCGTTAGCGGTCGGCATCCCGCGACGCAAAAGCGAACCAGGCGAGAAGCAGCGGCATGATGATATCATTGAGCCAGAGCATCATTCCCGCGTTATTCGGCGCAAAATTGTGTCGCGTTATCATGAGCGCGATATGTTGCGCCGCGGCTGCAAACGAAAAAATGACGATAGGAATCGTTAACGCCAGACGATACCCGTAATTCTGTCGCCGAACGAAAAGCGCCGCAATACCGATCCCGATTTCGAACCAGCCGAGTTCGTATTCGAACGGGCTCGGCTGCCAGCCGATACTGCTCGCTGCAATATGCTGTTCGTAGCCGTGAAAGAAGCCCGCCCAAATAAGCGCGAGCCCGCCGTACCAGAAAAGCAGCTCGCCCCAAAAAACGAATGCGCTGTCGAGCGCGCGGTGTTCTCTCCGTGCGCGACGCATCGTTCTCCACCAAACAATAACGGCGAGCACGTAAAACAGGAGATAGATATGCGAGAGGGCGGCGCCGACGACAGCAGCAACGGACATGCATTACCTCCGAGAGAGGGCCGAACGTACGCGCCAGGCCCAAGCAGTAGCGGTCGGAAGGACGGGATTCGGCGCAAAGCCCTCAAGCCTTTCATCGTACGCATAGAGATAGGTTGCGTCGAAAAGCACGAGGAGCGGCACCTGGGAGGCGACGCGCGCCTCGATGCGTCCGTAGAGCCGCCGCCGAACGCGGCGCGAGCTCGTCTCGAGCACCCGCCGCTCGAGATGGTCGACGACCGGGTCGCACCATCGCATGTAATTCTCCGAAGCGCCGCACCGAAGGATCGACGAGTCGTCGGGATCGATCCCCATCGTCCACGGAATATATGCGAGGTCGAACTGCCCGCGCGCCAAGGTGCCGTCTTTCGGCAGAAAGAGTTGCGCGTTGCTCACGCTCTTCAACGTTACGGCGATTCCGCGCGCTTCCAGCGCTTGTTGAATAAAGGTTGCGACGAGAACGCCGGTCGTCGATTCGGGGAACTGGACGTAAAGGAGGTGCAACGCTTTGCCGTTTTTTGCGCGCATGCCGTTGGATCCGCGCCGCCAACCCGCCGCTCGCAGCAATGCATCGGCGCGCTTCGGATGGTATCCGGGAGCGCGCACCTTTCGGTCGAGCGCCCACGAATAGCTCGGCTGGAGCGTCTCGGCGACGGGATAGACACCGAGCGTAATTTTGCGCGAGATCGCGCGACGGTCGATGCTTTCGGCGATCGCTTGTCGCACCCGAAGGTCGCGAAGCGGGCCGTGCCGGAGATTCATTGCGATGCCGGCGATGACGCTCGTGGGAACGCGCATGATTCGAATCGATGCTGCGCCGCGAAGTGCCGCCTGTTGCGCGGGAGCGATGAGGTTCCAGTCGATCTCGCCGGTTCGCAGCAAGGTGAGGTTCGTTCCGGGGTCGGTGACGATGCGCGCGACGATCCGCCGTACTTTCGGGGCTCCGCGCCAACAGAGCGGATTGGCGCTAAAGGTTAACCGGTCGCCGCGCCGCCAGGAGACGAAACGATACGGGCCGTCGCTGACGGTTGGGTCGCCGTTAAAACGTGCGGTGCGCAAGGAACGCACGCGCGCGAGCACGTGAGCAGGAACGACTGCATAGGGTTCGATTCCATAAGAGAAAAACGTCGCGACGGCGGGCGCCCACGCCTTTTTTAGGTGCAGGACAACGGTATAAGCGTTCGGCGCAACGGCACGATCGATGAGTTTATATCCTTCGCGCGTTCGAACCGGATTTTTCGGGTCGAGAATCTCGCGTAAGGTGAAGAGCACGTCGGCACTCGTTACCGGCTGCCCGTCGCTCCAGCGAACGCCGCGACGGAGGTGATAGACGATCGTGCGCCCATCGGCGGATATGCCGCCGTTCTTCTGCGTGGGAATCGCGCGAAGTAACACGGGAACCAACGCTCCGCGCGCATCGAGATCGACGAACGGTTCGAAGAGCAGTCGAGCGATCTGTTGATCGACCGAAGCCGCATCGGGGGTAAGAAAGAGCGGATCGAGCGTCGTCGGGTCGGCGGCGATTGCAAAGCGCACGGTGCCCGGCGGTGCGTTCGGTCGCGCTCCGTGCGAGCACGCAGCAACGAAGAGCAGAAGCGCTACCACGGCATATCGTCGCATCACGATGCGCTCGTTTCGAATTCGACAACCGGCTCGTGCGCGACCGGGAAATTCACCGAACGAGCGAGGAAGCACATCTTGGCCGCCTCATCGTGCATCGCCAGCGCACGCTCGCGGTTCGAGCCACGGGCGATGGTGACCGCCGGGCGCAGGAGCACCGAGACGAATTCGCCGCTTCCGTCGTCGTGGACGACCATGCTACTTTCCGCCCGATCTTCATACGTATGTACGATAACCCCGGCGTTCGCGCAAAGATGGAGATACCATAGTTGATGGCACGCACTCAGCGAGGCAAGAAAAAGTTCTTCGGGATTCCACAAGGTTGCATCGCCACGATATTGCGGATCGGCGGAGCCTCGCATCGTCGCCTTCCCGTTTACCGTTAATTCGTATTCGCGCCCGTAGCTTCGATAGGAGGTAGTCCCAACACCGTTGCTTCCCCTCCAAGTCATCTGCACGTGATAGTGATGCGTCGTATCGGCCATACCGTTCCTCGCTCGTCGCTCGTACCCGGCGCCTTTAGATGCGCGCGCAAGGTTACCTTCGGTCGAAGTAGCGAGGTTGCATAGACGCGCAACGGCCCTCCGAATCGGCCAGATTGCAAAAGGTTCTCCTGATAATGCTCGACATCGAACTGAGTTTCGACCGTGTAGCTCTTTGCGGAGGTCGTAGCGTCGGCTGCCATCGGGCGATTCAACATGCATGTCCTAGCTATCGCTATTTGCGTGAAAGGGAAAAAGGGGCGCGATCTAATGTTGGTTAAGCGGTTTTCACGTCGTTCCGTGCCGACGATACCGGTTGCGTCCCCCGTGAGCTTGTCGACCTCACAGGTGAGATTGCCGACCGATGGGGTCGCCCATATGTTAGCGCAAAGCGGTAATGTCCTCGTCTAGCAATTCAGAGATGTCCCCTGTCGACGCGGAGCCGAGCGAGGCGAACTGGATCGAATCCAGCGCGCCAGGGGTGCGTTGGGGGTGGGGTATGCGCCGAGCTCTTGGGCGTTGTAACGCAGCGATCAATGGTTGCATTGAGTTCCTTGCTCCCGACGACCTGGCCAGTGCGTTGTCGGGCGCCAACGAGGCGCGTGATGATGCGATGCTCGTTGTGGAGTACTTCGGGAATGCCCGTACGCGGCAGATTGACGGTGATGCGCATGCCCTTTCGTAATCGATGCAATGGCGAAGGATCAATTGCGCAATAATATTGTCGTGTATTTGAAAAGTGAGCTCGCTTGCGAGGACGCGTTGGTAGCGTTTGGTAAGGATTGCTGCGAGCACCGATGCGGTCGCAGGGCGATGGGTATCGATTGCTTCGCGCGGTGCGATGGCAAAGCGCCGGTTGTAGGCGACGAGAAACTGTGGAAGGAAAGCACTTGCTGCTGCGATCGTACTGAAATTAGCCAGGCGCAATTCTTTGACAAGGCGATCTTGCAAGCTGCGGTTTGCGCGTTCGAGGCGGTCCTTTTCTTGCGGAGAATTCGCGCAGATCAGTTCGACGTTGAGTTCACGTAACGCGCGTTTGACATGGGTGTCGTCATCAACCGTGCTGTCGAGATTATTGATGCGAAAGATGCTGTGCTTATCGGTGTAGAGCGCTATCGGCAGTCCATGTTCGCTGAACGCTCGTTCGAAAAGCTCGGAGTACGCGTCGCTGGTTTCGTGCTCGGCAAAGAGACCGCCGAGAATCGTTGTCGTCGCGTCGTCGACATAGAGCAAGGGCGTGCAGACGCCACGTCGTTCTTTAAACCGATGGTGCGGTGAGCCATCGGCTTGGATCAACTCGCCCACGCGCGCCCGCCGCTCGCGAAGCGGTCGTGGCTGATGACGGCGCCGCCGCGGGCGATGCAACTGCGCTGCAATAAACCACTGCCGCAGCGTCTTGCGGCTGATTGCGAGCTCATCGCGTTCGGCGAGTTTCTCGGCGAGGAACGTGGGGCCGAAACCAACGTAGGCCGCTTGCGCCAGAGCGAGCACGCGCGCTCGAGTGGACGGATCGAGGGCGTTATTGGGCGGCCGGCTGCGGCGCGGCGAGGCGAAGCTTGCGGCACCCTCGCTGCGCAGGCGGCGCGTGAGCCGCTTGACTTGGCGGGTCGAGAGTCCCAGGGTCGACGCCGCCTCAGCCACGCTCATGGAGCGGTCGAGGACACGCTGGGCGGCCTGAAGGCGGGAAAGTTCTCTCTGAGACATCGTAATGAACTCCATCGGAGGCCCGTTGGCCGTCGAGGGGACACCTCCGCCTTGCTAAGTAGGGGACCATCTCTGCATCGCTCCTACAAAAGCAGCCTTGAGGCGCTTGACAAATCATAACATACTGATATGATGCCGATACCCCATGCACACAACTGTTCGCCCAAACCCACCGCTCGACTCCCAGGCGGAACTCGGCTCGGCGCTCTACGCGCGCTTCTTCTCCGGCCTAGCCGATGAGACGCGGCTGCGCATCGTGCGGCTGCTGCTCGACGGGCCCAAGAGCGTCGGCGAACTGGTCGCAGCGCTGGGCCTAGCGCAGAGCCGGGTGAGCAATCATCTATCGTGCTTGAAGTGGTGCGGCTACGTGCGCACGCAGCGGCGTGGCAAGTTCGTGATCTACGAACTCGGAGATCCCCGGATCGCCGAGATCGTCGCACTCGCGCAGAGTGTCGTGGCGCGCAACGCCGCGCACATTGAAGCCTGCACGCGGCTAACGTAAGCAGGAGTGGAAGCGAGTATGCAACCCTTTCGTTCGTTTCGCATCGCAGTTGCTCGAGCGTTTGAAACGCGGCGGTTGCAGAGTGCGCTATTGGTGTTCGGTCTTGGGACTGCTCTTGGGCTTCTCTACGCTATCGCATTACCCGCAGAACAGTTTGGTGCATTTGCGCTCGGTGCGCTTGCGTTCATCACACCGTGGCAGCTGTTCGCCGCAGTCGTTATCGGCTACGGCACCACGCTAGCCTTTGCGATCAATTTGAGCAGCAATGCTGCCCGCGCACCGCAGGGCGCGCTCTCATTCAGCGGAGCGGTTGCGGCCTTGCTCCCGAGCAGCCTCTGCTGCACGACGCTCATTCCCAGTGCACTTGCAGCGCTGGGTGCAAGTGCGCCAGCAGTTCTGCATCTCACCGGGCGTTTCCAAGGTTTCTTTGCAACCTATAGCGCTGAGATTATCGGCGCGGCAGTGATTGCAGTGCTCGGCTCGCTCTGGCTAGCGGTGCGTACCTCGAACGCAGCTTGCCCCATCCCCATTGGTAAAGGAATTTCATGATGAAACGAATCGTCCTTGCACTCGCACTCATAGCGCTTGCTAGCGGTGTACGCCCGGTTGCTGCAACCGTGCAAAGCATTACGGTTGGAAAACCAGCGCCTGCGTTCACCTATCGATTACTCGGTGGTGCACGCGTGAGTGCGCGCACGTTGCACGGGCATCGCTATCTCCTCTGGGTGATGGCGACCTGGTGCCCCTCCTGCGTTACCGGCGCGCATGTACTGGCAAGCCATGTCGTGCAATTGCGCCACGATGGCTTTCGCGTCGTGCAACTTGAAGCCGCAGGCGATCTCGGCTACGCCGGGCCGACTCTGAAGTCGATTCGCGACAGCATTGGCGCGACTGGCGCGTCGCCGACCTGGTATTGGGGGGAATTAACGGCGCAGCAATCGCTGGCACTGGACCCAAGCAGCGCCCCCGATATCTTCTATCTCGTCGACCGGCATGGCCGCGTGCGCGCGCAGAGCAGCGCGCCAGCAGCACATTGGAGCCAGATCGCGGCGTTTGCAGCGGGACGCTGATGCGCACCCCTGATCTCGCGGTGATCGGTGCGGGTTCTGCGGGTTTCTCCGCTGCAATTCGCGCCTCGGAACTCGGCGCTAGCGTCGCGCTCATAGGCTACGGCACAATCGGTGGCACCTGCGTGAATATCGGCTGCGTGCCATCGAAGACGCTGATTCGCGCAACCGAGACACTGCATGGTGCGCACGCCGCATCGCGCTTCGCTGGCATTGAAGCCAGTGCGCGGATAACGAACTGGGCGAGCGTGATCGCGCAGAAAGACGAACTCGTCGGTGCATTGCGCCAAGCGAAGTATCGCGATTTGCTGCCGGCGTACGAAGAGATCGAATATATCGAGGGGCGCGCGCGCCTGACGCGAGATGGAATCGATATCGACGGCGACCTCATTCAACCGGGGAAGATCGTCATCGCTACCGGCGCTGCGCCACGAACGCCTGCGATTGCGGGGCTGGAAAAGGTCGGTTGGCTGACAAGTACCACGGCGCTCGAACTACGCGAACTTCCCGCATCAATGATGGTGATCGGCGGCGGAGTCATTGGGTGTGAACTCGGGCAAATGTTTGCACGCGCCGGTGTGCACGTAACGATACTGTGCCGCTCGCGTCTGCTGCCGACCGAGGAGGCCGAGATTAGCGACGCGTTGGCGAGCTACTTGCGCGCTGAAGGTATTGATGTGCGTTGTGCGCTTACATACGAACGCATTGCCGCAAACAATGATGGCGCGGTGTTAACCGTGCGCAACGCCGACGGAATGCGCGAAGAGATCGCTGCAGAACGCGTCCTGATTGCTACGGGGCGCACGCCCAATAGTGCGGGGCTTGGGCTCGCAGAGGTTGGTATTCGTACCAACGTAGGCGGCGGAATCGATGTCGATGCACAGATGCAGACGAGCCGTGCGGGCACCTACGCCGCTGGCGATGTGACCGGGCGCGATCTCTTCGTGTATATGGCCGCATACGGAGCGAAGGTTGCCGTCGAAAATGCACTGAGTGGATCGGGGCGAACCTATGATGCTCGTGCGATGCCGCAGGTAACGTTCACCGACCCGCAAGTTGCAACCGTTGGGCTCACGCAGGAGGCGGCGACCGCGCGCGGTTTCGACGTGCAAACGGTGCGGCTCGAACTGCATGACGTGCCGCGCGCGCTTGCCGCGCGCGATACGCGCGGCTTCTTCAAGTTGGTCGCCGACCGCGCAACGGGGAAACTGCTCGGTGCGCACATTCTTGCGCCGGAGGCCGGCGATAGCATTCAGGCTGCCGTGCTTGCAATCAAACACGGCTTAACGGTTACGGATCTTGCCGATACGATCTTCCCATATTTAACGATGGTCGAGGGGCTAAAGCTCGCGGCGGTCGGTTTCAATAAGGACCTCGGAAAGTTGTCCTGCTGCGCGGGATAGCCCACGAAGTGCTGTCACCCCGCGCAGGCGGCTGTCACCCCGAGTAGGCGGCGAAGCCGCCGGATCTAGGCGCGCCGTGCTGTCACCCCGAGCAGCGCACGAAGTGTTGTCACTCCGCAAGCGTCCTCTGAAGGCCGTCTGTGTGCTACAGCAGCATAGGAGAAGCTACGCGATGAAACGCTCGCGCTGAATATGCGAGAAGCTGCATGAGAGATGGAGGTAGACCCTTGGAGTGGTTTCGATTTTGCAGACACGAAGTTTACGCAGCCTGAGTCTTCTCGAACTGCTCGGGGCTGACGCATCCGAGCGTTGAGTGCCGACGTTGCCGATTGCCCCAGATCTCGACGTATTCGAAAATAGTTGCCCTCGCCGCTTCACGAGAGTCGAAGGTGGGATCATCGAGTTCACGCTTGAGCGTCGCTATGAAGCTCTCGGTCACCGCGTTGTCCCAACAGTTGCCTTGGCGGCTCATGCTGCAGAGCATTCCGTTTCGGTCGTAAAAGCGATGAACCGCATCGCTGGCATACTGGGCGGATTCAACCGGTCGAAGCAACATCTTTCAGCCGGAGGTTGCATTGAAACCCAAAAACCTCGCCCGAGGGCTGATCCTAAGAAAAGCATTGCGTTCGCCGGGGCGTCCGCCCGCGGCACTTCGCGAGAATTATCATATTTTCTGGAAGGCCGTTGCAGCGGGCCGAAGTAGCGAAAACGCAGCAATTGATGCTGGGATATCACCGCCTGTTGGTATAAGGTGCTTTCGGCAAGCTGGCGGAATGCCACCAAAGCATTTTTCTCGCTCATCAAAGCCGCTCTCGGGTCGTTACCTTTCGTTCGCGGAGCGAGAAGAAATTGCAGTTCTGCGCGCTCAAGGCCACGGCGTTCGCAGCATTGCTCGTCGGCTCGATAGAACACCGTCCACAATTTCCCGCGAATTACGTCGAAACGCAGCTACACGCTGCGGTGCAATGGATTATCGGGCTAGTAATGCGCAATGGCATGCAGATCGCGCTGCTCGTCGCCCAACAATAGCGAAATTAGTAAGAAACGTCCGTCTGCACGCTTATGTTCAGGAAAGACTCGCTGGACAAATCAGCGGTCCCCAAAACACCCTTGTAAAAAATCCCCAAATCGTTTGGAAAGGGCGTCGAGCCGTCTTTCGCCAGAAGCGCCGTTGGGCTGTAGGCTGGAGCCCAGAACAGATTTCCCATCGCCTTAAACTTGATTATCCCGAGGACGCGAGATCGTGTCCCAGCGCGTGGTGTATGAACCGTGACCATCGGCGGGTTGGCGCCTAGCCGGTTACGACGGCTGAGATGCGATGCAAGGTATTGTCGCTGACGGTCTGAAGTCCTTCGAGTTGCATATGGCGCCGCTGCAGTGTAACCGTCTGTTCCAGGCCGTCCTGCTTCCGTAGCCTGCCGTCCGCGATGATAAGGGAAACACTCGTTCCATCGCGAGGCATTCATGGAAGTATCGGCAGCGCCGCATCGGCGCGCAGCACGCCGCCTATCGCTCGCTGAAAAGCGCCGCCTAGTCGAGCTCACGTTGCGCGCTGGTGCATCGGTTCTGGCGATCGCGCGCGAGCAGGGTGTGAGCCGCAATAGTCTCTATCAATGGCAAGCGCTCTATCGTGCCGGCAAGCTCACCACGGAGCCGCGGTCGCGCGCTCGTTCCGTCGCGTCGAGCGCGACGTTTCTTCCGGTGACGATCGCTGCTACTGGGCGTGCGCCGCAACCGTCATCTGGTTCGCATTCCGGCGCCTTGAGTGTCGTGCACCTGACGTTCACTTCCGGTGCGACGCTACGGATCGAGAGCGATGCGCTCGACGCCGGGTTGCTCTGCGCGCTGGTAGCGGCGTTGCAGCGATGAGCGTAGTGCCGACGAGCGTTCCGACCGGCACGCGCATTTGGCTTGCCGCCGGCATAACCGATATGCGCAAAGGCTTCACCGGTTTAAGCGCGCTGGTGCAGAACGCGCTCGCGCGCAGTCCGTTCTGCGGGCACCTGTTCTTGTTTCGCGGACGGCGCGGCGATCTGCTCAAGGTATTGTGGTGGGATGGCACGGGCCTGTGCTTGATGGCCAAGCGTTTGGAGCGCGGGCGTTTCATTTGGCCGCAGGCGCAGAGCGGGAGCGTCTCGCTGAGTCCAGCGCAACTCTCGATGTTGCTCGAAGGAATCGATTGGCGCCATCCGGTGCGCACCGCTGCGCCGTCGATCGAAGTGTGAAGATGCAGCGCGATGCGCGCGTTGCGTTTCTTGATTTGTTTCTTGCGATGATGACGCAATGTGCTTGACACGGTGCGTTTATTCGGTACGATAGCTGCATGGATTCAGCGAACGGAACGCTCCCCGATCTCGACGGGTTGAGCATCGCTGAATTGAAATCGTTGCTACACGAACAGCACGCACGGATCGCCACCAAGGATGAGCAGATCGCCATCAAGGACGAGCAGATCGTCGCCAGAGATGCGCAGATAATATCCAGCGCGCTGCTCCTCGAAAGCCTCAAACTACAAATTCTCAAACTACGCCGCCTGCAATTCGGACGCCGTAGCGAAAAGCGCGAGCAGCAGATCGAGCAGTTGGAGCTGTGGGTTGAAGAGCTCGAGACGGTCGAAGCGCACCTCACCAGCGCGCTGACCGAACGCGCGCAGCCAGCACCCGCTGCGGAGCGCGCCCCAAAACTGCGGCGTGCATTCCCCGTGCATCTGCCGCGCGAAACGAATACTATCATGCCGCGCGACGAAGCCTGCCCCGATTGCGGCGGTGCGCTCAAGCAGCTCGGTGGGGACGTTTCGGAGATACTCGAGCTCGAGCCGGTGCGCTTCAAAGTGCTGCGCACCGTGCGCCCGAAGCTCGCCTGCACCCACTGCGATACGATCGTGCAGGCGTCGGCACCGACGCGCCCGATCGAGCGCGGCATGGCCGGGCCGGGGCTGCTCGCCCACGTGCTCGTCGGCAAGTACGCCGATCACCTGCCGCTCTATCGCCAAGCGGAGATCTACGCGCGCGAAGGGGTGGAACTCGACCGCACGCTGCTCGCGCAGTGGGTGGGGAATACCGCGGCCTTGCTCGCGCCGCTCACCGATGCGCTACGCACACACGTCTTCGCCGCCGACGTCGTGCACGGCGACGATACGCCGCTTCCGGTGCTCGCGCCCGGGCGCGGAAAAACCAAAACCGGGCGACTGTGGACCTACGTGCGCGACGAGCGCCCGTGTGCCGGGAAAGCGGCACCTGCGGTCTGGTTTGCCTACTCGCCCGATCGCAAGGGCGAAAACCCGCAAAGGCATCTCAAAGATTTTACCGGCGTCTTGCACGCCGACGGCTATGCAGGCTTTGCCAAGCTCTACGAGGGCGGGCAGGTGCGCGAAGCGGCGTGCTGGGCGCACGTACGGCGCAAGTTCTTCGATCTGCACGCGGCCAACGCATCGGCCATCGCCGCAGAGATGCTCGATCGGATCGGCGCGCTCTACGCCATCGAAAAAGCGATTCGCGAGCAACCTCCAGACCAACGCCGCGCGGTGCGCCGGGAACGCAGCCGCCCGCTGCTCGCTGCGTTGCACCTTTGGCTGCAACAAACGCTCGTACCGCTCTCGCGCAAATCCGCGCTTGCCAAAGCCATCTTCTATGCCCTGCATCGCTGGGAGGCGCTCTGCCGCTATTGCGAGGACGGCTGCATCGAGATCGATAACAACGCCGCCGAACGCGCGTTGCGCTGGGACGCAAGAACTTCCTGTTCGCCGGTAGCGACGCCGGCGGCGAACGCGCTGCAGCGCTCCACAGCCTGCTCGGCAGCGCCAAACTCAACGGCCTCAATCTCGAAGCGTTTTCACGCGAGGTGCTCGCGCGCATCGCCGATCATCCGATCAACCGCATCGCCGAACTGCTGCCATGGAATCTGAAGTCGTCCGAAGCCATGCACATCACCGACAGCGCCGAGACGTTCGCACTTCCGGCGTCGAGCCGATCGCCGGCTCAACACGCGGCTTGCTCGTCGTCAAGACGGCCTTCAGAGGACGCTTACTTTGGATGTTGGTAATCCGGAGCTACGCCGCTCCTCGTTCCGGGCCCCGCTTCCGCGAGAGCGTCGGCCAATTTACCCGAAACTCGGTCCGACCTCGGCTTTTGTCCTGGCAGCGCAGTCCCCGTCTGCCATTTCGTCAGCCAATTTCGCTTCGTTGAACTGCTCAAGGAGATCGTCATGGCCAGGCACTTCACGCTTTAGCTTGGCGCCCGATGAGCGTGTCCGTTTCCCTTGCCTGACAAACGCGACAAGGCGGCGTTTGCCAGCGACGGCAAGGCTTTTGCCATTCGTTGCTCCGGGGGTTCCGGGGGCCTGATAGCCTGATAAACGTGACAAACCACCCCAGCTCAGTCTCGTCCTGCACCCTATAGGATACCCCGGTAGGGTATTTACGAACTGAGGCGAAGCCTTAGGGCGTGAGCCACACAATCCAAGACAAAGTTAAGCTCGTGCACCGCGTAAAGAAGATTCAGGGTCAAGTCAATTCTGTGCTTCGCAGCCTTGAATCGGAAGCAGAGTGCAGCGAGATCCTGCAGCGCATCGCGGCAGCGCGCGGTGCCATGGACAGCCTGATGTCGGAAGTTCTTGAAGGCCATATCAGACAGCACGTGCTGGCTGACGTTGTGAAACCGGCCGCGCGCACCGCCTTTGCGGAAGACCTTATCGATGTCGTTCGAGCATACTTGAAATAGCAAAGTAGGTAGCTACCAGTGCAAGCCCACGACCACAGTCACAACCGGGGTTCGTCTATTCCGCAACTGCGGATAGCGCTCGCCGTTACATTTCTTATTCTCACATTTGAGGCGCTGGGTGGTTTTTTTGCACACAGCCTAGCGCTGCTCACTGATGCCGCTCACATGTTGACCGATGTTGGCGCAGCGGCGCTGGCTCTTTGGGCGGCCGGCATGGCCAAGCGTGGCCCCGACAAGAAGCGAACCTACGGATATGGTAGGGCAACGATCCTCGCTGCGCTCGCAAACGCCACTGCCTTGTTGCTTATTGTAGGCGTGATCGTGTATGAGGCAATTCTACGCTTCTCACGCCCCGAAGCCGTCGATTCAACTATTATGATGGCGATTGGCGCAGCGTCAATTATTCTGAATGTTGCTCTTGGATGGTATCTGTCGCGCGGTGAGTCGACGCTAAACGTCCGCGCAGTGATTGCGCACGTTGCTGGCGATGCAGTCATTTCAGGCGCCGTAGTGGTGGCGGCGATTGCGATACTTTTCACCCGGGTAGCCGCGATTGACCCGGCTGTATCCATCCTCGCTGCGATCCTCGTCATTCGATCCGCTTGGGATGTATTGAGGGAATCGCTCAACGTCCTGCTTGAAGGCGTCCCGCAAGGGCTTGATGTCGATGCGATGCGCAGCTCCTTGCGCAGAAATCTTCCAATCGAAGATGTGCATGATGTTCACGTGTGGTGCGTTACGGATGGGGGTGTTGCGACAAGCCTGCATCTGCGGGTTGCGAAGGCTCAACTCGAAGGTGCACCCGACATTGTGTCGCGCGCGAAGGAACTGCTCCATCATGAGTTCGACGTAACACATGCCACGGTGGAAATCGAATGCACCGATTGCGCGGCAGCATGTTGACTGATCGTCACCGCCTGATTTCGGCTGCGATCGCCCTGCAGTGGCTCACGATTTCCTGGATGATCGCCGAGGCGGCGATCGCCATCGTCTCGGCGATTCAGGCGCACAGCGTGTCGCTGCTCGGCTTCGGTCTCGACAGCGTCGTCGAACTAATCTCGGCAGCCGTCGTAGCACGACGCCTCTACGTTGAAGGCCGTGATGGTAACGATTTCGACGAGTCGGTGGAACGGCGCGCCGCGGTTGTTGCGGGCTCGCTGCTGTTCGTGCTGGCCGCATACGTGCTGATTGCTTCGATTCTGTCGCTGGTCCATCGAAGCGGTGAAGCGTTCACGCTCGTCGGCTTCTTACTCACGCTAGTGGCATTTCCGCTCATGGTCGCTCTCGGTCGGCGTAAGCGGCACCTTGGCAGCATACTCGAGAGCCGTGCCCTCAAAGCCGATGGCGCCGAGGCAATTGCGTGTAGCTATCTATCGTTGATCGTGCTCACTGGCCTCGGGGCCCAATACGTCTTCGGCTGGTGGTGGATTGATGCCGTCGCCTCTCTGGGCGTGCTGTGCTTCCTAATCAAGGAAGGCCGGGAAGCGTTTTCTGATGACGACTGCTGCTACGACTGATCGAGTCGTCGCAGCAGTCCAACAACTAGCTCTAAAAAAGAAGAACGCACGATGCTAGCGATAACGTAAACGCCCCCGGGTAGCGAGAAAGAAAACGCCCTCACCCTTTCCAACCGCGAAAGGGCTCCCCCGAGCCGTCAATAGCCGACGGCTCGGGGAGTAAAGGTGAAGCTGGCCCGCTTTCGCGGAGGGTTTTGGGTTAGACATCAAGCAGCCTGACTCATGCGCCGCTCTGACGTAGCCCCGTAAATTCGGGCCAAATGAAATTGTGGTCTCTGAGGCAAAACGCCTCGTTAAGGAGACCCTCTATGAAGAAAACTCGCTTCACGGAAGCGCAGATCGTCGAGATTCTCAAAGAGCACGACGCGACGGGCATGACCGCCGAGATCTGCAGAAAGCACGGCATCCACCCGAACACGCTTCGGAACTGGAAAGGCAAGTATGGCGGCCTCGAAGTGAGCGACGTTATGCGGATAAAGCAGCTTGAGGAAGAAAATAGCCGCCTCAAGCGGATCGTCGCAAACCAAGCGATGGATATCGACGCTTTGAAATATCTCAGTACAAAAAAATGGTAAGCTCTGCCCGCCGCCGCGCAGCGGTGCATGAGCTGCAGGACCAGCGCGGGTATAGCGAACGGCGGGCGTGCGCGCTTATTGGATGCCCTCGATCGACAGCACAGTATCGTTTCAAGCGAACCACTGATTTGCGGTTGCTGACACTTATCCATCAATTGGTCGAAGAGAATCGCCGATCCGGGTATCGCAAGCTGCACTTCATCCTTCGACGCGACCATGCCATTTCCATGAATCATAAGCGCTTCTACCGCATCTATCGTACCGCGGAATTGCAGGTTCGTAGACGCAAAAAACGCCACGCTCGATACGTTCGCGGAGCGACGTCCCCCACCGTTACGGCACCGAACGAACGCTGGTCGATGGATTTCGTTCATGACACGCTTGCCAACGGGCGCAACGTTCGCCTCCTGACCGTCATCGATGATTTCACCGCCGAGAGCATAGCGATCGAAATTGATTCCTCATTGCCTGCGCGCCGCGTCATTCGCGTTCTCGAGCAAATTGCTGCGGAACGGGGCTATCCTGCAACCGTAAAATTCGACAATGGCCCCGAGTTCTCGAGTTTAGCGATGCTCAAGTGGGGCGCCGAAAAAAATGTCAAATTGCATTTCATCGATCCCGGGAAGCCGACGCAGAACGGGAAGATCGAGAGTTTCAACGGGCGCCTACGGGACGAAGTCCTGAACGAGCATTGGTTTCTAACCATGGATCAGATCCGAGCGACCGTCGAGGAATGGAGAATTCGATACAATACGCACCGGCCCCATGGCTCGCTAAAATACCTTACGCCAGCAGAATTTGCGCAGCAGTATCGCGAAGGACTGAAAAACACTCGGCCACAATTCGAAGCGGCCTGACAAATGGGGCTACGTCAGCTCGAACTCCATCGGGGAGATGTTCCCGATCGCCGTATGCCGACGTCGTGGATTGTAGTAGCCCTCGATGAACTCGAAGACTTTGAGCGCCGCCGCACGTTGCGTCGCGAAGCGGTGCTTGACGAGCAATTCGCATTCGAGGATCGCATTGAAGCTCTCGCACATTGCGTTGTCGTAGCAGTCGCCAACCGAACCCATCGAAGGATGGACGCCGGCGCTATCGCAGCGCTTGCTGAAGGCAATTGACGTATATTGCGATCCTTGGTCGGAATGGTGAATCACGTTCGTCGGTTTTCGGTTGTGGATGGCCATGTCGAGCGCGTCGACGACGAGCTCAGCTCTCATGTGTGTCGCCATCGCCCAGCCGACGACGCGGCGGCTGAATACGTCGAGCACGATCGCAAGAAACAGGAAGCCGGTCAATGTTGGTACGTAGGTGATGTCTGCAACCCAGAGCTGATCGGGGGCAGAGGCGGTGAATTGTCGGTTGACCAAGTCGGGCGCCGGTCGTGCTTCCTTGTCGCGGATCGTCGTCTTAAAAGCCTTACGACGGCTGGCGCCCTGAATGTTGCGCTCGCGCATCAATCTCGCCACCCGCTTATCGCTGACGAAGATCTGCTCATCGCGAAGATCGGCTTGGATGCGCGGGCGTCCGTAGTTTTCGAGCGATGCGCGATGCAAGGCGACGATACGATCACCAAGCACGGCATTTGCCTGGCATCGCTTCGAAGGCACGCGCTTGAGCCACGCATAGAAACCGCTGGACGAGACTTCCAAAACGCGGCATTGCGTGGTTACGGGCCAAATGGCCTGGTGCGCTTTCACGAATTCGAAGACCTTGGGGGAATCGAATCGGTCTCGCGAGCGAACCAGGCTGCGGCTTTTCCCAGAATTTCGCGCTCGATCTTGAGCTGTCGGTTTTCCTTGCGAAGCTTCGCAAGCTCCTCATGCTCGGCGGTCGTCAAGCCGTCGCTGCGGCGCCCGGTGTTCAAATCGGCTTGCTTGATCCAGTTGCGAATCGTCTGCCCCGCGAGCTTGAACTCCGCTGCGAGGTCATGGATGCCGCGACCCGATCGAGCAAGCTCGACAACCTTCTGCCGGAAGTCCGCCGGGTAGGGGTGGGTATGTTTTCTGGCCATGGGTGGACCTTTCTCCGCCAAGCGGAAAGTATCCACGGAACCGGGCCAGCTTCACACGGCATAGCGGTCTTGCGCTTCTCACGCCGAGCGACGTTCATCACGGTCGGGTCGAGGAGCGGACGAGCGCGCGCCGCACCGTTCTGCTCAACGCGTGGAAGGCACATCCCGAACGTTTCGTCCACGGTACACCGGAGCCGCCCGCGATCCAATCCGTCGTTTACATCAACCGGCCAGAGGCCGCGTAGTATTTTTCAACTTCCGGTGGTCTCAAACCCATTGCCACATTCCGCCGCCTCAGCCACGCTCATGGAGCGGTCGAGGACACGCTGGGCGGCCTGAAGGCGGGAAAGTTCTCTCTGAGACATCGTAATGAACTCCATCGGAGGCCCGTTGGCCGTCGAGGGGACATCTCTGCTTTGCTGAGGAGGGGACATCTCTGCATTGCTCCTACAACATCGGTGAATCCCCTTGACGCCTCCCCGTAGACCTGCTAACGTCCTTGGCATATGGAGGCCCGAATATTCCGCCCAGATGAAGCTGGCTCAGCGGCTGTTTTAGGACCGCTGGAGAGCCTCGTCCTGGATGCCGTTTGGGCCATGGATCGCCCCATCACCGTCGGTGACGTCGCCGAGTGGCTGAAGAACGCGGGCCAACACGTGCATTACTCGTCGGCGAAGACCACCCTGAATACGCTAACCGAGAAGGGCTATTTGAAGAAGCGCTCCATCGGCCGCGCGAACGCGTTCGCCGCCGCGCTCTCGAAAGAGGAGTTCGACCGGCGCGTCGTCGGCGGTGTCCTGAGCGGACTATTACGCAACTATCGCAGTCCGCTCATCGCGAGTTTAGCCGAGACGATGGCGCATGACGCCGAGTCGCTCCAAGAATTCGAGCGCCTGCTCGCCGAGCAACGCGAAAGAGGAGAACGGTGAACCAAATCGCCGCGCTGCTCGTCGCATGTCTGACCTCGGGTGCGATGTTTACGTCGCTTTGCGCGGCGCTGATCGTCCCGCCGTTAGCGTGGCTGGGGGTGCGGGCGCTGACCCCTTCTATCGAAGCGATGCACGACGACCGCTACTGGCAGGCCGGCCTCGCCGCACTCGCTGCAAGCGTACCCGGCGCGCTCTTTTTGGGACTCGTCGCTCTCGGGATCGCGGAGGGCACCAACTCCCCCTGTTTGCAACTGACCGCCGGCAAGATGCTCTTCGTGTTCCTTGCCACGCTCGTCGCTGCGGCGATCGGGAGATCGATCGTGCGCGCGCACAGGCGGCAACGCGACCTGCGCGCGATGCTGGCGAACGCGGAGCCGGCGCGCGGCCGGGCCGCGCGCATCGCTGCGGAGGTCTGTATTCCGCTCTTCGAAGTGCGCGACGAACGTGAAATGCTCATTATGGTTGCCAATGTCCCTCATCCCGGCGCGTACGCATCAACCTTTTCGCTGCAGCAGTTCGACGACCCGGAGCTGCGCGCGGCACTCTTTCACGAGCGCGCGCATATCGAGCGCGGCGATCATCGCTTGACGCCGTGGCTCTATTTCCTGACCGATTTGCTGCCGTTGCAGGTCGAACGCCTCATCGGTGTTTACCGTTGCTCGCGCGAGTTCTGCGCTGATGACTGCGCGCTCTCGCACGTGAAGCGCACCGATCTCGCGTCCGCGCTCTTGCGCGTCGCTCGCGGTGCCACATCCACGGGAATGCGCCCGGTCGCGGCTTTCGCCGAACGCGACGCGGTGTATGGCCGCTTAGAGGTCTTGCTGCGGCCGAGAGGCGACATCGTACCTGACCGTCGGCGCCGCGATGCCGTCGTCGCCGCTCTTGCAGTCATCGTCGCGTTCGGGGTTGCGGTGCCCGCAATTGCGACCGCGCTCGTTCACTGCTCCTTGGGGATGATCTCATGATCCGAAGGCTCCTTTTTTTATGCGCGTTCGTGCCAATAGCGTTGGCACTACTGGCCGCAAACTCGCTCGCAATGCCGATGACCGCTCGGATCGGTGCAGCGCATGCGACGATTGTGATGTCGCCCGATCCGCCGCAGGTCGGTACGAATTTGGTGACCGTGACGATCGCCGGCGTTTCGCCCGCTGCTCTGGCGCGGACGACGGTGCGATACACAACGCTCATGCCGTCGATGAATATGATCGGTCCGAGCGGCGCGGCGGCTCGCGTTCCGGGACGCACGAACAAATGGCACTTTAAGATCCCGTTCGGCACGGCAGCACACTGGAGACTGCGCGTACAGTTTTCCGGAGGCGTTACGGGTGCACTCAACGCAATTTTGGTCGTCGGTCAGGTTGCGCGTATCTCGGCAGTGAAGCCGGCAGAAGCGATGACGAACCGCTCGATCGCGGTCCCGCGTAGCGGTATGCCGACGACGCCATCTGATTCGATGGTCGGCATGAACGCATCGTCTGCGGGTGATGCGAGCGTCTGGCGCAACGCAACTTTTGCACTGCTTGTCGTCATGTTCATCGGCGCGCTGGCCGTCCTGCGCAATCGGCGTCCAGCAACCATCGCACTGGTGGCCATCGCCGGATTAACCGTGCTCGCCATCGCTTTCGCACAATCGCGCAGCAGCTCGCCCTCTGCGGGTATGGCCTCGATGCAGGGCGCGCAAGGATCGGCGCCGGTACCGGTGACGCTCGCCACCGTCGCCGTCGGTTCGTCGGGAATGACGATCTCCGCGCCCGCGAACGTGCAGCCGTATCTCGTGCAAGAGATCGTTGCCCGCGCGCCCGGGCTGCTGACCGATTTCCGCACGTACACCGGCGATCGCCTCAGAGCCGGCGAGATCGTCGCGCATCTCAGCGAGCCGGAGTTGCAGGATAGCGCGCGCGCTGCACAGTCAGCCGCACAAGCTGCGCTCGATCGGCAAGCATCAGTAAAGTACGACGCGTCGGCGAGGCAAGCCGCTGCCGTCGCCAAGCAGCAACAACTCGCGTACTGGAAAGCGGAGATCGCGCGGGAGAAGTCGCTTCTCGATCAAGGTGCGGTCTCGGTTCAAGGGTATCAGAACGAGCGGGCCCAGGCCGCTGCGGCGCAGTCGGCCTACGATGCCGCACGCGCACAGCTCGCGGGCGCAAACGCGAGCATTCAGTCTGCACGAGCGCTAGCCGCAGAGGCGGCGTCAAACGCGCAAGCGCAAAGCGTCATGGCGGGCTACACCAACGTCATCGTACCCGATGACTCCATCGTGATGAAGCGCCTGATCGATCCGGGTGTCTACGTGCAGCCGGGCACACCGATTCTGCAAGTCGCGGTTGTGAATCGTTTACGCGTGCAGGCGCAAGTCGCGCAACAAGATATTGCTGGCGTACGGATCGGCACGCCGATCGACATTACGTTCGCCGACGGCAAGGTGGTGCACGGCCGCATTTCGTCCCTCTCGCCGGTTCTCGATCCGAACACGCACACCGCGATCGCGGAGGCCATCGTGCCGAATCCCGGCGATCGCTATCAACCCGGTGCGTTCGTGCACGCGATCCTGCATGCGCAGGGCACCGCGCCGCGCCACTCGTTTGCCGTTCCATCGGGGAGCGTCGTCGGCGGCGTCACCACCGCCATTTGGACCGATGTGAACGGCGCGGCGCACCGCGTCCCGGTAACGGTCATTTCGAATGACGGTACGACCGCTCGGGTTACCGGCAGCCTGCAAGCGGGCATGCGCGTCGTTGTCACCGGCGCTGAAAACCTGGAAGAGGGCCAGGCCATCGCGGAGAGCGGTTCGTGATCGATCGAATCACGGAATACGAGCGTAGCATCGCGGCGTGGGCGTTACGCAACCCGTACGGAATCTTCGCCGCGTTCCTCGCCGTCGTCGTCGGCGCCATCGCGGCGGCACTCTTCCTTCTGCCCACACGCATGATGCCGTACGTGCAAAGCCCGCTCATCTCCGTCATTACGATGACGCCGGGATACTCGCCGCAAGAAGTCGAGACGTATTTCACCAAACCGATCGAAGAGCGGATGACCGATCTGCAAGGCGTGCGGTACATCCGTTCGTATTCACAGCAAGGCATCTCGATCGTCACGCTGCAGTTTCACTACGGCGCCGACATGCAGCGGGCGCTGGTCGATACGCAGCAACTCGCAAAGCAAGCCGAGGGCGATCTACCGTACGATCGCGCCAATCTCAAACCAAGCTACGTCGTTCCGGTCGATCCGCTCAACACACCGGTGCTGCAGCTCGCCGTCACCGGCGACGGCTGGGATCCGGTCGCGCTCCGTCAGTTCGTGGCGAACAACGTGGTGAATGATTTGAAGGGCGTGCCGGGCGTGCAGGTGGCCTTCCCGTTCGGCGGCCTGCAGCGGCAGATCGATGTCAACGTCAACCGCAACGCGCTCGCCGCCGACGGCATCTCAATCCTCGATCTCCGCGACGCCCTGGACGCGCAAAACAGTAGCCGCTCCGGCGGCACAATTACCGGGGGGCCGTACGAGACGCTCGTGCGCGGCGATCAGCGGACGAGGTCGGCCCAGAGCATGCTCGACTATCCGATAACGACGAAGGACGGGCGCACGATCTTCGTGCGTGATGTAGCCTCCGTCACCGATGGCCCGGCGGAAGTGCGCAACACCTATCGCTACAACGGCAAGAGCGCGGTCGAACTCTCCGTGGTCGAAAATCCCGATGCGAGTTCACCGCGGGTGATCGGCGCGGTCATGCATCGCATTAGGCAAATCGAGTCGAACCATCCCGGTCTGCACTTTGCGCGCGCGTACGACAATTCGCGATTCGTCAACGATCTTACGCGCAACATGTTCGAGGAGCTGCTTGTCAGCGTCATCCTTGCCGGTATCGTACTCTTAATTTTTCTTGAAGACATCCGCGCAACGCTGATCGTTATGACATCGATTCCAACATGTTTGGCGCTCGCGGTGCTGCTCTTCGTGCCGATGAACTTCTCCATCAACAGCAGCACGCTTATCGGCCTGCTCCTCGCGATCGGTCGGCTCGTGGACGACTCCATCGTGGTTATTCATTCCGTGCACCGTAAGCTCGACCAAGGCGCTTCACCGGTGCGAGCAGCCATCGACGGCACGATGGAGGTCATCGTCCCCATCGCCGCGGCGACCGGTGTTATGGCGCTCGCGGTCGTGCCGCTACTGATGAGCGGCGGCATCACGCAGATCATGTTCGTCGGCCTGGTGTGGCCGATCGTCTTCGCACTTGTGGCATCGTTGCTTGTATCGGTGACGCTCACGCCGCTGCTCGCTGCGTTCTTGTTTCAGACCAAAGAGCTTCGCTCGCCGCTGCGCACGCGTTTGGACCGGGCAGTCACGCGACTGTTGCGTCCCGCTCGAATCGGCGTGGGCAAACTTGATGCCGCTTATCGGCGTGCTCTCGCGTGGAGCTTGGATCATCGCGGCATGGTGCTCGCCGGCGCAGCGCTCCTGACGTACATCGGCATCTCGCTCTTGCCGTTCATCGGTCAGGAGATGATGCCGCTGGCCGACACCGGCCAGGCCTACGGCTTCTTGGAGATGGATCCCGGCACGTCATTTGCGGCGACGAATGCGGCCAGTCGGCGCTTCGAAGCGCTGCTCCTGAAAGATCGCGATATCGAAAAAGTCTCAGCGTCGGTCGGCGAGGACAACGGCGGCAATTACTTCACGGGTCAGCCGATGAACGGCGTTAACGACGCGTCCTACACGATCACGCTCAAGACGAAGGAAAAGCGCAAGCGCTCAATTTGGCAGATCATGGATGCGACGTACTCCCAAGCGATGCGTACGATCCCCGGTATCCGGCGACTCGCTCTCCAAGCGATGGGTTCCGACGTCATGGCAAGCAACCAGGCGCCGATCGAAATGCTGATCTACGGCCCCGACCGGAAGGAACTCTATCATCTCGCGAATATCGTCGCGGATCAGGCGAAGCAGATTCCCGGGCTTTACGAAGTGTCGACGAGTTCGGCATACACGCAACCTGAGGAAGACCTTGTCGTCGACCGCACGCGCGCATCTGAAATCGGACTCAGCCCTGCGCAGATACAGCAACAGGCGTACTACGCGTTGCACGGCGGCCTGACGACGGAGTACTTCAATCCGGCGAACGTGCGCCACGACAAAATTCTCGTGCGCTACGCGCACGATCGGCGTAACCGCACAGGCGACATCGCCGAGGTGCAGATTGTCGGTTCGAGCGGCCAAGTCGTGCCGTTGAGCGCAGTCGCGCATATCGAACGCAGCGTCGGCCCATCGATGATCGAGCAGGATGCCTTGCGCAACAGTGTGTCGCTCCTTGGGTTTTACCACCGTGGCGGCCCCGGCGAGATGGCCCTGGACATGAACATCCTCAAGCGCGGCATGGCGGCCGTGCCCTTCCCGCAAGGCTACGGCATGAAGATGCTCGGCGACATGACCGAGATGACGCAGAGCTTCGCCAGGCTGTTGGCAGCGATGGAAGTCGCCATCCTGTTCGTCGTCCTCTTGCTGGTGGCGCAGTTCCGTTCTGTGGCGCAACCGCTGGTGATGCTCATCGCGATTCCGCTGCAGATGCTCGGCATGTTTACCGCATTGCTGCTGGCGCACCAGAGCTTCTCGACTGTTTCGATCTTAGGCATCGTGGTCGCGAACGGCATGGCCGTGAGCAATGCGATCTTGCTTCTCGATCTGATTCTCCGCAAACGCAAAGAAGGTCTCTCGCGGCGCGAGGCGATTTTGTACGCGGGACCGGTTCGTCTGCAGCCGATTCTCATGACGACGATCGTCAGCCTCATCGTACTCGTGCCGGTCGCATTTTTCCCGAAAACCGGCATCGATGCGTATTCGCCTCTCGCAACCGTGATCATCGGCGGACTCTCGATCTCGACGTTGCTCACGCTTTTCGTCGTGCCGGTACTGCATGATGTGTTCGACGACGTACCGCACTGGTGGCGACAGTACGTGTTGCGGCGCGCGCCCAGCAAACCGGCGGAGCCTGCAGATGCGTAGGGCGACCGTAGCAATCGTCCTCGCCGCTTCTATTGCGACAACCATCTCGGTTTCCGCGCAGCCGATGCGGTGGAACGGCCCGCTCACGCAAGCGCAGGTTATCGCGCGCGCGCAGCAATCTTTCGATGCCGAGTTCGCGCGGTTGAACATGCAATCCGCTGCTGCGCGAGCGCAGTCTGCGCTCTCCCGGGTTTTGCCGAGCGTGTCGATTAGCGAAACCACCATGAATTCAACGCTGGTTCAACTTGGAATGCCGAGCGCACGACAGACGTACGCGTCGCTGAATGTTAGGGTTCCGCTTTTCGTGCCGCAAGCGTGGGCCGCTGCCCGAGCCGCGGGCGAGACCGCCTCTGCCGCACGCGCAACCGCCGCAATGGAGATCGACCAGGCGGTGATGGTCGCCGTGCAACAGTACGATGCAGCGGGGTATGCGCTGGCCGTCGTCGAGCAACGGGGCATCGACGTGCGCGATCAACAATCGCACCTTGCCTTTACGAAGGAACGCGTACGCGCGGGCGCGGCACCCAGATACCTCATCGCTCGCGACCGGGCCGCGCTTGCGCACGCAGAGCAATCGGAGGAGGACGCAAAAGTCGATGCCGTTCGGGCCCGCCATGCACTCGAGGTGCTGCTCGACATCAGCCTAACATCGAAGCTCAGTTTCTCGCTGGAAACGCCGTCGCTTGGCCTTACCCCCAACGTTGCGGCACTGGAACAGCGTGCATTTACACAACGTCCCGATGTCCTGGCGGCGGAGCGGGCTTTGCTTGCTGCGCGACGGGGCATCACGCGAGCTCGCGCTGCGTACCTTCCGGAAATTTTTGCGACCGCGCAGACCTACAACGGGTCCTCCGATCCCGCCTTAGGTAGAAGCGGAGCGCAAGTCGGTGTTTCCGCATCGCTGCCGCTCTTCGATGCCGGCTCCCGATCTGCCGACGTTCACGTGGCACGAGCGAACTACGAACGCGCGAAGATAGAACTCGATCGTACGCGCCTACAAGCAGAGGCCGACGTGCTCGACGCCGTGCGAGAACTGCAGGCCGCACAGCGCAACGTCGCTACGGCCAGAACCGAATTAGCAAACGCAAACGTCACATTGCACATTGCGAGGGTCCGTGAACGGGCCGGTAAAGGAATCGAATTGGATATTCTCGACGCGCTCGCAGCCGTTGCGTCCGCCCGCGAAGACGTCGTTCGCGCCCGGGCACGATACGCGGATTCGGCAGCTGCACTGCACCGCGCCGTCGGCGACTACGCGCC
Organism: bacterium; assembly: GCA_021845615.1. GTDB lineage: Bacteria > Vulcanimicrobiota > Vulcanimicrobiia > Vulcanimicrobiales > Vulcanimicrobiaceae > JABEUX01. The sequence continues at coordinate 14,874 of JAJZVP010000001.1, read as the reverse complement.
GGCATCATGACGATCCCTCGCGCTCGATAAGGAAATACACCCATGAAACGCCTTGGTTTAGTAGCCGCGATCGCGGTAGCCATTCTGGCCGTCGCCCAAATCTCGACTCTCGCCGCGCAGCCACTGAAAATGTCCGTGAGTTTTTCTCCGAATCCGCCACAGCCGGGGACCGAAACCGTGACGGTGAGGCTGACGGACGGCGCCCACGAACCGGTGAACGGCGCGCACGTAAGCGTCGCAACGAGCATGCCGGAGATGTCCATGGCCGGGCCAACTGCACTCGCCTCGCCGAAGGGAAACGGCCGCTATGTCGCCCTATTGAAGATCGCCTTCACGACGCGCTGGGCATTTACGGTGACGGCAAAGAGCGATGGAAAGGCTGTGAGCCGGAAATTCGTACAAATGGTCCAATAAGATCTGGCAAGTGCATTTGCTGACATCACGCGCGAATGTTCGGCAACGCCGTTGGGGTTCGCGCCGCGGCACCGACGGAGCCTCCCGGTTTTTCCGAGAATTGGACGAGCCTCACAGGATGCATTGCGAATACGTGGTGGGACGCGATGAGGCACCGCACCTTACCGGAGCTCGCTCTATGCGTGCCGTTTCAGGTGCTCGAACGCCTCAGGATCGTCAACATCGGCATAGGCACCGATGTCGTCGATCGCGAGCGTTCGGCGCGTCAACGTGGGGTCGTCGCGTAATCGTTGAATCGAGTCACCGCACGGAAGGCTTGCAATTCGTTCGCGTGCGCGGGGCGAGATATAGACCGGGTGGCCGCCGATGCCTTCGCGCTGAGGAAAACAAATATCGCTTGTACCGGCGCCTGCGAGGACCCGGTCGATGAGCTCGCGCGTCACAAGCGGCTTATCGCCGAGGAGTACCACGAGCGGGAATCCGGGCTCGGCCTCGGCGTTGCCGAGAGCGAGCGAGTGCGCCATTCCGAGTTCCGGCTCGTCGTTCGCGATATAGCGAACGCCGCTGCGTTCCACGAACGAGCGCAGGCTCGGTGCTCCGACCACCAGCGTCGGAAGATGCGCGCAGGCCGCCAGCACGCGCGCGAGCATCGGAACGCCGCCGATCTCGAGCAACAGCTTTTGCTCGCCCATGCGCCGCGCCTCACCCGCGGCGAGGACGACGGCAATCGCTTTCACCCGCCGACGCCTCCGCGAATCGCGCCGGTGCCGCACGAAAGGCTCCCTCCCGAGCGTCCGCGTTGCACCGCGACGATTTCGGCGAGCACCGCGAGCGCCGTCTCTTCGGGCGTTCGCGCCCCGATATCGAGCCCGATCGGCGCGCAAATCCGCGCGAGCTCCACCTCGGTCATTCCCGCTTGGCGGAGCGCCTCGACACGACGGGCGTGCGTCGCGCGACTTCCGAGCGCTCCGATGTAACCGGCACGCGAGCGAACCGCCGCAAGAAGCAGCGGCACCTCGAATTTTTCGTCATGTGCGAACGATACGATCGCCGTTCGTTCGTCGACCGGCGCGGCGGCGAGAAACTCGTGCGGCCACGCGACGACGATGCGATCTGCTTTCGGAAAGCGTTCCTTCGTTGCAAAGGCCGAACGAGCGTCGCAGAGCGTCACCACGTAACCAAGCGTGTGCGCGATCTCGATCGTCGCTGCGGCAAAATCGAGCGCACCGAACACATACAAGTGCGGTGCGATGCGTTTCGGAGCGATAAATACGGTCGCGCCTTCGATATCGACCCGCTCCGCTTCACCCAGCGGACGATCGTAGGCGTATCGCGCTACCGCGCTATCGAGCCCGGCGCCCCCTAAAGTTCCAAACCGGCGATCCGAATAGATCGCCATTCGTGCACCGCTCTCTTCACCATCGAGCCGTATGGCGTGGGCGATAAGCTCGTCGCACGTCCGTGCTACCTCCGCGCAGTAGTTCGGGCCGGGGAGATCGAGAAAAATCGTTAACGCGCCTCCACATGCGAGCCCCACATCTCCCGCCTCGCGCTCGGAGAGCCCGTAGGAAACGCTTCGCGTTTTTCGGTCGTGCATGACTTCGCGCGCTTCGTCGACCAGCGCCGCCTCCACGCATCCGCCGCCGATTGCACCGAGGAGCTCGCCGTTATCGCTGATGGCGAACGTTGCACCGGGCTCGCGCGCCGATGAGCCGCGAACGTCGACGAGCGTCGCAACCGCTACCGCATGCGCCTCCGATTGCAGGTTCACGATACGAGAAAGAATATCAAGCATGGATTTGTTTTATGCTCGTCGACATTTTGTTATAAGGTGCGGCTAATATTTTTCGCATTCTGCGTGGAAAGGAGTTACTCGGTGCCGGTAGCAACCCTTCATTATATTTTCCAACGCGTATTTTTGCGCCGCGCAGATCGCGCGTGCGGTGAGGGGCGCCCGTGTCGACTTCTCGATCGAAATTGTTGGCAACGCTACGCGTCAATGGGCGCGACGTGACGTTGGCGTTCTCTCCCAACGCGACGTTGCTTGAGGTCTTGCGCGAAGAGCTACGCTTGACCGGTACCAAACATGGTTGCGAACTCGGCCAATGCGGCGCCTGCACCGTCATCGTCGATGGAACTCCCGTCCTTTCGTGCCTGACGCTTGCAGCCGATGCGATCGACCGCCCCATCGAGACGGTCGAGGGCCTTGCGAGCGCCGGTACGTTGCATCCGGTTCAACGCGCGTTCTTGGACCTCGGCGCCGCGCAATGCGGGTACTGCACTCCCGGTTTTTTGAATGCCGCCGCTCATTTGCTCGAGCAGAATCCGGAGCCGAGCGAAGCCGAGATTCGCGAATCGCTCGCCGGACATCTCTGCCGCTGCACCGGATACACGAAGATCGTCGAAGCCGTCGCGCTCGCAGGGCGGCGCATGCGGGCTGCCGCCAATGGGTAAGAACGGCGCTGCACCCTCCCAAGCGCACGTCGTCGGGGCATCGCTGCCGCGCATCGACGGCTACGCCAAGGTGACCGGCGCTGCAATTTTCGCCGACGATATTGCTTTGCCGCGCATGCTCTTCGGAAAATTGTTGCGCAGCCCGCACGCGCACGCGCGCATTCTCTCGATCGATTACGAGCGCGCGCTCCGTCATCCCGGTGTCGTCGCGGTGGCCGTCGGCGGCGATCTCCCGGCGCGCTACGGCATTTTGCCGTCGGCGCAAGACGAAACGGTCTTCGCCATCGACAAGGTGCGTTACGTCGGCGAACCGGTAGCGGGAATCGTCGCCGAGGACGAACTCGCCGCGCAGCAGGCCGCCGCGCTCATCGAGGTCCGCTACGAAACTCTGCCGTCGGTAATGTCGATCGACGAGGCGCTACTCGAGGTCGACGGTAGCGGAGAGAAAATTCATCCCGAGTCGCGTAAGGCCAACAACGTTCATAAAGAAGTGCACCTGACGTTCGGCGATCTCGATGCCGGCTTCGCCGCTGCCGAACGCATTTTCGATGACGAGTACTTCTTCGAAGGGAATACGCACGCGGCGTTGGAGGAGCATTCGGCGATCGCGAGTTTTGGCGCCGACGGAAAGCTCACGCTCTGGTCGTCGACGCAGACGCCGCATTACTTGCACCGCGTCGCCGCCTCGGTGCTCGATCTACCGGCGAGCCGCATCCGTATCATCGCACCTCCGGTCGGCGGAGGTTTCGGCGGAAAAACCGAGCCGGTCGCACACGAACTCGCGGCCGCTCATTTTTCGCGCAAGACCGGGCGTCCGGTAAAATTCACGTTGTCGCGCGAGGAAGTTTTTTACACCCATCGCGGCCGCCACCCGGTACGCATCCATCTGCAGACCGGTATTCGAAGCGACGGCAGCATCGCCGCATGCCGTTTGCAGACCTGGCTCGACGGCGGAGGGTACGGCTCGTATGGAGTTGCGACGACCTACTACACCGGAGCGTTGCTTCCCGTTACCTATAAAATGGGAGCGTACGCCTTCGACGGCTGTCGCGTCTATACGAACAAGCCCCCCTGCGGCCCCAAACGGGGCCACGGAACGACGCAACCGCGCTATGCATTCGAATCGCAACTCGATGAAATTGCAAACGCACTCGGCCTCGACGCGGGAGCCTATCGTGCCGCCATCGCCATCGACCCCTATTCGCGGACGATCAATCACCTCCGCGTAACGAGTTGCGGGATGCGCGAAGCATTGAGCGCCGTCGCCGAACGCACCGACTACAGCGAGAAGCACGGAAAGCTCGCTCCCGGTCGCGGCATCGGGCTCGCCGCGAGCGCCTATCTCTGCGGCGCCGGGCTGCCGATCTACTGGAACCCGATGCCGCATTCCGGCGCGATCGTAAAGGTCGACCGCGGCGGCGGCGTCACCGTATTCTGCGGCACGAGCGATTGCGGACAAGGTTCGCAAAATATGCTCGCGGTCATCGTTGCCGAGACGCTCGGCATCGACATACTCGACGTCAGCGTTTGCGCCGGCGATACCGACCTGACGCCGGTCGATCTCGGTTCGTATTCCAGCCGCGTCACGTTCATGGCCGGGAACGCGGCGCGAAGCGCGGCGCTCGACGTGCGCGAACGCATCGCGGCCGCTGCCGGAGCGGAGCTCGGCATCGCACCGGAACGCTGCGCATTTGAGAACGGTCGCGTCTTCGATCGCAAAAATCCCGATCGCGCGCTTTCGTTCGTCGACGCGGCGCGCGCTACCGAGGCGCGCTTCGGAACGCTCGCGGGCGTCGGTTCCTATACGCCGCCCGCCGATCTTCACGGCGATTTCAAAGGCTCGGGGGTCGGGCCGTCGCCGGCGTATTCGTACAGCGCGTGCGTTGCCGAAGTAGAGGTCGATTTTGAGACCGGTGAAGTTCGCGTCGAACGCATCGTCTTAGCGCACGATTGCGGGCGCGCGCTCAATCCTCGGATCGTCGAGGGCCAGATCGAGGGCAGCGCCTACATGGGGATGGGCGAAGCGCTAATGGAGGAGTCGGCTTTTCGCAACGATCTCCACCGCATTCCCAATTTACTCGATTACAAGACGCCGACGATTCTCGATACGCCGCGCATTGACGCAATCGTTATCGAAACCAAAGAACTTGAAGGCCCGTACGGCGCGAAAGAGGCCGGCGAGGGCCCACTGAATCCCGTCATTCCCGCAATCGCCAATGCCGTTGCCGATGCTATTGGGCGGCGTATCTACGCCACACCGATCACCCCCGAGCGCGTGCTGCAAGCGCTCGACGGGACGGCCGGTCCGCTGCGCCTGCGGGCTCCCATCGCCATGAAAACGACATAAGGAACTCCGTTATGTTGCGTCTCCCTGCCTTTGAATTCCAGCCCGCTCGTTCGGTCGACGAGGCGGTGACATTGCTCGGCGAGCACGGCGACGACGCACTCCCCGTTGCCGGTGGGACCGATCTCTATGCAAATATGAAGCTCGGGCTTTTCGCTCCTCGCGTCGTCGTCGGCCTTCGTTCGATTACCGCGTTGCGCAGCATCCGTTTCGATCCGCAGCACGGCCTACGTATCGGTGCGCTCTGCTCGCTCGATGCAATCGTGCGCGAGCCCGCCGTTGCGGAGCACTATCCCGCACTAGCCCAGGCTGCGGCGATGGTCGGGACGCCGGAGATTCGCAACATGGGCACCATCGGCGGCAATCTTTGCTTGGAGACGCGCTGCAATTATTTCAATCAGAGCGCCGAATGGCGAAAGGCGATGGGCTATTGTCTCAAGCGCGACGGCAATCTCTGTCGCGTCGCATTGCATAGCGACACCTGCAAGGCGATCAATGCGTCGGATACTGCTCCGGTGATGCACGCATATGACGCACGCCTCTCGCTCGTCGGTCCGCGCGGCGAGCGGACCGTCAACATCCGCGAATTCTATCAAAACGACGGGGCGCACGCGAACGTCAAACGCGCCGACGAAATTCTAACGGAGATCGCTCTTCCGCTTCCGGCACGTGGGACGCGTAGCAGCTATCGGAAACTTCGGCTGCGAAAAGCCTTCGATTTTCCGCTCTTAGGCGTCGCCGTTGCCGTAGCGACCGATGCCGGCGGCTCCTGTACCCAGGCAAGGATCGTGCTGAACGCCGTCGGCTCCGCGCCGCTCGAAGTCGAAGCCGCCGGGGCGATCCTCCTCGGCACCCACCTTGGCGAAGAGATCGCCGCCGACGCCGCCGAGGAGGTCTTCAAGGCCGGGAAGCCGCTCGAGAACGCGAACGCGAGCCTCCTCTACCGCAAGCGGATGCTTCGCGTGATCGCCCAACGGGCTCTGGAGGATGTCATCGCCCCCTTGCGCTGAATGAATCGACGGTGCTATAGTGCTTAGACCGAATAATGTTCGGCAAACCAAGCGTATGACCGTATCACTTTCAATCGCCCCGGGGGAGCTCGACGAACTCGACGCCCGCCTCCTCGATGCCCTTCAGGGGAACGCCCGCTCGACCTATGCCGAGCTGGGTGCACTCGTCGGGTTAAGCGCGCCTGCAGCGCACGAGCGCGTGAAGCGTTTGGAGGGGCGCGGCTTCGTGCGGCGTTATGCCGCGCAACTCGACGCCAAGCGCGTCGGCCTGGGCTTGGTCGCCTTCATCAGTTGTTACACCACGCAAGATTGCGATTATGCCGCCTTCACCGAAGCGCTCGGCTCGATACCCGAGATCGTCGAAGTGCATAGCGTCGCGGGCGAAGAGTCCTTTCTTTGCAAAGTGATGACGCGCTCGACCGATCACCTCGACGATCTCCTCACGCGCTTGAAAACCATGCCGGGTATGGCGCGCACGCGCACGACGATCGTGCTATCGACACCATTCGAACGCGGAGGCATCTCGCTCTTACCATGACGACTACCATCGATAACACGCTGCATCCCCTCGGGACGCACCGCGTCCTCGAACCCGCCGGAGCGATGCCGCAGAGCGCGCTGCGCCTCGATAACACGCCGGTGGCGCAGGCGAACGAGATTCTTTGCGAAGTCGAGGTTCTCAACATCGATTCCGCCTCGTTCAAGCAGATCTCCGACGCCGAAGGCGGCGACGAAGAGCGCATCGCCGCGCACGTCGCAAATATCGTCGCGACGCGCGGGAAGCAGCACAACCCCGTCACCGGCAGCGGCGGCATGTTTATCGGCCGCGTCGCCGAGATCGGCGAACGGCTCCGCGATTCGATCTCGCTTCGCGTCGGCGATCGCATCGCATCGTTGGTTTCGCTGACGCTCACGCCGCTGCACATTCGCCGCATCACGCGCGTTTGCACCAAGACCGGGCGCATCTGGATCGAGGGCAGCGCCGTTCTTTTCCAGCGTAGTCTGTGGTCGAAACTTCCCGAAGATATCGACGAAAACGTCGCCCTTGCAGTGCTCGATGTCGCCGGCGCGCCGGCGCAGGTCGCACGCCTCTGCAAACCCGGGCAGAACGTGGTCGTCATCGGCGCCGACGGAAAGAGCGGCATGCTTTCGTGCGCGCATGCCAAGCGCGCGGTCGGCGCGAGCGGGCGCGTCATCGGCGTCGCGCCGAGCGACGAAACGGAAGCCGCACGCCTTCTTCAGCGCGAAGGTCTCGTCGATGCATTCGTCGTCGCCGACGCTCGCGATACGCTCGGCGTCAGCGCGGCGGTCGAGCGAATCCTTCCCGAACTCGCCGATGTCGTTATCAACTGCGTGAACGTGCCGGGCACCGAGCTTGCGTCGATTCTCTGCACGAAAGACGATGGAACGCTCTATTTCTTCTCGATGTCGACCTCGTTCACGGCAGCGGCGCTCGGCGCCGAAGGGGCGGCAAAAGATATTACGATGATCGTCGGCAACGGGTACGCCCGCAACCATGCCGAGATCGCGTTGCAGACGCTCCGCGATTTTCCGGCCATACGTTCCTTTTTCGACGCGAAATACGCGCGTTCGTAATCCACCCATCTTTCGGAGGCAGCGACCATGAGCGAGATCGTCCATAAGAAGCCGGCAGCGGCAGCATCGCAGTTTGAATATAAAAACCTCAAGCAGGGAGAGTTTTGGCGCCACGTTCCCGCTTATCGCGAGGTTGACGAAGCAACGTTTCTCGATCACCTCTGGCAGCAGAAGCACTCGATCAAAACGCCCGAGGAGCTCGTCGGCACCATCCGCGATCTCGCCCCGCCGGAGTTCGTTGCCGACATCGAGGCGGGTTTTGCCCACGCGCCGATGGCCGTGCGCGTCTCGCCGTACGCGCTCTCGCTCATCGACTGGAACGATCCGCACAACGATCCGATCCGCCGCCAATTCATTCCGATGGCGAGTTCGTTGCTTCCCGATCACCCGCGCCTGACGCTCGATTCGCTGCACGAACAAGACGATTCTCCGGTGCCGGGGCTCGTGCACCGCTACACCGATAAGGCGCTCTTCCTGCCGCTCAACGTCTGCCCGGTCTATTGCCGATTCTGCACGCGCAGCTACGCGATCGGCCCCGATACCGAGGAAGTGGATAAAGTCTCGCTCGCCAAGACGCCCGCGCAGTGGCAGCAAGCCTTTCAATACATCAGCGAGCGCCCGGAGCTCGAGGATATCGTGATCTCCGGCGGCGACACCTATCAATTGCCGCCGAAGAACATCGAACTCATCGGCAACGCACTGCTCGATATCCCGCACGTGCGCCGCATGCGCTTCGCCACCAAAGGCCCGGCGATCATGCCGATGAAGATCATCACGCATACCGAGTGGCTCGATGCGATCACCGCCATCGTCGAACGCGGCCGCAAGCTCGGCAAAGACGTCGTCTTGCACACGCACTTCAACGCACCCGAAGAGATTACGTGGATCACGCAAAAGGCGATGGGCATGCTCTTCGAACGCGGGATCTTCACCCGCAACCAGTCGGTGCTGATCCGCGGCGTCAACGATACCCCCGAACGTATGGCGATGCTCGTCAAGCGGCTCGGACACGTCAACGTGCATCCGTATTACGTCTACATGCACGATATGGTGAAGGGCGTCGAAGAGCTTCGCACGACCATTCAGACGGCGACCGAGACCGAGAAGTTCGTGCGCGGCAGCACCGCCGGCTTCAATACGCCGACCTTCGTTTGCGACGCACCGGGCGGCGGCGGGAAACGCGACGTTCATTCCTACGAGTATTACGATCGCGAGAACGGGATCGCCGTCTATGCGGCTCCGAGCGTCAAGCCGGGCAAGGCGTTTCTCTACTTCGATCCGATCGACAAACTCTCGCCCGACGCGCAAGCGCGATGGATCGTACCGGAGCTCCAGGAGCAGATGATCGCCGAAGCGCTCCGAAAGGCCGGCGCCGCAAGCGAACAGCTCGTCCTTGCGTAAAAGCGATCGCACGGAGGCGCGACACTTGTCGGTGACACGCCTCCGTGTTACAATCGCGCAACGATGGCGGATACCCTTACGATCAGGCTCTCCCCCAAGGACCGGGAGACACTCCAGGAGCTCGCCCGCGCTCGTGGCCTCGGTGTCAGCGCGCTCGTGCGCGATCTTGCAGAGGCCGAGGCACGCCGCGTGCGTCGGTCGGCAATACGAGCGGAGGGCGAGCGAATCGTCGCATACCTCGCCGAGCACCCCGAAGCACGTGAGGAAATTGAGTCCTACGGCATTCCCGCGGGAGAACCGCGCTGAACCCCCCTGCCGGTTCGATCGTCTTGGTCGACTGGCGAAGCGGTGCTCTCGCGCGCGAGCCTACTAAACTTCGTCCGGCCGTCGTCGTTGGCGATTCCGAACTCTTTCCGGAGAGCTACCCAAATCTGCTGGTCGTTCCGCTTACCACCGACCAGAATCTCGCTCACCCCACCTTCTCTCAGCGCATCGACCCGACGCCGGATAATGGCGCGTCGCGTGTATCGTGGACGCTCGCGCACCACATCACCAGTGTCGCAAAGCAACGCGTGACGCTTACGTTATCGCGAGTCGAAGAGATACAATTGCGTGGTATTCGAGAGCAGGTCGCCTTTGCAATTGGCTTTAGCGTTTCCTGACCCACATCGCGACGGGACCTTTCGGGCGTAACGTCACGAGCGGCACCGTCTCCAGCACGCCCTCCTCGCACAACGCGAATCGAAACGCGCGCGCGAGTCTCGCGAGCACGAGCACGCCCTCGGTCCACGCAAATTCCTCGCCGATGCATCGACGAGCACCGCCGCCGAAGGGTACGTAGGCAAATGGCGGCACTTCGGTACGGAGCCATCGGTCGGGATCGAAGCGCTCCGGCTGCGGGAAAAGATCGGGGCGGCGATGCAGCACGAGCGGCGATATCAGGACGGTCGTCCCGGCCTCCACATCGTAGCCGCCGACGAGCGTTACGCGTTCGCGCGCCTCGCGCCCGAAGATCCACGCCGGCGGATAGAGGCGCATCGATTCGCGAAAGACGCGCCGCGCGAACTCGAGGCTCGCCGCGAGCTCGATCGGATCGCGCGAAAAATCGGCGCCATCGACTTCTTCGTGCAAGCGCCGTGCCACTTCGGGGTGGCGCGCGAGGAGATACCACGTCCAGACGAGCGCGTTGGCGGTGGTTTCGTGCCCGGCGAGAAAGAGCGTCAGCGCTTCGTCACGGACCTGACGATCGGTTGGGCGATAGCCATCCTCCGCGTCTTCGGCAGCGATCAGAAGCGAGAGTGCGTCGCCGCCCCGTTCGGCGCTCGCTCGTCGTTGCGCGATGAGCCCATAGACGATCGCATCGAGTCGCGAACGCGCTTCGTTAAAGCGTCGCGTCGCAGGCAAAAACCCTAGCCGCGAACGAAGCTGCCCGAGCGGACCGATTCCGGAGGGATAGCTCTCCATCGTTGCCCGCAGTGCGGCGCGCACCTCACTCGCGCGCTCGCCCGCATCGACGCCGAAGAGCGTCTCGCTTGCGATACGGAGCGTCAACTCGCTCATTGCGGGGTGCATCTCGACCCGCTCCTCCGCGCTTCGCTCCTCGCACCAACGCGTCGCATGCGCGAGCATCGCGCGAGCGTACGCCGCGATGCGTTCGCGATGGAATGCCGGTTGCACGACCCGACGCATCTGCCGGTGCTCCGGCTCCTCGCTCGTCAGCAGTCCGTTTCCAAGCAGGCGACGCAGGGCGCGCCCTCCCTCGGATTTCACAAACGCATGCTGCTGCGTCACGAGCACGTCTTTGATCTGTTGCGGATCGTTGAGAAAGAGAAAGCGTCGAAACGGAATTTGAAACGTTGCGATCGGGCCGTACCGTTCGGCAATCTCGGCTAAAAACGTCGGCAACCGAAGGAACGGCTGCATGCCGAGCCGGGCGAACGTTTCACTTCGGCTCGGCCCCGGTATCTTCGCAACCATGTTCGGGTCTTTCGACCGCTACGTTCCCTTTTCAGCCCCGGCGTAGAAAATCCACTTGAAGAAGACCGCCGGCGTGGTGGTGAGCGCGTTGGGATCGCCGTAGACGAGATAGAACTCGTTATGGCCGTGGAGGTAGTGGAATGCCGCACTGAGGTTATCGGCGAAGACCGGGGTAAAGCTCGGCGCGAAATAAGAATTCGGCAAGCTGATTCCATTGATGCGCCGAGCGCCGAGCGAAAACGAAGCCGTGCGTGAGAATTGCCAATTGATGCTCGCTGAATTCAGCCATTGCCGGAAGGATGGTTCGGCGGCCAGGTGCGACGCGTAGATGTTCTCGTTCACATTGAGCGAGAGGCTTAGATTGCGTCGAACGGGAAGCGTGTCGAAAAACTGCCAATTCGCCGCATGCCCGTGATAGTAGGAACCATTCCCAAAAGCTATCCCAATCGGAAAATTCGAATTTAGCTTGTATCCGAGCAGCCCACCGTTACCGACATTAAACGGCAACAACTCTCCGTCCGACGATCTAACGAACATCGAGCCATCGGAGGCGTCGATCGTCCAGAGATTTCTAAAATCAAAATTCAACTGCACCACGCTTTGCGTCTGCGCCATCTGTGAGGCGTCGTTCCAAAACCGTGTATCGACGGTGGTTGCCTGAATATCGAGCAATTTTGATCTCGGCGACATATGAAAAACGTGATGCGCAAATGCGTCGTATCCCGCAGTGTTATTTTGCTGTAGGTAGGCATCGACGGGCGAAAATTGCGCGCCGATGAATTGACGCGCCAGGCCGGCATAGGTATTGGCGGTTTGGTAAAACGCCCCAACTTCTCCATAGTGCGCTTGAGATGGATCGGTAACAAATGTTCCATTCTCGCGTGCATAGTTTGCAAAAACCCCTACATGTTTCTTATTATCGATAAAACCGCCGCTGATCAACGCCGTCGAATCGACGAATGTCGGCGTTGCGGCGGTTACGGAATTTGCATTTATTCCGTAGCTTTCGCGAGCGTTTTGCACGGAAAAGTCTAACGCTTCGGCGAGATCGGTCCGGTTCGCCCCAACGGCGTCGAACCCGGAGAACGAAAATGGTCCCTGGGTTCCCTCTATCCCGTACCCTTGGCGAAAGGTTGGAATCGCGGGCGTATAGAGTATCGATGGGCACGACACGTTGCACGCAAAGTTTCCAAAGGCATTTGCGACCTGCGTAAAAAAGGGACGTACTTCTTGATACATGCGCGGAAATGCCGTCGGCGAGATCGACTGTTGGTCGATCTCGACGTTGGAGTAGTCGGGATGGAACGATCCCACGAACGAAGCCGTCGGCGTGATCGGCACCGCCATATCGAGCCCGACCTGCGAGGTCGAGCCGCCGGCGGCGCCGGAGCGCGCGACTCCCAGAAGATAGGGTTGGAAGCGCGCCTTCGGGCGCGTCGATTTCGCCTTCTTGCCCGCCCCGACCGCAACGCCGGTAAGCGTGCCCGAATAGAGAGCGAGGGTCGGCGATGTCGCTTCGGCGTCGTAGCTCCAGACTTGAAGGATGTTTGCTTTGTTATTGAAGCGCGCGAACTGCGCTTTCCACGAATGCGATCCGCCGGAGCGAATGATCTGAAATGGAACGTGCATCGTTACCGTGTAGCCGCGCTTGGTAATTCTTCCGCGTGAGAGCCAATGCGGCGTGTAGGCGCTGTTTTCGGTGGAAGTTTGGTAGTGCGCCCCACGCGGGTTCGCGGAAAATTGATAGGCGAAGCCCCGTACCCCCTGTGGCTCGAGCGAGACCTGGATGCTATCGTCGCCGAAGATCGCCGGGCCGTCACTCACCGTCGAAGCGGTGACTCGGGAGCGCTCGCGGACGCGAAATGCAAAATCGAGCCCTTGCGGATCCTGTGCGACGTACACGACGGTGGGGTGCGAGACGCGACGGCGGTTGGTGAAATCGTATCGCAGGGCGATTCGGGCGGCACCGGCCCAGCTCGCATCGACCCGGGCGTGCATCGACGGTTCCTTGGCGAGCATCGGGACCCGTACGTGCGGTAACGTTGCGGCAGAAAGACCTAGCGATGAGCAAAGGGTACCGGCAACGAAAAGCGCGCCGGCGAGTGAAAAGCGTCGCATGCGCCGAATTTTCAAATCCAAACCTCAGGTTCCTTTTTCGGCCCCGGCGTAGAAGATCCACTTAAAGAAGACCGCCGGCGTGGTGGTGAGTGCGTTGGGATCGCCGTAGACGAGATAGAACTCGTTATGTCCGTGGAGGTAGTGAAATGCCGCGCTGAGATTATCGGCAAAGACCGGCGTAAAGGTCGGCGCGAAATACGAAGTAGGCAGATCGATCCCGTTGATGCGCCGAGCGCCGAGTGAGAGCGAGGCGTCGCGCGAGAATTGCCAATTGAAGCTCGCCGAATTCAGCCATTCCTGAAACGACGGTTCCGCGGCGCGATGCGAGTGATAGATATTTTCGTTCAGAGTTAGCGAGAAGCTCAAACGACGCCGGATCGGCATCGTATCGAAGAACTGCCAATTCGCGGCTTGTCCGTGATAGTACGGCCCTTCGCCGTACGCCAGTCCCTTACCGTAGTTCGAATTGAGATTGTAGCCGACGAAGGCGCCGTTCCCGACGCTAAACGGGAGATACTCTCCGTCCGACGCCAATACGAACGTACTTTGCTGAAAGACGTGAACCGACCATAAATTCTTGAAGTCGACGTTGATTTGGTCGCCGGCGTTGCTCTGCGCGGGCTGCGAGAGGTGATTCCAAAACTTTCCGTCGTCCAGCGACACCGAAACGTCAAGCAGCTTCGATGTCGGTGAAAAATGGAACGTTTGCTGCGCGAACGAGAGGTATCCACCGATATCGTTTTGCATCTCGTAGCCATCGACCGGATTGAATTGCGACCCGACGAATTGGTGCGCCAGCACGAATACGGTGTTTGCCGTTTTCACTCCCGCGCCAACCTCGCCGTAATGGGCTTGGCTGGGGTCGGTGACGAGCGTGCCGTCCTCGCGAGCGTAGTTTCCGTAGACGAACCAGTGTCCGCGCGTGCTAAAATATCCGCCGTTGAGCGAACTCGAATTATCGAGGAGCGCGGGAGTATTTACGGTGACTCGTTGCAGATCGACCTGTTCGGTGCCGCCGCTCGATGAGTGCGAGAAATCCAGCGCGTCGGCGAGATCGGTTCGTTGATTGCCGACGGCATCGAACCCGGCAAAGGTGAGCGGGCCCTGCGTTCCTTCGACGCCGTACCCTTGGCGAAAGGTCGGAATTGCGGGCGTGTAGAGCGTCTGCGGGCAATTTTGGCAGCCGAGCGTGTAATTGAACGCGTTTCCCACCTGAGTAAAGAACGGCCGGACCTCCTGATATTGCCGCGGGAATGCCGTCGGCGAGATTGTTTGCTGATCGGTCTCGACGTTAGAATAGTCGGGGTGAAACGAGCCGACGAACGATGCCGTCGGCGTGATCGGCACCGCCATATCGAAACCGATCTGCGAGGTCGATCCGCCCGCCGCGCCGGAGCGCGCGACGCCGAGGAGATAGGGTTGAAAGCGCGGGGCCGGCCGGCTCGAAACGGCTCCGTGGGTTCCCGTCGGGTTCACGCCATCGAGCGTCCCTACGTACAGCGTATCGAACGGATTGGTCGCGTTCGGACTGTAACTCCAAATATCGCTGACGTTACTGTG
>JAJZVP010000053.1 GCA_021845615.1 bacterium | reverse complement strand
CTCTACCTCCTCACCGGGGCGGCGCGGAGGCTGGTTGAGAGCGGAAGAGGTCGAGCGTTCGTCTTAAGTAGTTTCGCACGCTTGCTCGTTTTCGGTACGGTCGCGGTGGCCTTCGCGGCAAAGGGTCCGTGGTGGTCGCTCGGGCTCTATATCGTCGGACTTTTCACCCCATTCGCTCTGCGCGTCATCGGAAGCGCAAGCGATTCGCAAACGAAACGCTAGAAGATAACGGAACGTGCACGAACAGATTGGAGAGCATCCTCTTTGGAAGGTGCCGGTGCTTGGCACCGTGCATTCCGATACGGTATTGACGACGTGGATCGTTATGGCGATCACCTTGCCGTTCTTGTGGTGGGTCGCCGCGAGCTATCGTTCGCCGCAGGTCAATCGCCGTCAGACCATATTTGAAGGCGTCGTCGATTATTTCGCCGATCTCGCGCACAGTACGATCGGTCCGCTCGCCGAGGGATTCGTTCCGTTCCTCATCGCGCTGGTGGTCTTCATCTTCGCACTCAACGAATTCGGCATGTTTCCGTTCAAAGCGTTCGGGCTACCCTTCGGCGGCTCGCCGACCGCCGATCTCAATACCGCCGCGGCGTACGCCGTATTGGTCTTCGTGTTGATTCAGGTCAGCGGTATTCGGAAGAGCGGCTTGAAGTTTTACAAGCATCTCCTGCAGCCGTTCTGGCCGATGGTCATCATCAATTTGCTCGAAGAGGTGCTTCGCCCGACGACGCTCGCCTTACGTCTCTTCTTCAACATCCTCATCGGCGAACTCCTCATTCTCGTCGTCTATCAGATCGTTTCATCGCATATCAAAATCGGAGCGTTCGATCTCTCGCTCACCGCGGCGATCGGCCCGTTCTTCGTTCAGATTTTTAACTTTCTCGTCGGCATTCTCCAGGCTTTCGTCTTCGTGCTGCTGACGATCGTTTATCTCTCGCTCGCCCTCGCGGACGAGGCGCATTAGTACCACTCGATTGGAAAGGCCATCTAAGTGAACGTTCAACTCATCATTGCCGCCGCGACCGTCGTCGGCTTCTCCCTGGTCGCCGCCGCGTTTGCGATCGGCACCACGATCGGCAACGGCCTCGTGAGCTCGCGTGCGGTCGAAGCGATCGCCCGTCAGCCCGAAGCGCGCCCGAATATCTTCCAGTTCCTCATCATCGGCGTCGGGTTCGTCGAAGCGAACGGCTTCATCGCGCTCGGCCTCGCGCTCTATCTCTTCTTCGTGGTCGCCAACGTGCCGTCGCTCGTCACGGCCCTGCTCGCCGGCGCCAAGTAAGCGAAACCCGAAGGAAGCCTCGCGCGATGCTCTTTTCTTTCGACGGTACGTTCGTCGTCCAGCTCATCAACTTCGCGATCTTCTTCGCGCTGTTGAACGTGCTGTTCTTGCGCCCGGTCGGTAAGGCCGTCGCGCAGCGCCGCGCGTACCTCGATAATCTCGTCGGAGGCTACGAAAAGGCACAGAGCGAGGCGAACGCCCTTCGACGCGAGGCCGAACGGGTGCGCAACGAAGCGCGCCGCGAAGCCGATGCGGCAATCGCTCGCGAACGCGCGCGCATGCACGAAGACGGCGTGAGCATCCTCGCCGAGTTTTCGAAGAAGGCGAACGAGACCATCGACGCCGCGAACGAACGGGTTCGCGGCGAAGTGGAGGCGCTCTCGGGCGATCTCGGCACGCTGCGCGAGCAGCTCGCCGGACAGATCCTCGCGCAGGCGCTTCCGGAGGTACGGCGATGAATTACGAACTGATAGCGGTTTGGAGCCAGGTCGTCTGCTTCGTCGCGTTTGCGGCGTTCGCGGTATGGATCTGGCAGAAAGCGGTCACGCCCGCCGTCGCGAAGGCGCAGGAAGCGCAGAATCAGCGGCTCACCGAGCTCGAGGCGCGTCTTGCGAAGATGGAAGCCGAGCGCGAAGAGGCGCGCGCCGCCGCCGCTCGCGCGAAGGAAGAGGCGCAACTCATCGTCGGCCGCGTCGGCGATCTCGTCGCGCGCGAACGGGAGAAATACCTCGCAGAGATTCGGAGCGAAGGCGAGCGCGAATTGCGCAGCGCCGAGGGCGAGCTCGAACGGGCGCGCCACGCCGCGCGCGAACGCCTCCGCGAAGAGACGCTTGCCGGAGCCCTCGCGATCGCCCGCGAGCGCGTGATCGCGAGCGTCGACGCGAAGGCCGAAAGCGCGTTGCGCGACCGGTTCGTAGCGGCGCTTGGGGAGATACGATAAGCATGGCGAACGAAAAAGCGGCGCGTCGCTACGCGGCGGCGATCTTCTCGCTCGCGCACGACGCGAAGCTCGAAGCGCGCGTCGGTGAGGAACTCAAGAGCGTCAGCGATGCCGTCGAGGGCGACGCCGCCCTGCACTCGTTTTTCGTTTCGCCGGTGATCTCGCGCGCGCTCAAGGAGCGGACGTTGCTGGCGACCTTCGGATCGCGGGTTCACGAGATCGTCGCGCACGCCGTCGTCCTGTTGGTTCGCAAGCGGCGCGAGACGCTGCTCGGTGAGATCGTTCGGCAGTACCACGCGCTCGAACGCGCGGCGCGGGGCGGCGAGCCGCTCACCGTCACGACGGCGCACCCGATCTCGGCCGCCGATCTCGACGCGCTCGTCGGGCAGCTCGAGCGCCGCTTCAACAAGAAGTTCGACGTCGAAACCAGCGTCGATCCGCACGCTATCGGCGGCATTCGCGTCATGATGGGCGACCGCCTGATCGATGCGACCGTCGCCGGACGCCTCGAAGACCTCGCTCGCAACCTTTTCGCACAACGTACGTAATCGCACGAACAACGAAAGAACCATAGGAAAAAGCAGATGATAAAAGCCGACGAAATCGCCGGAATACTCAAGCAGCAAATCGCCGACTTCAAAGGTGAAGTTCGCGAGGACGAGGTCGGGACCGTCATCGAAGTCGGCGCGAACCTCGCGCGCGTCTATGGGTTGCGCGGCGTGCGCGCCTCCGAACTCGTCGAGTTTCCGAACGGGCTTCAGGGCATCGCGCTGAACCTCGAAGAAGATAACGTCGGCGTCGTGATCATGGGCTCCGATTCCGAAATTAAGGAAGGCGATCGCGTTCGCCGCACCGGGCGCATCGCGTCGGTGCCGGTCGGCACGGCGCTGCTCGGCCGCGTCGTCAACCCGCTCGGCGAGCCGGTCGACGGAAAGGGCCCGATCGAGACCACGCGCTTTCGCACCATCGAAAACACCGCCCCCTCGGTCGTCGAACGCCAGCCCGTCAAACAGCCCTTGCAGACCGGGATCCGCGCGATCGACGCGCTCATTCCCATCGGTAAGGGGCAGCGCGAATTGATCATCGGCGACCGCTCGACCGGAAAAACGGCGATCGCGATCGATACGATCATCAACCAAAAAGGCCGCAACGTTTTCTGCATCTACGTCGCGATCGGCCAGAAGAACTCGACCGTCGCCGCGCTCGCGCAGATTCTCGAGCAGAAGGGTGCGATGGAGTACACGACCATCGTCGCGTCGAGCCCCTCCGAAGCCGCCGCGCTGCGTTGGCTCGCACCGTTCGCCGGTTGCGCGATGGGCGAGGAGTTGATGGGTGAGGGCAAAGACGTCCTCATCGTCTACGACGATCTCACCAAGCACGCGCAGTCCTATCGCGAAATGGCGCTCTTGCTCCGCCGCCCGCCGGGCCGCGAAGCCTACCCGGGCGACGTCTTCTACCTGCACTCCCGTCTGTTGGAACGTGCGGCGAAGCTCTCCGACGAACTCGGCGGCGGCTCCATGACGGCGCTGCCGGTGATCGAGACGCAGGCCGGCGATTTCTCCGCGTACATTCCGACGAACGTCATCTCGATTACCGACGGACAGATCTATCTCACGCCGAGCCTCTTCTTCCAGGGCATTCGTCCCGCCGTCGACGTCGGTCTCTCGGTCTCGCGCGTCGGTGGCTCGGCTCAGACCAAGGCGATGAAATCGGTCGCCGGCCAGCTGAAGCTCGAACTCGCGCAGTACCGCGATCTCGCGGCGTTCGCCAAACTCGCGAGCGATCTCGATAAAGGCACGCAGATGCAGCTGATGCGCGGTGAAAAACTCACCGAGCTCTTGAAGCAGGCGCAATACCAGCCGCAGCCGGTCGAAGAACAGGTCGCGCTGCTCTACGGTGCGACGAACGGATACGCCAACGATATCCCGACGGCGAAACTGCAGGCCTGGGCTCGCGCGGCGATCGATTTCCTCCACCAGAAGCACGCCGATATTCTCGACTCGATTCGCAGCAGCAACCAGCTGGGCGACGACGTGAAGGCAAAACTCAACGCCGCCTTTACGGAGTTCAATACGTCGTTCTAATGGCGAGCGTTAAAGATCTTCGCGACCAGATTCGATCGCTGAAAAACACCCAGCAGATCACCAAGGCGATGAAGCAAGTCGCCGCGGCGAAGATTCGTCGTGCGGAGACGGCGCAGAAGCAGGCGCGTCCGTACGCCGAAACGCTCGGCGAGATGCTGCGCGAATTGGTCGGTGCGGTCTCGCGTATCGATCACCCGTTCATGAACCCCGGTAACGCCTCGGCGCCGAGCGGCATGATTCTCATGACCGCCGACAAGGGGCTCTGCGGCGCGTTTAACGCCAACGTCATTCGCCAGGGCGAGAGCTTTCTGCGCGAACGTCCCGGCGCCGTCATGTATTCCGTCGGCGTGAAAGCGCGCCAAGCCGTGCGCCGGCTCGGCGGCGGCGAGCGCCCGACGTGGCCGCTCAACGCAGCCTCGAAGCTCGAGGTCGCGCGCGAAGTAGCGAAGGCGGCGAGCGAGGCGTTCGTCGCGGGCGAGATCTCCGAGATCGTCCTCGTTTCTTCGAAGATGCTCTCGATGCTCGTACAGCGCCCGCAAACGCTCCGCCTCGTTCCCGTCGCGCGCGAGGGAATCGCCGGCGACGCCGAAGCCTCCGGGCCGAAGGCGATGGTGGAATTCGCGCCGAGCCCCGAGGCGGTGCTCTCGCAGCTCCTGCCGAAATATCTCGAGTTCACCATCTTTTCGGCGATGCTCGAGACCGATGCCGCGTTCTTCGCCGCGCAACTCGTGGCGATGAATAATGCGACCGATAACGCCGGTAAACTCATCGACGAATATACCATCCAAATGAACAATGCCCGACAGGCCGCGATCACCAAGGAACTCTTGGAGATCGTCGGCGGTGCCGAGGCGCTCAACGGTTGATAGAAGGAACCAAGAACATGACCGCTACCGGTAAAGTCGTGCAGGTGCTCGGAAACGTCGTCGACGTCGAGTTCACCCCCGAAACGCTGCCAAAAATCACCGAAGCGTTGACCGTTCGCGTCAACGAAGACGCCGCAAATGCGGCGACGAAATCCGGCGCGAACCTCGGCGGAACGGCGATGCAGATGCGCGACCTCACGTTGGAAGTGCAGGACGAACTCGGCAACAACCAAGTGCGTTGCCTCGCGATGGGTTCGACCGACGGCTTGGTGCGCGGCGCTGCGGTGACCGCGACGGGAAGCCCGATCTCGGTTCCGGTCGGCGAAGGCACGCTCGGACGCATCTTCAACGTTCTTGGAAAAGCGATCGATACCGACGCGCCGGTGAGCGCGGCTGCGGTATGGCCGATTCACCGGCCCGCGCCCGAATTCAAGCACCAAGATCCGACGCCGAAAATCTTCGAGACCGGCATCAAAGTGATCGACCTGATGGCACCGTACACGCGCGGCGGTAAGGTCGGACTCTTCGGCGGAGCGGGCGTCGGCAAGACGGTGCTCATTCAAGAGCTCATTCGCAACATCGCCAACGTGCACAAAGGCTTCTCGGTCTTCACCGGCGTCGGCGAACGCACGCGCGAAGGGAACGATCTGTGGTTGGAGATGAAAGAGTCGGGCGTGCTCGCACAGACGACCTTGGTCTTCGGTCAGATGGACGAACCCCCGGGCGTTCGTTTCCGCATCGCGCAGACCGGCGTCACGATGGCCGAATATTTCCGCGACGAACTCGGCGCCGACGTGTTGCTGTTCATGGACAACATCTTCCGTTACCTCCAGGCGGGCTCCGAAGTCTCGGCGCTGATGGGGCGCATGCCCTCGGCGGTCGGCTATCAGCCGACGCTCTCCACCGACATGGGCGCGCTCGAAGAGCGCATCACCTCGACGCGCAAAGGCTCGATCACCTCGGTGCAAGCGGTCTACGTTCCCGCCGACGATTACACCGATCCCGCCGTCGCGACGACGTTCGCCCATCTCGACGCGACGACCGCGCTCTCGCGACCGATCTCCGAACTCGGCATCTATCCCGCCGTCGATCCGCTCGCATCGAGCTCGCGCATTCTCGATCCGCAGATTATCGGTGACGAACACTACGCCGTCGCCCGTGGCGTGCAAGAGACGCTGCAGCGCTATCGCGACCTGCAAGACATCATCGCGATCCTCGGCGTCGAAGAGCTCTCCGAAGAAGACAAAATCGCCGTCGGCCGCGCGCGCCGCATCCAGCGCTTCTTCTCGCAGCCGTTCTTCGTCGCCGAACAGTTCACGGGCCGGGCGGGTAAGTACGTCAAACTCAGCGACACGATCGCGTCGTTCAAAGAAGTGCTCGACGGGAAGGTCGACCATCTCCCCGAGAGCGCGTTCTTCTACGCCGGCGGTATCGACGAAGTCAAAGAGAACGCCGATAAAATGGGCGCGAAGGTCTAGCGTCACCGACGATGGCAACGTTCGCGTTTAAGCTCATCGCGCCGACGCGCGTCCTCTTCGAAGGGCAGGCGTCGCTGGTGATTGCGGTGACGACCGAGGGCGAGGAAGGTATCCTTGCCGGACACGCCCCGTTCGTCGGCGCGCTCAAACCGGGCGTTCTGCGGGCCGATGTCAGCGATGATTCCGGGAGCCGCCGCCTCGAATTGGCGACCGACGACGGTTTCATCCAGGCCCTTCCCGACCGCGTGACCGTCCTGGTGGAACGGGCGCTCTCGATCGAGGAGATCGATATCGAGGCGACCCGCGCCGAACTCGCCGGCGCCGCCGATCCCAACGCGATCGCCTTCGCCGAGGCGAAGCTCCGGCTCGCACGCAGCGCCTAGGAGCCTCTCGGGGCGGGGCGCCCCGCGCTCGGGCGCGAATTAGCGCGGTACAGGCATGATTGATCGCTTCGATACGGTTTTGCGCGTGCGCGGGGGCGGCGCGCTGGTAGGCTCGGTGGATACCCACGGCGCGAAAAACGCCGCGCTGCCGATTATGGCCGCGGCACTGCTCGCCCGCGGTCCGGTGACGCTGCGCCGCGTTCCACACATTACCGACGTTTCGGTGATGTGGTCGCTGCTCGAAGCGCTCGGCGCGCGCCTCCGCTACGACGGCGACGCGCTCGTCGTCGACGCGAGTAACGTCGCGACCTATCGAGCGCCCTACGCGTTGGTTCGCAAACTCGCCGCATCGTTCGATCTCGTCGGCCCGTTGCTCGGCCGCTTCGGCCGCGCCGAAGTGCCGCTCCCGGGCGGTTGCGTCTTGGGGACGCGCGCGACCGACATGCACGAACAAGCGTTTCGAACGCTCGGCTGCGAGGTGCGCAACGAACACGGGTACTTGCTCGCCGCCGCGCGCGACGGACGTCTGCGCGGAGGCGAGATCGAATTTCGGATGCCCAGCGTCGGCGCGACGAAGAACGCTTTGCTCGCTTCGGTGCTCGCCGAAGGGACGACGACGTTGCGCAACGTCGCACTCGAACCCGAAGTCGTCGACCTCGCGCGTTTTCTCGCGGCGATGGGCGCGAAGATCTCGGGAATAGAAACCGACACGCTCGTCATCGAAGGCGTCGACGAACTGCGCGGCGTCGAATACGAAATCATTCCGGATCGCATCGTCGCCGGTACGCTACTCGTCGCCGGCGTCGCCACGCGCGGCGACGTGACGGTCCGTCGTTGCATCCCCGCACACCTCGCCGCGCTGACCGAGAAACTCACGGAATGCGGCGCGACCGTCACGCAGGGCGACGACTGGGTGCGCGTCGACGGAAAACGGGTGACCGGCGGCACCTCGATCGTGACCGCTCCCTACCCCGCCTTCCCGACCGACCTCCAGCCGCAGATGACGGCGATGCTCTGCACCTGCCCCGGAAAATCGTTCGTCGAGGAATCGATCTTCAACGCCCGCTTCTCCTACGTGAACGAACTCGCGCGCATGGGCGCCGATATTAAAGTCGCGATGGAGAGCAACACGGCGACGATCACCGGCGTCGAGCGGCTCTCCGGCGCGCCGGTGGAAGCGCCCGATATTCGCGCCGGTGCGGGCTTGGTCGTCGCGGGGCTCGCGGCATCGGGCGAGACCGAAATCATCGGCTTGGAATACATCGATCGCGGGTACGAACATCTCGAAACCATGCTCTCGGCGTTGGGCGCGCAAGCGCAGCGTTCGAGCGGCATCACCCCGCTCGAAGAGCCGAGCACGCTCTTCGAAACGCAAAGCTTTCCCCGTGTCGCTACGGGCACCACCTCTTCTACGGGAGTCTAAATTGGAAATCGGTATCGATCTCGGCACGGCGAACGTGCTGGTCAACGTCAAGGGCAAGGGGATCGTCTTGCGCGAGCCGTCGGTCGTCGCGAAAGACATGAACACCGGCAAGGTGCTCGCGGTCGGCGAAGAGGCGCGCCTGATGCTTGGAAAAACGCCGGCCCACATTCAAGCGATTCGCCCGCTGCGCGACGGCGTCATCGCCGATTTCGAAGTGACCGAGGCGATGCTCGCGTATTTCATCAAGAAGGTCATGAAAGACCGTTCGTGGTTCAGCTCGCTCTTCGCGCCGAAACCGTTCGTGACGATCTGCGTTCCGGCCGAGATCACCAGCGTCGAAGAACGCGCGGTGAAAGATGCGGCGAAACTCGCCGGCGCGCGCGCGGTCGAGATCGTCGAAGAACCGATGGCGGCGGCGATCGGCGCCGGGCTTCCCATCGACGGTCCTTCGGGAAGCATGGTCGTCGATATCGGCGGCGGCACGACCGACGTGGCGGTGATCTCGCTCGGCGGTATCGTCGTCTCGCAGTCCTTGCGCGTCGCCGGCAACAAACTCGACGAAGCGATCACGCGCTACATCCGCCGCGTGCACAATCTCACCATCGGCGAACGGACCGCCGAAGAGATCAAAATTAAGGTCGGCTCCGCGTACAAACTCGAACAGGAGCTCGCGATGGAGATTCGCGGCCGCGATCTGATCAACGGTCTTCCCAAAACCGTGAAGGTGACCAGCGAAGAGATTCGCGAGGCGCTCGGCGAGCCGATCGGCGCGATCGTCGAAGCGGTGAAGGGCGTGCTCGAAAAAACCCCACCCGAACTCTCCGCCGATATCATCGATCGCGGCGTCATCCTTACCGGCGGCGGCGCCTTGCTGCGCGGCCTCGACCGTTTGCTCTCCGAAGTAACCGGCGTTCCGGCGATCATCGCCGAGGATCCGCTTTCGTGCGTCGCGCTCGGCACGGGAATGCGCATCCGCGTATAACGACGTGGCCGCAACGCTCGACGCGCGGACGACGCCGCGCGAGCTCCTCATCGAGGAGGTCGCGCGCGTCATCTTTGCCGGCGGTACGATTATTTTTCCGCACGACACGAGTTACGGGCTCGCATGCGATCCGCTGCGTCTCGATGCCGTCGACCGGATCTATCTGCAAAAGCGGCGCCCCGACCATAAGCCGCTCACGCTTCACGTCGCCGGCGTCGCCGAACTGCTCGAATACGCCCCCGGGAACGTCGTTGCGGCGGCGGTCGCGAAGCGTTTGCTTCCCGGCCCGGTAACGTTGCTCGTGGCTCGGCCGTCGTTCATCAGCGAAGAGATCACCGCCGGGCACCCGACGCTGGGCGTACGCGTACCCGACGAGCCGCTCGCGCGCGCCATTCTCGACCGCTGCGGGCCGCTCGCCGTCAGCAGCGCGAACGCCAGCGGCGACCCGCCCTATCGCGGGCGCGGCGGGCTGGAGCGCCTTCCGGCCGCCGATCTCGTCATCGAAAACGGGCCGACTCGTTACGACGGCGAAGCAGCGATCGTGGATTGTACGAGAGAGCGACCGCTGGTGCTGCGCGAAGGAACGCTGAGCTTCGAACTCATCGAGGCGCGGTTGGGTGCGGCGGAGCGGCACGTCGTGAAGGCACGTCGATGAGCGCGCGCCGAATCGTCGCGTTCGCCGCTGCGGCGGCGTTGACGTTGCTCGCCGCCGCGCACTCGGCGCCGAAAACGCAGGCGCAGTTCATGTTCGGCGAATGGAACATCCACACGTCGCTCGTCGATTTCAACTTGAAAACGAACGATTTCAGCGCTCCGAACCACGTGCTCGTCACGCGCGACGGCACCACGATCGATGCCGACCGCGCCGACGGAAACGCAAAGACCGGCCAGGCGACGCTCTACGGACACGTCGTGCTGCACGACCAGAACGGCAATCTCGGTGGTTTGAGTAGCACGAAAAAAGCCTCCGGGCGCGGCCCGGCGACGCTTACCGCCGACAAGATGACGATCGATGAAAAAACGCGCATCTACACCGCCGTCGGGCACATGCATTACACGCAGGCCGATACGACCGCCGACGCGCGGAGCGGCAAACTCAACGACGTCACGCACGAGCTCGACCTGCGCGGCGACGTGCACGTCCGCCAGGGCGCGCGTTCGC
This sequence comes from bacterium, assembly GCA_021845615.1. Lineage (GTDB taxonomy): Bacteria > Vulcanimicrobiota > Vulcanimicrobiia > Vulcanimicrobiales > Vulcanimicrobiaceae > JABEUX01. The sequence goes on along the minus strand of JAJZVP010000053.1, from coordinate 3,088 downwards.
TGATCGCCGACCACGTACTCTACAATACGATCACCGGGCAAGCGGAGGCCGATGGGAACGTCGTGCTACGCTTCCCCAGCCAAATTCGCGAAGCCGCGCCGACCCCCAAACCGATCGTCATCAAGAACCCGAAAATCATCCATCGTTAGCCATGGAGCGCTCGCTCTTCGAAGAATCGCTCTCCGGGAGCGTCCCGCTCGCGGCACGGATGCGTCCGCGCAGCCTGGAAGAGATTCTCGGCCACGATGAGGTTCTCGGTGCCGGAAGCCCGTTGCGCACCTCGCTCGACCGCGGCGCCTTGCCCTCGCTCTTGCTCTGGGGGCCGCCGGGAAGCGGGAAGACCACGATCGCGCGCGCGATCGCCGCGAGCGTCGGCGCGCATTTCGAACAGCTCTCGGCGGTGAACGCCGGGCTCGCCGACGTGCGGCGCATCGTCGCCGACGCGCGCGAACGGCGAGCGGTCGGGCGCGCGACGCTGCTTTTTCTCGACGAAATTCATCGCTTCAATAAGGCGCAGCAAGACGCACTCTTACCCGATGTCGAGGAAGGAACGATCGCGCTGATCGGCGCGACCACCGAGAACCCGTCCTTCGAAGTGAATCCGGCGCTGCTCTCGCGCCTTCGAGTGGTCGTGCTCGCGCCGATCGACGACGAAGCGATGCAGCGCATCCTCGACCGCGCGCTCGCCGATAGCGAGCGCGGCCTCGGCGCGCAACGTATCGAGCTACTGCCCGAGGCGCGAGCCGCGCTCGTGGCCATGGCGAGCGGCGACGCGCGCTCGGCACTCGGGGGTTTGGAATTTGCGGCGAGCATCGCTCCGGTTCGCGACGGCGTGCGGGAGATCGATCTCGAGAGCGTGCGTGCGGCGATGCTGCATCGCGGCGCGCACGATAAGAGCGGCGACCGCCACTTCGACACCATCAGCGCGTTCATCAAATCGATTCGCGGAAGCGACGCCGACGCGAGCGTCTATTGGTTGGCGCGCCTCATCGACGCCGGCGAAGACCCGCTCTTCATCGCGCGGCGCCTCGTCATCCTCGCCTCCGAAGACGTCGGGCTCGCAGATGCGGCGGCGTTACCGTTGGCGATGGCGGCGCAGCAGGCGGTGCATTTTGTCGGCATGCCCGAAGGGTACTATCCGCTCGCGCACGCGACGCTCTATCTCGCCCGCGCACCGAAGAGCAACGCCGTCGGAAGGGCGTACTCCGCAGCTCTCGCCGACGTCACGCAAGGCGCTCGCGATCCCGTTCCGTTGCATCTGCGCAACGCGCCGACCGGGCTCATGCGCTCGTTAGGATACGGACGCGACTACATTTACACGCACGACGATCCCGACGCGCCGCAGGAGTTTTTACCGGAGCGGCTGCGCGGGCGCCGGTATTTCGAAAAATGACGCGCGCGCGAATCTATCTCGACCACGCCGCGACCACGCCGATCTCCGCCGCCGCACGCGATGCGTACCTGCGCGCGATCGAGAGCGATTACAACCCTAGTTCCTTGCATGCCGAAGGGCGCGCCGCGCACGCGTTGCTCGACGATGCGCGCGACCGCGTCGCCCACCTGCTCGGCGTGCCGCGCAAGAACGTGCGCTTTACCGGCGGAGGTTCGGAGAGCGACTCGCTCGCGATCCTCGGGACGGCGCGCGCTTCTCGCGAGCGCTCGCGACGACGCATCTTGGTCGGCGCGACCGAACATCACGCGGTGCTGCACGCCGCGCGCGCGCTCGAACGCGAAGGCTTCGAGGTGGTCGTGCTGCCGGTCGACCGTGCGGGGCTTCTCGATATCGAACGCTATCGGCGGGAGCTCGACGAGCGTACCTTATTGGTCTCGATCCATCTCGCGAATAACGAGACCGGGGTCCTCCAGCCGATCCCCGCGCTCGCCGCGCTCGCTCGCTCGGCAGGCGCGCTCTTCCACACCGACGCGGTGCAGGCGGCGCGCTGGCTGGACTGCTCGCTCGCGAGTCTCGAGGTCGATCTGCTCTCGATTTCGGGGCATAAGTTCGGCGCGCCGAAAGGGGTCGGCGTGCTGGCCATGCGCGCCGCGCTCCCGCTCGAGCCACTCATCTACGGCGGTGGGCAAGAATTCGGGGCGCGCGCCGGAACCGAGAACGTTCCCGGCATCTATGCCCTCGCCGCCGCCCTCGACCGCGCGGCCGAGGGGCGCGCCGAGGCGGTGCGGCGCGTGAACGCGCTGCGAGAGCGCTTCGAGGCGCGCGCCCGGAGCGCGATCTCCGGACTGCAGATCAACGGGGGCGCCGCTCCGCGGCTTCCCAATATCTCGAGCTTCGCGATACCCGGAGCCGAGTCCGAGGCGCTCCTCATGCGTCTCGATCTCGACGGCATCGCCGCCTCCGCGGGGAGCGCGTGCACCTCGGGGGTATTCGAGCCGAGCCACACGATCGCCGCGATGGGGCTCGAGACGGCGCTTCAGCGAGGGGTGCTCCGCTTTTCGTTCGCCCCAGAGAGCGAGGAGCGCGAGCTCGACCTCGCGGCGGATCTGCTCGCTCGGGCGGTCGATCGCGTACGTTAGCAAGCCTCCAGGGGATCGGTCGCGAAGGGAGAGCGTATTATGACCAACGACGCATATACACTTCACGCCGTTCTCGATTACGGTGTCGGCGGCGGCGCCTTTCTCGCCGGGCTCGCACTGATCGTCGCGGCGATCGCTCTCGCTCGCACGTTCGGCCGCCTCAATAGGACCCTCGACGTCATCGACACCCAGATCGGCGATATCGGCCCCGCCGCCGCATCGACGTTGCAACACGTCAGCGGCGCGGCGAACGGCGCGGAGCAGGCCGTCGGCCACTTAGCGACCGCGGCGAAATCGCTCGAAGGGGCGGCATCGGCGCTCGCGCAGACCGCCGAGCTTTCGAAAAGCGCGGTCGTTCCCGGGGTGACGAGTTTCGGCGAGAGCATCAATATCGTCGCCGAACGTTTGAAACGCTTCGTCGGTGGGAACGATGCTCGTGGAGGTAGCGCGCAGTGAGCGATCGCCCCAATGGCGGAGGCTTTGTCGTCGGTTTGTTGATCGGTGCCGCAATCGGCGCGGCCGCCGCACTTTTGCTTGCCGACGAAGAGACGCGCGA
>JAJZVP010000052.1 GCA_021845615.1 bacterium | reverse complement strand
TTCCCATCCACCTGCAGTTGCGTACCGGCGTAACTACGCCAATGCACCGTCGCCCGCGCCGGGTCGGCGCGCCACTCCGGATCGTCGAGATCGGGGACGAAGAGAAACGGCCGCTCGTTGGTGAGATAGCGCGAAAAACTCGTGGCGAGCGGAATGCGAGCGCCCGGTGCGAGCGGCGTTTTGCGCCCGACTGCGGTATGGACGACGATTGCGTCGCCGTCGTTACGGACGATGTAGCCTTCGTCGAAGCCGAAAAATTCGATGCCGAGTTGCAGCACGGCCTCGAGTTGCTGCGGAATCGTCAGCTCGCGCGAGGCCGCGACCAGGTAGAGGCGGCGCAACCGATCGACCTGAGCCGCAACGGCGCGTTCGGCGGCGCGTTGCGCGGAGACGTTTTTGAAGATTGCATAGGTGCCGGTTATTTCGTCGCCGCTATGAATCGGAACGAGTTTGAGCTGCACGTCGATCTGATACCCGAGTCGATCCAACAGGACCGACTCGTGTTCGGCGGCTTCGCCGCGCATCGCGGCATGGCGCGCCTCCTCGGCACGCTCGCGCCGGCCGGGAAGGATCAGCTCGATCCACGGAGTGCCGACGACGCGCTCGCCCAGGAGCCCGGTCTCGCTCTCGAACGCGACGTTCACGCGCGAAACGACGCCGGTCGCTTTGAGTTCGACGATGCCGTCGGGATGATATTCGAAGAGCGAACGGAGCCGTTGTTGGTTGACACGCATCGCATCTTCGGCATCGCGCAAGGCGGCGATATCGCGAGCCTGAACGAAAATCGCCCGCACCATTCCGTCGATCTTTGCGGGGATCACGGAGGCTTCTACCGGGACGAGCGTACCGTCTTTATGGCGCAGCGTCGTTTCGAAATGGTCGGCAACGCCGCTGCGAGCCATCTCGAACGCCATCTCCCCGCGTACGCGATCGCCGTGTGGGATGTGATCGCGGAAGCTCGTCCCACGGACCTCGTCGGTGGAGAAACCGGTCAGCACGACCGCTGCGGGATTTACCTCGACGAGTACGCCCTCGGCGCTATACAGGACGACCACCTCGGGGTTCTTATCGAACAGCGCGGCGAAGGTCTCGGCGGCAATTTCCCGACGGGTTTCCATGAACACCCGGCTACTTCGCCGAAGATGCGCCCGTGACTTCCGCTCGGCTCCTCGATTTGGGTGCGCGGTTCGCGCAGGCCCTCGCTTCCGAGGGCGGGCGCGACGCCGTGCTGCGCGAGCTCGATCGCGGCGCCGGCCTGCGCCTCCTCGACGCGCGGCAGCACCCGGTCGCCCAGAGTGGAAGCCCCGACTCTGCCGTGCCGATCGATCTCCCCGAGAGCGAGGAAGCGACGACCCTCGGCGACGGCTCGCTCGCGCTCCCGCTATCGATCGGCGGCGAGCGACTCGGCTGGCTCGTCGCCTTTGGCCCCGATGGCCGCCGAGCGGAGGGCGAGGCCCTGCAGCTCGCCGCAACGTTGCTCGCGCTCGATCTCTCGCGCGACCGCCGCATCGGCGAGCGCCGCGATCTTTGGGATGCGGCGCTCGCCGGTTCGCTCGCCGGTGCCGCTGCCGCAAAAGCGCTCGCCGCCGAGCACCGGGTCGGCGTCGCATCGACCTATCTCGTCGTCGCTTTGACGTTTGATGAAGCCGACGAAACCTGCGAGCTCGCCGAACTCGGCGCACTCGCAAGCGAGGCACTCGGGCAGCACGAGATCGTCGTGCGCGAACGCGATGGCGCGGCGCTCCTTCTCTGCCCGGCGACCGAGGAACCGACGATTGGGAAAATGCGCGTCGCGGCGACCTTGCTTCCGAAAAGCATCGCGCGACGTCACGCCGCCTACCGCGTCGTCGGGGGGATCGGCCGCGCGCGCCCGTTGCACGAACTCGATAGCGCGGCGCGCGAGGCACTCGTCGCCCTTGAAATCGCGCGGAGACTTCGCCGCCACGATGCCGTGCTCGCCTACGAAAAGTTGGGAGCTCTTCCCTTATTGTTAGAAGCGGCAGTCGCGCCGGAGTGGCGAGGCTTCGCACGCGATTTTCTGGAGTCCATTCGCGATTACGATGCAAAACATCAAACGGAGCTCGAACGAACGATGACGATCTATTTCGAATCCGGCGAAAACGTGAAAGTCGCCGCCGAACGTTTGCACGTCCACCGCCACACCGTCTTCTATCGCCTGCGACAGATCGCCGAATTGACCGGCCTCTCGCTGGAGAATCCCTTCGACCAACTCAACCTTCGCCTCGCGGTAACGATCGATGCCCTCGACGCCTAAACCGACGCTCCGCGCGCGCCGACGCGCGATCGCCGATGAGATCGCCGCTCGCGGCGTCCGCTTCGTTCGCCTGCAATTCGTCGACCTCTTCGGGGTCAGCAAGATGGTGAGCGTTCCGGCGACGCGACTCGCCGAGATTCTCGACGGAACGATCTCGTTCGACGGCGGTTCGATCGACGGATTCGTGCGCGACGAAGAGCTCGACATGCTCCTGCAGCCCGATCTCGATACCTTCGGTATCTTTCCGTGGAACGACGGCCAACCGGAGGCTCGCCTCATCTGCACGATTGCGATGCCCGACGGCAGTCCGTTCGAAGGCTGCCCGCGAACGACGCTTCAGCGCAACGTCGAACGGCTCGACGCGCTCGTCCCCGGAGCGCGGATCGCGAGCGAGGTCGAGTTTTACCTCTTCTCCTCGGGCGAAGGCGGAGAACTTCGAACCGAGACGAGCGATGTCGGATCGTACTTCGATTTCTCGCCGAACGATCGCGGCGAACGCGCGCGCGACAGTATCGTCAGCGCTTTGGAATCGATGGGCGTTTCGGTCAGTGCCGCCCACCACGAACACTCGCCGGGGCAACACGAGATCGATCTCGCTCCAACGGCTCCATTGGCCGCCGCCGATGCGATTCTCACGCTGCGGACGCTCGCCAAACATCTCGCTCCCGACCACGCGCTCGAAGCGACCTTCATGCCCAAACCCCGTGAATCGGCGGCGGGGAGCGGGCTCCACCTCGCGCTCCATCTCGGCGAGCGCTCCGACCGTGAAACGCTGCTCTACGCCGTCGGCGGATTGCTCGCCCACGGTCCGGCGCTGACCGCGCTCTGCAATCCAACGGTGAATTCGTACAAGCGGCTCGTCGCCGCGTGGGACGCACCGATTCACTGCGTGTGGTCGCGACGGAGTACCGACGCGATGATCCGCGTACCGGATGAGGCGGCGGGCACGATCGAGTTACGCAGCCCCGACCCGGCGTGCAACCCGTACCTCGCGCTCGCGGTCGTCATCGCTGCGATCTGCGATGGCATCGAACGGCGCACGCTGCCCGGCGAACCGGTCCTCCACTCCAGCTATGCGACGAGCGAGCGCGAACGCCGCGAACGCGGTATCGTCGCGCTGCCGAAATCGCTCCGGCAGTCGATCGACGCCCTCGACGCCGACGCGTGCGTGCGCGGAGCGATCGGCGACCATTGTTACCACGCGTTGCGAGACGCGAAGATTGCGGAGTACGAGCGTTATCGCCGCGCGGTCCACGATTGGGAACGCGAGGCCTACCTGCGCCGGTATTAGCGCCCTCGATACGCCCGCGAGCGTGTCCCGAGCGAGGCAGCGACTCGAAGGGGCTCTCGCCCCTCGATACGCCCCTTCGGGGCTACTCGGGGTGACAAACTTGCTACTCGGCGTCGCACCTCCGCCCTACTCGGCGTCGCACCTCCGCCCTACTCGGCGTCGCACCTCCGCCCTACTCGGGGGTGACAAACTTGCTACTCGGGGGCGGTCTCCGTGCGAAGCGCTGCGACGAGTTCTTCGCCGAGGAAGTGCGGGGGAATATCGATAAACGGCGTCGCGCGCAACGCATCGGGCACGAGCGCCCGCAATCGATCCTCGTCGAGGTTTCGCTTCTCGACAAATATCGCGATGGGAGCGGCGGATGGGTCGAGCATTGCGAGTTCGTCGGCCGCGGCGAGTTCGCGAACGCGAATTCCCCGCGTACGCAATTCGTATGCGGCTCCTTCGCGCACGTTGCGATCTCCCGCGAGGACGACCACTCCGCGGAGGCTCAATCCCGCTCCGTTCCGCGGCAGCACCACGCTGAACGTACTGCCGACGCCGACCGCGCTCCGCACCGAGATGCGCCCGTCGTGCCGCTCGATAAAGGTGCGCACCAAAAAGAGCCCGAGCCCTGTTCCCGCGATTTTTGCGCGTCGAGCATTGCTCCCACGCGCGAAGCGATCGAAGATTTTCGCCAACTCGTCGCTCGGAATGCCGATGCCCTTGTCGCTGATGTCGAGCGTTAACGTACTCGAGTTTCCGTGAAGCGTGACGACGATCGGCGCTTCATCGCTGGAATACTTCACCGCATTCCCCAACAAATTATCGATCGATTGCCGCAACCGGCGTTTATCGCCGACGATCGTCGTGTCGTCGGCATCGCAGATGTAACGAATCGATCGTTGGGCGAGCCGCCCTTCCACCTCCTCGGCAACGAGCGCTGAAAAATCGAATCGCTCGATATCGAGTTCGAGCTCCCCCAATTCGATGCGCGCCAAGGCGACGACGTCGTCGCTCAACGTTGCCAATCGCTGCCCGTTGCGGACGATCGTTTCCGCGGCCTTCGTCGCTTCTTCTCCCTCAAGCCCGCCGTCGGCGAGCATCTCGCCGAATCCGACGATCGCCGTCAACGGGCCGCGAATATCGTGGGCGAGGGTCGCGATCAATTCGTTCTTTTGCGCGTTCAGTCGGATAACGTTCGCTCGCTGCCGCTCGAGCTCGGCGAGCCCGGTTTCGAGGCGCCGTTGCATGCGGTCTCGCTCGACTGCATAGCGCAACGCTCGTCGCAGCGTCACGTCGTCGACGTGCCCCTTCAGAAGATAATCCTGCGCGCCCGCCGCGACCGCCGCGAGCGCGAGCTCTTCGTCGGAGCGCCCGCTCAAAATAACGATCGGGAGCGACGGAGCGATCTCGCGAGCGCGCCGATAGAGGTCGAGCCCTTCGCCGTCGGGGAGCGTCATGTCGAGAAGCACGATATCCCATGCCCGCTCTCGCACCGCGTCGGCAACATCGGCGAAACGGCGAACGACGCGGACGACGTGTGGGTCGCGTTCGTCGCGAAGAAAGCGTTGCACGAGGGCCGCGTCGGTCTGGCTATCCTCGACCAATAAAATATTCACCGAGGCACACCCTCCAACGATTCCGCGCAGCGCCGTAGAACATTCCAGGCCGCCTCGACGTCGTCGAGCGCGCTCCGTTGGTTGCCGATTGCGAGGCGGAGCGCGTAGCGTCCGCCGAGCATCGTATGCGAGATGAAGATCTCACCCGTCGCGTTCACCGCTGCGAGCAAGGCGGCGTTATGGGCGTCGAGTCGTTCGGGTTCCATGCCGGCGGGAACGTGACGAAAGCAGACCACCGAGAGCGGGTGCGGCGCCATCACCTCCCACTGCGGATCGGCGGCGACCCAGGATGCAAACGTAGCCGCCATGGCGACGTGTCCGCGTAGGGTCTCGCGAATGCGACGCGCTCCCAGCGCGCGAAACACGAACCACAATTTCAGCGCGCGAAAGCGCCGGCCGAGTTGGAGCCCGTAATCCATGTAATTGGTCACGCCGTCGTCATCGGCACGCAAGTATTCGGGAACGAGCGAGAACGTCTGACGCAACTGTTCGATATCGCGCACGAACAGCACCGAGCAGTCCATCGGGACGAAGAGCCACTTGTGTGGGTTGAGCACGATCGAATCGGCCTGCTCGCAGCCCTCCATCAGCCAATCGTACTCGGGCAGCATGCCGGCGACTCCGGCGTATGCGGCGTCGACGTGGAGCCAGATTTTGTGCGTCTGCGCGATCGCCGCGATACCGGGAACCGGATCGACCGAGGTCGTCGAGGTCGTTCCGACCGTCGCGACGATCGCCATCGGTCTCATTCCGCTTCGTAGATCGTGCCGAATCGCGCTCTCGAGCGCCTCGGGACGCATGCGGAAACGCTCGTCGCACGGAACCTCGACGACGTTGGAATGTCCGACGCCCAGAGCGATCGCCGCTTTCGCGACGTGCGAATGGGTATGCTCGGTCGCGTAGATGCGCAGCGTGGGGAGATCGCGACCGGTCGCACCGCGGCGGCGAATGTCGAGCCCGAGCGCCTCGCGCGCTGCGGCGAGCGCGGTGAAGCCGGCGATCGATGCGGTGTCGTAGATCGCGCCGATAAACTGCTCCGGCAAATCGAGAAGCCGACGCAGCCAAATCATCATCGCGGTCTCGAGTTCGGTCGCAGCGGGCGAGGTGCGCCAGAGCATCGCCTTCACATCGAGCGTTGCGGCGAGCGCTTCGGCCATCACCGCCGCCGGGTCGGCGCTCGTAGCAAAATAGGCGAAGAAGCGCGGATGATTCCAGTGCGTCGTCGCCGGGACGACGATCCGCTCGAAGTCCCGCAGGATTTCCTCGAATGTCTCGGGATCCTCGGGAGCTCGGTCCGGTAACCGAGCGAGCACCTCCCCCGGACGAACGTCGGGGAAGACGCGAAATTCTTCGGGATGATGAAAGTACCGGGCGACCCAACGGCCGACCCGCGCAAAGTCTTCTTCGATGCGCCCCTGCCCATCCACAATGCGGGAGTTGGCGCTTTACCCGCCCAATGCCCGCTATGGAGGAGAGGAAATGAAATATCGCACGTACCCGCAAACCGATCTGCGCGTCAGCGAGGTCGGCTTCGGGCTCTGGACGACCGGCACCACCTGGTGGGGCATTAAAAGCGAGGAGGAAGCCGACGCGCTCCTACGCGAGGCGTTCGATCTCGGCATCACGCTCTACGACGCCGCCGACGTCTATGGCAACGGGCGCAGCGAAGAACAGATCGCTCGGGCCTTCGCCGGGCGACGCGACGAGATCGTCATCGCCACGAAATTCGGCTACGAGTTCGAGAACGCCGATCCGGCGCACCGCGGCGAGCGCGAACTACCGCAGAACACCTCCCCCGCTTTCGTGCGTCGTGCGCTCGAACAATCGCTACGGCGCCTCAAAACCGATTACGTCGATATCTACCAGATGCACAACGCCCGCCTCGAACACGTACGCGACGGCTCGCTCTACGAACTGATGGAGGCGCTGCGCGCCGAGGGGAAGATCCGTCACTACGGAATCGCGCTCGGCCCGGCGATCGGCTGGCTCTACGAAGGCATCGAAGCGGCCCAACGCGGCGTCTGCAGCCTGCAGATCATCTGGAATATTCTCGAAACGTTCCCGGGCGATCGGCAGATTGCGGCGGCGAACGAAGCCGGGAGCGCGACCGGCTACATGATTCGCGTTCCGCATTCCAGCGGTCTCCTCGAAGGGCATTACACCGAAGAGACGGTCTTCCCCGAGGGCGACCATCGGCGCCACCGTCCGCGCTCGTGGCTGCTCAACGGCATTAAAAAAGTCGAAACGCTGCGCTTCCTCGAGCGCCCCGACCGGACGCTCGCACAGGCGGCGATTGCCTGGCTGCTCGCCGAACCGCGCGTCATGACGGTGCTGCCGAATATCTACAACCACGAACAACTTCGCGAATTCGCGGCGGCCTCCGATGCCCCACGACTCACCGAGGATGAGCTGGCGCGCGTCCGCGGGTTGATCGCCTCGAATTTTGGTGTTGAGGAGCCACCGATGAACTACAAGGGAACGATGACGCTGGAAGCCGCGAGCGCATAGTGCACGAAGCCGTTCAAAGCAACCACGCTCCCGCGCCGATCGGCCCGTATAGCCAGGCGATCCTCGCCGGAGACGAGCTTTTCTGCAGCGGACAGATTCCGCTCGATCCTGCGAGCGGAGAAATCGTCGGCAGCGATGCAAAGGCCCAGACACGCCAAGTGCTTGCGAACCTTCAGGCGGTGCTGACCGCAGCAAACTTCTCCGCCGCAGATGTCGTGAAGACGACGATCTATCTCGTCGATATCAACGATTTCTCGGCGGTCAATGCCGAGTACGAGAAAATCTTCGATGCCTCGAAGCCGGCTCGCTCGACGGTTGCGGTCGCGGCGCTTCCACGCGGCGCGCGCGTCGAAATCGACGCGATCGCAAAACGTCGCCGCTAACGCGGAGCTTCCGTTACGCCGACCTGGCTCCGTGGTCACGCCGAGTAGCGCGATCTTGTCACGCCGAGTAGCCGCCCTCCATTGTCACGCCGAGTAGCCGCCCTCCACTGTCACGCCGAGTAGGGCGCTTTAGCGCCCGTATCGAGGCGCGCGTGTATGCGTTCCCTCGATACGGTTGCTTCGCAACCTACTCGGGATGACATAATATCGGCTACTCGGGATGACAGCGCTTGAAGCGCAACCGTTGTCGCGCCGAGTAGCGCGATCTTGTCACGCCGAGTAGGGCGCTTTAGCGCCCGTATCGAGGCGCGCGTGTATGCGTTCCCTCGATACGGTTGCTTCGCAACCTACTCGGGATGACATAATATCGGCTACTCGGGATGACAGAACTGCGGCTACTCGGGATGACAGAACAACGGCTACTCGGGATGACAGAACAACGGCTACTCGGGCTGACACTAGCAGCTAGCGACGATGCGGCGAAGTCGTGGTTGCGGGCGTTAACGCCGCAATCAAATTTTTCGCAACCTCGCGTACCCGCGGATCGAGCGCGTGCGTCGCGTAGGCGTATTGCGCGAGAGCGAGCTTCGTCTTTCCTTGGTCGGCGTAGGTCTGCCCCAACACGACGTGCATCGCACCGTCGTAAGGAATGGCCGCGATTCCCTTCAGAAGAACGCTCTCGGCGAGCGCGTAGAGATGGTGACGCTCGTAATCGATTCCGAGATTCAGATAGGCGTCTCGCCAGAACGGCCCGACGGCGAGGGCTTGCAGGTACCGATGAACCGCACCGCGCCAATCGCCGCGCTCGTCGCGAATATAACCGAGATTCACCAGCGCTTCGGGAAACTCTGGGCGTCGGGCGTGCGCCGCTTTCAACAGGCGTTCGGCTTCGGTAACGCGACCGAGGTCGAGATCCGCCACCGCGAGGTTGTTGGTGCATTTGTAATTCTCGGGACGTTCGCTCAAGCAGCGTTGAAAATTCAGGCGCGCGGCCTTCACGTGTCCTTGGTCCAAGAGCGCCAACCCCAGGCCGTTGAACGCCCCCACGTCGTTCGGCGCGAGCGCGAGCGCGCGTCGGAATGCGCGTTCGGATTGCACGGAGAGTTTCACCGCTTCGTAGACCTGACCGAGATCGACCTGAAACGCATAGTCGCCCGGATGCGAGGCCGCTTGGGCGCGCGCGTAGGCGATAAAATCCGGTAATTCGCCCTTCCGGCGATAGAGGGAGACGAGATCGATCACCGAGTCTGCAGCGGGTAGACTTTTTTCGAAATACGCGATCGCCCGATTGATGTGGTTCTCGGAAGCGTAGACGCTCCCCAAGCGGTTGTAGGTCTCGCTGTCGCCGCCGAAATCCGTGACGATCGCGAGATAGGTCTGCCGCGCGCTGCGAAGATCGCCGGCCCGATAATAGAGATCGCCTAGGAAGCGCCGCACGCCGATCTCGCGCGGATGTTCGGCGGTATAGAGTTTCAGCGCCGCAATCGCCCGCTTGAGGTGCCCCGCCGCGACGAGGGCGCGAGCCGCGCGCACCGCCGCTTTCGGATCGGCGGGGAAACCGTGCGATATCTGGTCGCTCGTCGGGTTGACGACGAAACCCGCCACGGCCGGCACCGGCGGTGCGGCGAGAGCGAGGAGCCCCGCAAGAGCGAGGCCGAGCGAGAGGGTTGCCGTTCTCATCGCCCGCTCAGTGTAGCAAAAGTCGGAGATGCGTGCGAGGGGTACCTAACGAATTATTTGACGAGCGGGAGCAACCCCGTCGGAAGCAGGGGATAAAAGGTGAACGCGATCGTCGCGACCAGGCAGAGTGCGAGGCTCACCCAGGGCAGGGGCGCGCTGCGTACCGCCTCGGCGACGCGAACGCGGTGATCCGGGCGGTACATCGCCATAATGATTTTCGCGTAGGCATAGAGCGAGATCGCGGTACCGACCAGCAGGAGCGCGGCGAGCCAGAGATACCCGCTCCCGGCGGTCGCGGCGAGAATGAGGATTTTGCCGAGGAAGCCCGCCGTCGGCGGCAGACCTGCGAGCGCCAGCAGAAAGAAGGTCATCGCAGCGGCGAGCAGCGGCCGGCGCGCCCCAAGCCCGCGATAGGTTTCGAGCTTCGTACCCTCTTCCGCATCCCCCGAACTCAGAGCCGCTGCGACGGCGAACGCTCCCAGGTTCATCACCGCATAGACGGCGAGATAAAAGAATGCGTAGCCCAGCCCCACGCGGGTCGTTCCGGCGAGCGCGGCGAGAATATAGCCAACCTGCGCGATACCGGAGTAGCCGAGCAGGCGCTTGAGGTCGTGCTGCGCGAGCATGCCGACGTTACCGACGATCATCGAGATTCCGGCGACGATCCAGACCGGCAGCAGCAGCATCTGCGAAGCGCCGCTTGGAAGCGCCGCATACGCGAAGCGAGCGAAGATGGCGATCGTCGCGGCTTTCGTTACGACGGTCATGAAGGCGGTAATCGGAAGCGGGGCGCCTTCGTAGACGTCGGGAGCCCACGCGTGGAACGGCACGAGACTTAACTTAAAGGCGATGCCGATGAGAAAGAAACCGCTGCCCATCCAGAAGAGCGGATTCCCCACCATCGCGGGCGTCGCGAGCGCGGACAGCGCGACGCTACCGCTCGCCCCAAAGAGCAACGCCATACCGAAGAGCAAGACCGCCGATGCCGTCGACGATAGCAAGAGGTACTTCAGCGCCGCCTCGCGCGCGCTCGCGCGATCGGCGAGCCCGCAAAGGCAATAGAGCGAGAGCGAGAGCAATTCGATGCCGAGGAAGACCGTCATCGTCGTCGAGGCGCCTGCAAGAAGCAACGCTCCGCACGCGCTCCAGAGCAGCAGCGCGATCGTTCCGGCGCTCTCGCGGTCTCGGCCTCCGCGCCCCATCAGTGCGAGTGCGCCGAGCGTCCCGAGCAAGACGACGCCCCCGAAGAGTACGCTGAAGTTACCGACGATGTAGCCGCCGTTAAATGCCGCGACGTTCGTGCCGTACTGCTGCCCGATCATGACCGCGGTAGCGATCGTTCCGAGAATGGCAATCCCGAGCGAGAGCGCCCGCGGCGCGAACGGGCGCAACACGAGATCGAGGAGCAACACCAGCAACCCGGTTGCGGCGAGCACTTCGAGCGGCGCGATCGCCGCCCAATCGACGTGGGTAAACGGCAACGTCATGGCGTCGGAACTCCTGAAGTCGAAGAAAGCGGCGCGCGTGGAATGGCGACGGTCCCGCCGGCGAGTACGGCATGCGGGTTCACGCCGAGATAGAGCAATGCGAGGAGCAGCGGCGCGATCGCGATGCCTTCGCGCCAGGTAAGATCGCGGCGAACGGGGAGATCGTGAACGACCGGGCCGTTGACGATCCCTTGGAACAAGCGCAGAACGTAGGCGGATGCCAACACGACGGAGATGACGGCGACGACCGCGACCGCGATATTTCCGCTCTGGACGATGCCGGTGATGATGACGAGTTCGCCGACGAAGCCGGCGAGGCCGGGAAGGCCGAGCATCGCCAGCCCGGCGATCGTGAGCGCTCCCGCGAGGCGCGGATTCTTCGCTCCGATCCCGCGCAGCCGCGCGAGCGAACGCGTCTCTTCGCGTTCCTCAACGTAGCCTAGGCCGATGAAGAGTGCCGCCGTAAAGAGTCCGTGCGCGACGATGTAGAGCGCGGCGCCCGCGAGCGCGAGCGGTTGTTGCGTGGCGATCGCGATAACGATCAAGCCCAGATGCGAGAGCGAGGAGTAGGCGACGACGCGTTTCGCATCGGTTTGCACGAGCGCGGCGACCGCACCGTAGAGCAGCGAGATCGATCCCAGGACGATGAGCGTCCCGGAGTAGCGCGCGACTTCCTGCGGCATCAATGCCAATGCGATAACGAAGAATCCGTAAAGGCCGGCCTTCGATTGCACGGCCCCGACGACCGCTGCGACCGGCGCCGGAAGGCTCGCGTAGGTGTTGGGCATCCAGGTATGAAGCGGAAACGCCGGCGTCTTCACGAGGAAGGCGATCGCAAAACCCCAGAAGATCCACGGCGCCCACGTGCCGGAGATCGCGTTGCCCGCCGTCCCGATGACGTCGGTCGTCCCGTGCAGAACGCCGAACGCCGCGGTCGCGAAGAGCAACAAGAGCCCGCCCGCGAAGTTATAGATGATGTAGCGCCACGCATCGCGCGGATGTTCGCCCCGTTCGAGCAGAACGAAAAATACCGGCACGAGCATGAGGTCGTAAAAGAGCGCGAAAAGCAAGAGATCGCGCGATACGAAGAGCCCCAGCATCGTTCCCTCGAGCAACAGGAGCTGCCCGACGAGCGCGCGCGGGCGCGCGCTATCGACGGCGAGGACCGCACAGGCCGTACAGAGTGCGAGCAACGCGATCAGCCAGAACGCGAGCGTCCCGATTCCGAGATGGAAGTTCGCGACGAAGGGAGCGCGTAGCCACGGCACGCTCCAATCCTCGGAGCGAGCCGCGACCGCGATCGCCAACGTCGCCAGCGCGACCGCGACGCCGACGGCGCGGTACGCGCGTCGGTCTTCGCCACGCGTTAGCAACATCGCCGAGCCTGCGAGGATGGGTAGGAGAACGAGTGCGAGCAGCATCAGTGAACTCCGTGGAAGGCGTAGAATGCGGCAAAACAGGCGATGCCGACGGCGAGAAAGACGGCGTACGCACGAACCAACCCGGTTTGGAAGGAGCGCACGAGCGCGCCGCTCCATTGCGTGACGATCGCGCTCTCGCGCACCGCGCCGTCGACGACGTGCGGGTCGAGCACTCGGCTGACGAGCCGCCCGAGCGCTTCGCTCGTCTTCACGAACAGCGCGTCGAGTGCGACGTCGAAATAGAACGCATTCGCCAAAATCGGCGACATGCCGACCGACTCACGGCGGAGCCGCTCGACGGCTCCTTCCCGCGCGGCCTTCGTTCCGTACCGCAGATAGGCCACGAGGATGCCGAGCAGGACGCAAGCGAGCGTGACGAGCGAGGTCGTAAGCTCGGAGATCGGAACGCCTGCGACGTTGCCGGCGCCGAACTGCGGATCGAGGAATCGGTGCCACGGCGAGTTCGCGCCGCCGTAGAGCAGCCAACCCGCAAAGATCGATGGAACGATGAGGATTGCGACCGGAACGTTCATCAACCACGCCGGTGCGTGATGGTGTTCGTGCCCGTCGTCGGCAACGTGCGTCGCAGTTCCGGCAAATTCGGGATGCCGGATACCGAGCTCCGAGGGATCGATCTCGCCGCGATAGCTGCCGAAGAACGTCACGAAGAGCATGCGGAACATATAGTACGCCGTCATACCCGCCGTAACGATGCCGACCGCGTAGAGCCAGGGGTGACCGTGCTCGAGCGCTCCCTGAATCACGGCATCCTTACTGAACGATCCACTCAATCCGGGGATGCCGCAGATCGCAAGCACGCCGACGAGCATCGCGATGAAGGCGAACGGCAAACGTTTTCGCAGGCCGCCCATGCGCCGTACGTCCTGTTCGTTCGAAAGCGCGTGAATGATCAAGCCCGAACCGAGGAAGAGCTGCGCTTTGAAAAATGCGTGCGTGAAGAAATGCGCGACGCCCGCCTCGTACGCGCCGACGCCGACGCCCATAATCATGTAGCCGATCTGCGACATCGTGGAATAGGCGAGGATGCGCTTGATATCCCACTGCACCATTCCCAGAATCGCCCCGACCAATGCGGTCACGCCGCCGATCGTTCCGACGAGGAGCTGCGCGTT
>JAJZVP010000051.1 GCA_021845615.1 bacterium | reverse complement strand
GAACGCAAACGCGTCGCCGATCTGCTCTTGCAACCGCGTATCCACCGCTTTCCGGCGATCGTCGTGCTCTCCGTTCCTTCGGTGCCGGCGCTCTGGCTCGCTTCGCTGTTGGCGCTCGCCGCGCTCGTTTTATGGATCTTCGGGACCCGATCCGGCGACCCGCGCGCGCAGGTTCGATAACTCGATCTTCCCGGCGGAGCGATTCGTCGCTCCGGGGCCGAGCGCGCGAACGATATAGATTCCGGTCAACCGCAACGGGGGCATCGCCGTCGGCGGAATGACGACGCGCAGCGATTGCGTTCCGCGGCGATCGAGTCGCTCTGCGGTAAGCAGGACGTCGTCGTTTCGCGCATCGCGCATCGCGACGCGAAGAACGCCGCCGTTCCCCGAGGAGCGCACGTCGAAGGCGAGCGCGGTGCTGTGCGGCGGCAAGGGTTGTTCGAGCAATGCGAATGCCGCGCGCTCCGCGCCGCGGAAATCGTAGTAGAGATCGATCCCGTCTCCTCGCTGCGTCGGCGCAACGCTCCCCGTCTCGTCGGCGGGGACGCTGTAAAATCGTGCGATACTCGCGAGATGTAGCCGAACGCTTCGCGATCCAACGCGCACCGTTCTTGTCGCGGTGATTCCGTCGATATCGAGACGAACGTTCGCGTCGGAGTCTCCGGCGAACAGCCTCCCCGAGGAATCGATGCTCGCGCCAACGGCGCGCCACGGGAGCTGCCCTGGCAGTGCGATACGCGCGCCGTCGCGATCGCGCGCGACCGCTCGCAGGCGCACGCGCGCGCCGGCGGCGGCGGACGCGAGCCGCGGATGAATCGTCAACGAGGCGGGCCGCGCCGATACGTCGAGCGCGACGCGCGCGCGAAGCGCTCCGGCGCGAAGGAGCAACTCGCCGCTCCCGGTCGCGCGAGCGAGGAACGCGCCGTCGGTAAAGGTGCCGAGCGCGGCGGGTTCGACGCGCCCCACGAGGTCGCCGCTCGCGCCGAGCGCGTGGAGCGCGTCGTCGACGCGAACGCCCCGCACGGCGACTCGCGCTCCGACCAACGCGCGGATGCGTTGCGGGCGCACGGCGAGCGCGCTTGCGGGGCCGAGCGGCGCGGTGTTTTCGATCGCGATTCCCTCGGCGATTCGGCGCTCCACCCCATCGGAAGGATGCCCGAGAATGCGCGCGCGCGTGCTGCCCAGCGTGCGCGCGAGCATCACCGAGGAACCACCGCCATCGAGCGCCATTGCGTCGCGAGCGCCGAGCGAGAGCATCAACGCGGCGAGTTCGCGCCGCGTGACGCCGATGCTATAGTGCGGATTCTTGCCGTCGATCTCGACGACGAGTACGCGCCCCGCCGCGGTAACGCCGATCGCCGTCGTCGGAATCGGAACGGAGAAGGAGCGGCCGTTCGGCCCCTGCGGATCCTCGTGGTACGCGCCGTCTTGCAAGAAGATCGGGCCGCCGCCGAATGCCGTGCGAATCGGAGCGGGATCGTCGGGCGCGCCGTACGTACCGGATATTTGCAGCGTCGCGCCCGCCGCCGGCACGCCGATCGTCGCCTCCGCGTCGAGACCGTACGCGAGATAATAGCCGGGAAGGTTCGCGCGCAGATTGTCCGCCGTTTGGAGAACGCGATAGGTGGCGAACGGAGGCGTTCCCGCGATCGGTTGGAGCGCGAGCAGGGTTGCGTCGGGAAGCGCGGGGAGCGCACCGTACGTCGGCTGAAAGAGGGCCGCGCCGGTCGGCACGCGGCGGTCGATTGCTTCGAGCGGGAGCGTCGTCGAACCGATCGCGAGCGTGGCGTTGAGCGCGAGGTTGCCGATACGCGCGTCGCCGTTCGTATCGATCGAAAACATCGCGCGCGGGTATGGCGAGCGGATGGCGATGGTATTGCGAATGAGCCCGCCGATCGGCGCGCCGTCCCCGCCGATGGCAAAATAATCGCCGTTCACCGCGGCGACCGCACGCGGATGTTCCGCGAGCATCGACGAGAGCCGCTCCCTTCTCCCGACGAGCGCGTGGCGGGCGAGCAACGGAACGAGCGCGAGGCGCGTGTCGTGCGGATCGAATTCCAGAACGGCGGCGTGAATCGGGCCGCTCGACGTAACGAAACGATAGCGCGCGAGCCGCAGGCCCGGCGCGATGCGCTCGTGTGAAACGGTTTGGGCGAGGATCGGTGGAAACGGCTGCGCCGGCGCGATCGCAGCGAGGGTGAAGAAGAGCAGCGCCGCCGTGATGGCGCGCAGCGATCGGTGCGGCACGATCATCGCCATATTGCGACGGCGAGTGGATAGCCGGCGGTACGAATCGGCGCCCCCGCCACGCGGGCGAGCGTGTCGGCGTTAAAAATATCGAGCCGATCGTCGCGAGCGCACGGAACGTAGAGTCGGTCGCTTCGCAGATCGAACGTGGGCTCCCACGGCGTACGACAGGTATGCAACGGCGCGTGGCTCGCTCGTAGGGTGGTTGGATCGAGGATGTAGACGACGTCGGCCGCTTCGTCGGTGACGAAGAGCCGATTGGCGCGTTGGTCGAGCGCGATGCCCAGCGGTAGATCGAGTAATCCGCTGCGGGCGACGATGTGGGGGCGTGGCTGGGTTGCAATTTCGACGACATCCCCGTCGTCGTTCTTCATGCCGCCGTTGCGAACGGCATAGAGGTGCGTGCCGTCGGCATCGAGAGCGAGGGAAAAGACTCGCGAGCCGATCTGGAGCCGATCGATCGGCTTCATCGTGCGCGCGTCGAGTTCGAGGATACTCCCATCGTTGACGTTGGCGACGTAGAGCAACCCGCGTCGCGCGTCGACGGCGATCCCCTCGGCGGTCATGCCGGTCGTGACGATCGTCGGTGGCGACGTCAGGCGCGCGACGGCGCCGAGCCCCCGCCACTGCCGAAGCGTCGCGTAGATGTTGCCGTCGGGAGTTGCCGCAACCTCATCGCTCGCTGCAATCGGCCGGCGAACGACGCGCCACGGCGAGCGTTCGACGATCGTGAAGGCGTCGCCGTCGTTATCGGTGACGGCGAGCCGATCGCCCGTCGTCGCGAGTGCGCTCGGCGATCCGCCGGTGGCCAGGATTCCCAGTGCGGTGAGCGTGCGAGCATCGTAGAAGGCGACGCCGTCGTCGTAGCACGCGACGGCGATGAGCGTCGCGTGCGGCGGCGGCGCGGAGAGAATGCGAACGGTTCGCGCGGCGATCGCGCGGCCATCGCTAACGATCACCTGCGCCCGACCCGGTTGGAGGAGCGTGAGGTAGTGCGCCCCCGAGACCTCCGCGATTCGAGCGGGGCCGACGGCCGACCACCGAGCGTTCGGCGCGACGCCGACGGCTTGGAGCGCGATACGGCTACCGATGAAATAGGGGAATGGGGCGAACGAAATCTTCGCCGCCACGAAGCGACCGACGCGCGGCAACCACATCGTGCCGATCAGAGCGACCGCAGCGAGCGGAAGGGCGAACGCGCGGAGTGCTTTCACGCTTCGCATCCTCGCCGAATCCGTTCGATGCGACCGAGCGCGGCGATCGCATCGCTGCCCGGTGCGAGTTCGCCGTTCTCGGTGCGAGCGAGATCGATAGCGAAGGAAACGATCGGTTGCTCCGAATCGCTCGCCGTGACGATCGCACCCTCGGGATCGACGGCGAAGATCGTGCGCGACGGTCGATGCAGGGCTATGCCGTAACAGCGCAGCTCGGCAGAGCGCGCGCGCGCGAAACGTTCGCACCAGAGCCGCTCGATATCGCTCTCGCAGCGATAGAGACGCATGCCGTGCAATCGCGCTTCGGCGAGGGCGTACGGCGAGGCGAGTGCTGCGTCGTCGACCTTCCACGCGTCCTCGATGCCGTCGGGCGCATCGAGAAAGCGGCGCGCGCGCTCGGTGACCGCGCTCGTATCGAATGCCAGGGCGACGCGCCGGTGGTTCGGCATCTCCGCACTCGGAACGCGCCCCGGCAATGCGAGCGCCCGTTCGCGGGTATGGGCGCGCGGCTCGGCGAGTTCGACCGTTCCGAAGATCGCTTCTTCGCCGTTCTCCGCGGCGCGCGCGAGCACCGTACCGTCGGCGTCGACGATCGTGCTCTTGCCGCAGTAGCGAGCGATGCCGGCCTCGCCACCCGATTTGTTTGCGGCGACGAAGGGCACGCGATTCTCGCGCGCGCGGACGACGGCGAGCAGATCGGCTTGCAGGTTCTCGAGCGCCGATGGATTGCGTCCGCTCGTCACCCACGCCGTCGGCATGGCGAGGATCCGTGCGCCGCGGTCGACGAGGGTCGCCGCGATCGTCGGTATGCGCCCGTCGGCGCAGACGAGCGCTCCGATCTTCCCCAACGACGAATCGATCGGCTCGATGCGTTCGCCCGCCGCGAACCACCGCCGATCGAAGTGCCAGAGGAAGAGTTTGTCGGCGTATCCGGCGATGCTCCCGTCGCGGTCGATCAGCAGCGCCGCATTGAATTGTCGGTCGCCGGCGATCCGCACGGCGCCGGTAAGAATCGCACTCCCGAAGCGTCGGGCGATCGCCGATAACTCACCGACCGCTTCGTCGACCTGCTTGGCGTCGACCGGCGTTTCGCCGATAATATAGGCGGGGATCGTCGCCTCGGGGAGGAGCAAGAGGTCGGGTTTCGCGGCCAGCGAGCGCTCGACCGCACTTCGTACGGCGGGCCAGCGGCTCGCGAAATCCGAGCGGTCGTGCGCTTGCAACTGTATTGCTCCAATCCGTAATTGGGAACTCATACCGCAAGGGTTCGACGCCCCTTCGGCGCTAACCTCAATAATGCAACTCGTCGCAATCGCTGCGACGCGCTATCTCCCTCGGCTATATGGAGACAAGGAATAACGTGAAGATCACTTCCCTTACCGGCGGCATCGTGCTCGCGGGTGCGATCGCCCTTATCGGGAGCGCAACCGCGCGGGCCGCCGAACATCCCTGCGCGGAGAAACCAAGTAAGTGGCAACGAACGGAGTGCCGCGAGATGGTTCGGTCGGCGCCGGGCGATCAATACTTCGGGCGCCTCAAGATGAGTTATCTCGGCATCAACAACACGTTTCGCGACGATGCGATTCGCGCGGGAGCGTACACGACGAACTCCGGCCTGATCTCATCGGTGAACTTTGCCGATGAAGCACTACGCGATTGGGCGCATCGCTACCCCGGAGATCCGCAGCTCGCGCGGAGCTACTTTCTGGCAATTCAGGCCATGAGTAAGCTTTACGTGCAACCAGAGCAAGAGCGGGCGTATCACTACATGCTCGTTCTGGTGAAGAAATTTCCGCACTCCTATTTCGGCAAGGTTATGAAGGAGAGCTTGGCGCGCGGCTTCACCGAACATTGGTACGCGCCCGCGCAGCCGTGCGGCACCTCGGGCGTGCCCTCTCCGATCGCCACTCCCTCCGACCCGCGGTTGCACATCGACCTGCTGGTCGCGCCCTGCGTTCCCACTCCCGCGCCCTCGGGTTCGCCCTCTCCGGCAAGTTCGCCGATTCCGTAGCGCGATCTCGACACAAAAAAAGAGTGCGGCCCCCGTCTTTCGACGGGGGCCGCACTCTTTCGTTCGTTTGCGATGGATCGCTTAGAACTTGATGCCGAGACCGATATACGGGGCGTTCTGCGTGAAGCCCGTCGGCGCGTTGAGTTTCACCGTGCCGCGGTCACCCTGGATACCGAAGTCGATAAACAGGGGGCTGTTGAGGAACGAGTAGGTCGCACCCAGCTCGTAACGGAGGATATTGTAGGAGACCGTGCCGGTGAAGGAGGGGTTGCTGTAGTTGGTCTTCACGGTCGGGTAATCCCACAGGCTGCCGTACACCGAGAACTGCTTGTTGAGGCTCGGGAGCTTCTCGATGCCGAATCCGACGCCGTTGAAGCGGCCGTAGCCGTAGTTGTTGGTGCGGACCATGTAGCCGACGCCGATATAGATGCGCGGGTTCGCTACGCGGAGGCCGAAACGCACGTCGCCGGTGTAATCGCTGGCGGTGAACGCAGGCACGAAGTAGGAACCGGTGCTTCCGATACCGGTGACGCAGCCGACATCACCAGCAACGCCGAGGTTGGCGCAGCTGTTGTTGGCCGGGGTGTAGCCGAGAGGCGTAGCGACGCCCTGGTTGTGCGGGTAGTTGAACTGCCGATAATCGCCTTCAATCATCCAGGGGAGGTTGAAGAGATTGAATTCGGCGGCGCCACGGACCGCATACGAGAACGGGCTGGTCGTTCCGGTGTTACCCGGGCTGAACTCGTTGTAGACTTTCGGCGAGATCAGGTAGTCGCCGACGACGAAGCGATCCTGGTACGGTGCAACGACCGGAGCCGGGGTCGGGGTCGGCGGAGGCGTGGCCGGAGCGGCCGTCGGCGGAGCCGGCGGAGCGGTCGGCGGAGCGGGCGGCGGGGTCGGCGGGATGTACCGCACGACGACGACGCGCTTCTCGGGAACCCACTGAACGTACGCGTTCATCGTCTCCGAGATCACGCGGATCGGCACGAGGACCGAGCCCTTGTAGATCATCGGGGGGACGTCGAGCGTGCGCTCTTCACCGTTGATCATCGCCGTCTTCTTGCCGACGGTGAGTTTGATCATCGCGCCGGGCTTGCTGACGGTGACTTGTTTGGTGCGGGCGTTATAGCTTACCGTCGCACCCATTTGTTCGAACATCGAACGCAGGGGGATCAGGACGGTGCCGCCACGCACGAGTGCCGAAAGAACGCGGCCCTTCTTCAGAAGGTCGGGTTTCGAGTACACGTGGTGGTCGTTGTACAGAATTGGGACCTGCCCCGACGGCGGAGAACCGAAGTTCGCCGGCGGAGCCGCATTGGTCGAGCTCATGTCCGCTACGATCGCTTTGTTGCCGATGTTTCCATGCGACGCGCCGGAGGGAGCTGCGACCGCATTGAGCCCACAGAACGCTGCAATCAGCGTTGCTAGGACTCCGGTGCTCAGTCGCTTCAAAGTATCCTCCTCGATAGGTGAGAGAGTCGTAAAGATGCCTCGGTTTCCTCGTTGAGCGTCGCGCTTTAAACAACGCCAGGAGCCCGTAGCCGGCCTTCGCCGACGACGGGGCCCCCGAAGAACCGTCACTCGCTCTCTTCTGCCTGAGGCGGCACCACCCTCTTAACGAGGAGGAATTTAATCGAGTTTTTCCTCGAGCTTCGCCTCGAATCGCTCGCGGTCGATGATAAATCGCTCGTGGGTACCTTCGGCGACGGCATCGGATTCATCGAACGCACGTACGGCAAAACTCACGCGGGGGCCGTCGACGAGCGCGACCTCCACCTCGGTGCGGACCAGGAAGCCGACGGGGACGGGGCGCCGATGCTCGAGCTCGATGTGGGTACCGACCGAGATCTGACCCGGAGCGAGAAGGCCCTCCAAGCAAGCGAGCGCCGCGCGCTCGACGAGGTCGACCAGCATCGCGGTCGAGAGCACCTCGACCCCGGGATTGCCGGCCTTATGCGCGGTCATCCATTCCTCGACGCGGCATTGGAAGCTATGGGATCGACCGAGGAGGATGTTTTTGGACATAGCGCGGGCTTCTCTAGTTTGTGTCTCGCGCAAAATCCCCCGCTTGTCGATAAGCCATGAATCAATTCTCAGGTTTGTGGTGTATATGGAGAACGACGACCTCACGATCTTCTATAGGAGAGCTATGCCCGGTCCAATCCGTATGACGATCTCGGCGGCGATGGTCGCCGTCCTCCTCGCAGCCTGCGGGGCAAAGGGCGCGCGCGCGCCGATTCCGCTCGACGTCGAGGCGACGCCCGTCACGGCGGGGCCAATCGCCACATACCTCTCCCTCGATGGGCAGGTGGCCCCCTACGAAAATTCGACGCTCTCGTTTCAGCAGTCGGGGCCGGTCTCGGCGGTCTACGTCAACGTCGGCGATCGCGTGACGAAAGGCGAGTTGCTCGCGCGAATCGATCCCTCGACGCTGCAAGCGCAATTGCGCGCCGCCGAAGCGACCGCGATGCAATCGCAAGCGAACGCTCGCGGACAGCAGATCGATCTTCCGGCGCGCAATCAAGCGAACGATGCCGCGCTCTCGAGCGCCAAAGCCGCTCTGGCGAACGCGCAACTCGTATTCAACCAAGACATGCAGCTCTACAACCAGAAATATCTCTCGCAACAGGCGCTCGAGGCGGCGCGCTCCGCACTCGCCGGCGCGCAGAGCAATTACAACACCGCGCTCGCCAACGCACAGGCGAATCAATCGAATGCCGAATCGGTGAAAGCGGCGCAGGCCGCAGCGCAAGCGGCGGCGGCGCAAGCGAACCTCATCCGCACGCAGATCGGTCAGACCGCGCTCTACGCGCCCTTCGACGGCGTCGTGACCGCGCGCATGATGGATCCGGGAACGATGGCATCGCCGGCGGCGCCGGCGCTGCAGGTCTCGCGGATCGACCTCGTGTGGGTGAACGTGAACGTTCCCGACGGCGATCTCGCGTACGCGCACGTCGGAACGCCGTTGACCTTCACCACGACCTCGTTGCCCGGTCGCGTCTTTCACGCGCGCCTCAGCGCGGTCAACGCGGTTCCGACCAATGGAACGCTCTCGTATCTCGCTCGCGTGAAGATGCACAATCCCGGCGACGTGTTGCGCGGCGGGATGTTGGTGACGGCGCAACTCGCGAAACGGAGCGCCACGCACGCGCTGATCGTCCCGCGTTCGGCGATCGCCAGCGTGCAGAACGGCGACGCAGTCTTCGTCGTCGAGGGGAGCAAGGCGAAACAGGTCGCCGTCAAGGTCGGTCTTCAGACCGATACGGAGTCGCAGATCCTCTCCGGGCTCTCGGTCGGGCAGCGCGTCATTACCACGCGCCCCGATTCGTTGCGCGACGGTAGCCCGGTTCGCGTGGTCTCCGGCGGTGCGCAATGAGCCGCCGCGGGACGCGCCTCTTCGCGTTGCTGTTGTTCGCCGCGTTCGGGCGCCTCGCGCTTCCCGCTCCGGCAAATGCGGCGACGCAAGATCTCATCGCCCCGCGCGTGGCAAAGGCCGGAGTTCCGACGAAGGTGACGCTGGTCCAGGCGGTGGCGATCGCCGTCGCTCAATCGCCGACGTTGGCGCAGGCGCGCGCGACCTACGCTCAGGCCCTCGCCAAATACGACGTCGCCAAAAGCGCGGTCTTCCCGTCGATTTCGGGAAGCGCCGCGGCGACGCGCACGTTTTCATCTGGAACGATCGGCGGCGTCGGCGGCGGCCTCGGTACTCCGAACGGCATCTACAATAGCGTGAATTACGGGCTCAAACTCAGCGAGCTCATCTACGACGGCGGGCGCGTCATCGCCGGGATCCACGTTGCGAAATCCGGACAGGTTGCCGGACGCGATACCCTCATTCGCACGTTGCAGCAACTCGGTTACACCGTGGCGCAAGCGTATTACGGCGTCCTGCTCGCCGATCGCACCGTCGGCGTCGACGAACAGATCGTTAAGCAGTACCTGACGCAGGAACAACTCGTTGCGGCGCAGATTCGCGTCGGTGCGGCGGCGCCTTCGGATCTCTACTCGGCGCGGGCGCTCACGGCCCAAGCGCGTCTGCAACTCGTCACCGACCAGGGCGCGCGCATCGCCGCGCAAGCGACCTTTGCGACGACGTTGGGGCTCGATGCGAACGCGCTCATCGAACCGATCGACAATACCGCGGGCTCGCTCACCGCACCCGCCGCAAAATTTACGGTCCTTCCGTACGATCGCGCGCTCAAACGCGCGCTGTTGATGCGCCCCGACTATCTCGCGGCGCTCAACAACTACCAAGCGGCGAAAGAGAACGTTCGCTTCAATCGGCTGACGAAGTTTCCGTCGGTCAACGCCAATGCGAGCGACGGCTACCAGAGCGGGCTCAACGGCATCCCGGTGCAAACGAAATCGTTGGGGGCGACGCTGACGGTTCCGATCTTCGACCAGGGGCTGACCAATTACAACGTCGCCGTCGCGGCGGCACAGGCCGATGCCGCGAAGGCCGGCATCACGCTCTCGCGGCTCCAGGTGGAGAGCGACGTTCGCAGCGCGATCGCGAAGGTCGCGGCGGCGCAGGCGGCGCTCGATCAGGCGCAAGCGAGTTTGAAGGCGGCCCAGGTGGGATACGACGCCGCGGGCGCGCAGTATAAGGCGGGGGTGGCGAATCTCGTCACGCTCGTAACGGCGGAAGCGACGCTCGCGACCGCGCAGAAAAATGCCGTTTCGGCAGTCTATTCGCTGCAGACGGCACGACAAAACTACGAACTCGCTCTCGGCGAAAGTGAATATACCAAGTGATCGCTATTGCAGACCCGGTCAACGCCGAGATCCTCGCGGTCTCCGAAGATCGCCTCGCCGGCTTTCAACGCGACCCGTTCGGCGAGATCGCTCGCCGGAGCGGGGTGCCGTTACCGGTCGTCCTCGATCGCATCGTGGCGATGTTGCAAGCGGGAACGATTCGACGCGTCCGGCAGACCTTGCTCGCAACCAGCCTCGCGCCCGGCGCGCTTTGCGCGTGGCGCGTGCCCGCCGACAAACTCGACGCCGCCTTCGATTTCATGAGCCGCGAGGATCCGTTCTCGGGGCATATCGTAATTCGCAGCACCGACGGCGACTCGCCGGGAAGCGCCTATCGGCTCTGGACGACGTTGAAGGTGCCGCAGGGGTACTCGTTGCGCAAACATGCGGAGTTCTTAGCGGCGCGCGTCGGTGCCGATGCTTTCAAATTGATGCCGGCGAAGATGCTCTTCGCGCTCGGCGTGGGGCACGTTCGTCGCCGCGGCCTGGAGCCCGGAGCGCGCGCCGATGCGCCGGGCGAAATTCAAAGCACGAACATTGTGCTGCTCGACGAAGAAGAATGGCGCGTACTCACCGCGCTGAAACGCGAATTTGCGATCGACGAGATCGCCGAGGATTGTTGGAGCGCGCGCGCCGCCGAGGCGAACGTCTCGTTGGAGCGTTTCTTTGAGGTCGCCGAGGGGCTCGAGCGGCGCAAAGTGATCGGCCGTTTCTCGACCTTCCTCGAACACGTAAAACCGAATGCCGCGAACGAACGGGTCACGCGCTATAACGCGCTCTTCCACTGGCGCGTCGCTCCGGGGAGCGAGGTCGCAGCCGGCCGAGAGGTCGCTCGCCACTACGTCATCACGCACGGCTACTGGCGCGAGGGCGGGCCGGAGTTCATGAACGTCAACATCATGGCGGTCGCGCACGGAACCGAGAAGGCCTTAGTACTCGAACATAAGGCCGCGATCGACGCCCACCTGCGCGAGGCGGGCATCCCCTTCGACTACACCAACGTTTTCTGGGGCGGGCGAAGCGAGATCAAACCCTCCGAGATCGCCCCGGCGGCGTTCGAGGCATTTCATCGCGCTCTCGGCAACGATCCGGAAGCGATGCGGGCGGAGGATGGCGAAGCACTCTCCTCGGCCTAGTTGCCTTGCTGCCCCGGAGGAGATCTCGTTTTGAAACGCTTCGCCGTTCTTGCCCTTGCCCTCGTATTCTCGTTCACCGCGTGTAGCCGCGTTCAAAAAAGTGGCGCCGTCGGCCCGAACGGCCAGATAAACGCCTGGACGATTCCACACGTCTTGCGGTACGCGACCGCAGAGGATATCTCATCGCTCAACCCGGTGCTGACACAGCAGACGACCCTCGCCCTCATGTCCTCGCTGACGATGGCCTGGTTGACGAAGTGGAACGCACAGAATAAGCCGGTTCCCGAACTCCTGACGGTGGAGCCGACGAAAGCGAACGGTGGCATCAGCCCCGACGGCAAGACGATTACCTGGCACCTACGCCGTGGCGTTCGATGGTCGGACGGCGCTCCGTTTACCGCCGACGACGTCGTGTGGTCGATTCACGCGATCATGAATCCGGCGAACGATATCGTGAGCCGGACCGGCTGGGATCTCATCGACAAGATTCAAGAACCGAATAAATACACGGTGATCCTCCACCTCAAGCACGCCTACTCGCCGTTCATCACGACGTTTTTTTCCAGCGCCGATGCGAACCCGTGCGTCCTGCCGAAGCATCTCCTGGCGAAGTATCCGAACATCAATAACGTTCCGTACAATTCGTTGCCGGTCGGCATCGGACCGTTCAAATATCAGCGTTGGAACCGCGGCCAAGATGTGGTGATGGTTCGCAACCCGCTCTACTTCCGCGGTCTTCCCAAGCTCAAGAAGATCATCTTCGAGATCATTCCCAATCGCGATACGGTGCTGACCCAGATGCAGGCGAAGCAACTCGACCTCTGGATGTACGTCTCGCCCGCCTACGTGAATCGCCTCAAAGAGATGACCCCGTTTAAGGTCTCGGTCAAACCCGATTACTATTACGATCACATCGATTTCAACCTCTCGCACCCGAAGGTCGCGAGCCTTGCCGTTCGCCGCGCGCTGCGCTACGCGACGCCGCTCGCGCGTATCAATCGCAAGATTCGCCATAACATTGGGAACCTGCAGGATCAACCGAATCCGAAGAGCGCCCCGTATTGGGTGCACGGCATCGGGTACACGCATTACGACATTGCGAAGGCGAACGAGATTCTCGATAAAGCGGGCTGGAAGCGCGGCCCGGGTGGCATTCGCGAAAAGAACGGCGTGCGACTCATGCTCGATCTCGCCACCGTGGTCGGAACCCCCGATACCGATAACATCATCGAGTTGATTCGCGAATCGTGGAAGAAGATCGGCGTCGGTATCAGCGTACGCCACTATTCATCGGCGGAGTTCTTCGCGCCGTATCAGAACGGCGGTATCGTCTACGGCAACAGTTGGGACGTCACGATGTTCGCGTGGGGGAACGACCCGCTCGGCGATTACTCGTTCGTCTACAAATGCAATCAGTTCCCGCCGAACGGCCAGAACGATCTCCGTTGGTGCGACCCGAAGGCCGATGCGGCGATGACGGCGCTCTTCTCGCACTTCACGCAGAAAGAACGCAATGCCGACGTCGCCATCCTCACCAAGCAGTTCGTCAAAGAGGTTCCCTCGATCGTCGAGGACGGGCGCATGTCGATCTACGCCTACAATCGCGATCTCAAACACTTCCATCCTGGCGTGTTGGCGCCGTTCGACAACATGATGAAGGTGGATATCTAGCGGCGCATGCATCGGCAGCTACGGCAATCGCGACTCGCTAGACGCTCGCGGCTCGGACGAGCAATGTCAGGGTCCTCGCCGCTCGCTTAAGCGCTCGCCGCGATCGCCGCAGCCGCGCTGCATGCGCTACGCTTGTCACGCCGAGTAGGGCGCCCTTGTCACGCCGAGTAGGGCGCCCTTGTCACGCCGAGTAGGGCGCCGTTAGGCGCCCGTATCGAGGCGGCGCTTGCGGCGCATGCATCGGCAGCTACGGCAATCGCGACTCGCTAGACGCTCGCGGCTCGGACGAGCAATGTCAGGGTCCTCGCCGCTCGCTTAAGCGCTCGCCGCGATCGCCGCAGTCGCGCTGCATGCGCTACGCTTGTCACGCCGAGTAGGGCGCCGTTGTCACGCCGAGTAGGGCGCCGTTAGGCGCCCGTATCGAGGCGGCGCTTGCGGCGCATGCATCGGCAGCTACGGCAATCGCGACTCGCTAGACGCTCGCGGCTCGGACGAGCAATGTCAGGGTCCTCGCCGCTCGCTTAAGCGCTCGCCGCGATCGCCGCAGCCGCGCTGCATGCGCTACGCTTGTCACGCCGAGTAGGGCGCCGTTAGGCGCCCGTATCGAGGCGGAGCTTGCGACCTTGTGCTTTCCCTCGATACGCCGCGTTCCGCGGCTACTCGGGATGACAGGAGTTGGCTACTCGGGATGACAGGAGTTGGCTTCCATGAGAAGGCCGGTATTGTCAAGTGGTTTCTTCGTCGTGCTCTCTACATATTTTGCGTTCTGGGTCTCCGCTGGTGAGCTTCCGTGGTGACGTCGTCGAAGAATTCGGTCCGCCCCGCTT
>JAJZVP010000050.1 GCA_021845615.1 bacterium | reverse complement strand
TCCTCAAACTCCCGTTTGCGGACGGGCTGATCGATGATCACGTGCGCGAACGCGGATCGAAAGCATTGACGAAGCGCCGGGGCGCGTGCTGCCGGTTCGCGCTCGTCGAGGCCGATAAGCGTTACACGGTTGTCGATCGCGCAGCTTGCCGCCGATACGCACGGGTTAGCGCGATAGCGTCGAAGCTCGCCGATGGATGATCTCGAGGAGAAACGCCGCGAACAAAAGCACGATGCCGGCCGCTGGTAGCGCGGTTGCCGCCCAGCCCGGAGCGCTATACGGAAGATGGTTGAAATCGAGGTTCGTTAAGCCGAAGGCGGCGGCGAGAACGGCGGAGATTTTTCCGATGCGCGAGCGAAAACCGAGTGGGACCATCGCGTAGATCGCATTCAGAAAAAATAAGGTAATGAAGTGAAAGGTCATCGTTCGTCGGCGATCTCCTGAAATCCGAATTCCGCAGCGAGGTACGGTAGTAAGGCATCGCGGGCTTCGGCGAGGGAAACCTCGTGCCCGATTTCGCGCGCGATCGAGGTGATGCCGCGGTCGAGAAGGCCGCAAGGATTGATCAGTCGGTCGTAATCGAGCGAGGTGTTAACGTTCAGCGCGATGCCGTGAAGCGAGACCATCTTTTGCACGGCGAGCCCGATCGCGCAGATCTGGTTGCGCCCGACCCAGACGCCGGCGTGTTCGCTCCAACGATCGGCTGCGATGGCGAAATCGGCGCAGGTTGCAATGACCGCCGCCTCCAGCGAACGCACCAACGGGACGACTTCGCGAAATCGTTCGAGTTTGCGAATCGGGTAGACGACGAGTTGTCCGGGGCCGTGATAGGTGACGTCGCCGCCGCGCTCGATCTCCACGACATCGATGCCGCGCGCGGCGAGTACCTCGGGAGCGAGGAGAACGTTCTCTCGCTTCGCGTTACGCCCGAGCGTGATGGTCGGCGTATGCTCGACGAAGATCCACGTCTCGGGCTCGCGGCCTTCGCCCACCGCTTCGTGTAAGCGGTGCTGGATCTCCCAGACCTCGCGGTAGGGGCGCAGACCCAAATCGAGGATCCGCGCCTTCCCCAGCGTACGTTCTATTTTGCCGCTCCGACCGGTGCCTTCGGTTTGGGATTGACGATATGGATCGCCTTGCCGTGCGCGGCCTCCGCGGCATCCATGATGCCTTCGGTGAGCGTCGGGTGCGGATGGATCGAGAGGCCGATATCTTCGAGCGTCGCGCCCATCTCCAAGGCGATCACGCCCTCGCCGATCAGCGATTCGGCTTGCGGCGCGACGATATGCATGCCGAGCAACAAATCGGTCTTCGCGTCGCCGACGAGTTTGATGATGCCGTCGCTCTCGTTCATCGTGCGCGCGCGTCCGCTCGCCGCGAGCGGGAACTTGCCGATGCGAACCTCGTAGCCTTTCGCCTTCGCATCTTCCTCGGAGAGCCCGACGGTCGCAACCTCGGGATCGGTATAGACGCAGTTCGGAATCGCGATCGGATCGAAGGCCGCACTGGTGTCGCCGCCGATCACCTCGGCAGCAACGACGCCCTGTTTCATCGCGCGATGCGCGAGCAACGGCTGCCCGGTGACGTCGCCGATCGCATAGATGTGCGAAACCTTGGTGCGCATGCGCGCGTCGACGGCGAGGAAGCCTTTTTCGTCGACGGCGAGCCCGGCGGCGGCGAGGTTGAGCGCGTCGGTGACGGGGCGGCGACCGACGGCGACGAGCGCCATTTCAAATTCGCGCGTCTCGTCCTTGCCGCCGGTTCCGGCTCCGGAGATCGTCGCTTTCACGCCCTTGGCGGTCGTTTCGAGTGCGGCAACCTTGGTGTCGAGCATGATTTCGACGCCCTGCTTTTTGAGAATGCGCCCGAGCGTTTTCGAGATCTCGATATCGCTCCCGGTGAGAATCTGCGGTAACGCCTCGACGACGAGCACCTGCGCGCCCATGCGCGTGTAGACCGTCGCGAATTCCAAACCGATCACGCCGCCGCCGATGACCAGCATCGTTTTTGGGATCTGCTTGATGGCGACCGCATCGTCGGAGTTGATGATGCGCTTGCCGTCGCGCGGCCACGCCTTCACGTCGATCGGCGCCGAACCGGTGGCGATCACGACGTTTGCGGCGCGGATGCGGTCGTTGCTGCCGTCTTTGCCTTTAAGCGCGATCTCGTTCGGAGAGACGAACGAAGCTTCACCGTACATGAACTGCACGTTGTTCGCCTTAAAGAGCGTCTTGACGCCGCCGACGTTCGCGCTGACGACCTCGTTTTTAAATTTTTCAACGCCGGCGCGATCGACGCTCGCCTTGGGAACCTTTAAACCGATCGCTTCGGCGTGGTCGATGTGGCGGATCACTTCGCCGACGTGGAGGAGCGCTTTGGTGGGGATGCAGCCCCAGTTCAGGCACACTCCGCCGACCTCATCGCGATCGACGCAGATGACGGTTTTCCCGAGTTGGCCGAGCCGGATGGCGGCATGATAACCGCCGGGGCCCGCACCGATGACGACGGCATCGACCTGATGTTCGGCCACGAAAAGACTCCTTACGCGCAGGCGTGGATGAGAGGTTGGTACCCGGCGATTATTCCGCCGCGGAAGGCGGCGGGCCTCCGTGGTCCAATTGGATCCATCCATGAGCAAGATTGGTGCGCCCAACCTTCCCCTCCAGCTCGATCGGGATTCGATCGTGCCGCTCTATCGGCAGCTCTACGAGGGGCTTCGCGAGGCGATCCTCTCCGGCTCGCTACCGGAGTCGACGCGCCTCCCTCCCGAGCGGGCGATGGCCGAGCGCCTCGAGATCAACCGCAGCACGGTCGTCCGGGCCTACCGCGAACTCGTCGCCGACGGCCTCCTCGATCAACGCGTCGGCTCGGGCTCGCGCGTGGCATCGCGCAAGCGCGCCGTTTCGGCCGGCGAGCGTGGCGCGAGCGTGCCATGGTGGGTGACGCTCCCTCCGTGGCGGGTCGGCGAATTTCCGATGGTGCTCGGCGAGCTTGCGGCAAAACAAGAGCCGGGGCGTATCTCGTTCGTTCAAGGGGTCGCCCCCGACGAGCCCTCGCCGCTCGCCGAACTCGCCGGCTCCTTCGCGCGCGTGGCGAGCGATCCGCGGTTCATTCTCTCGTACGGTGATTCCGAGGGCTACGAACCTCTGCGCGAGGCGATCGCGGCGCGCATGCGCGCTCGTGGAGCGCGTAGCGTCGTAGCGAAGAACGTCATCGTGCTCACCGGGTCCACGCAGGGCATCGCGATCGTCGCGCAGAGCCTCGCCGAGGCGGGGGACGAGATCATCGTCGAGTCGCCCTCCTATCCCGGCGCGCTCCAGATCTTTCAAATCGGCGGATTGCGCGCGATTCCCATTCCCGTCGACGACGAGGGCATGCGCGTCGACCACGTCGAGGCGATCTTGCGCACGCGCCGCCCGCGCTTCATCTACACGATGCCGTCGATGCACAATCCGACCAACGTGACGATGAACGCCGATCGTCGCGAGCGGCTCGCAACGATCGCCCGGCGCGCGGGCGTTCCCATTATCGAAGACGATCCGTACGGGCCGCTCGCCTCGCACCACGAGACGCCGTTGGTCGCGCTCGCTCCCGATCACGTCGTCTACCTTTCGACCTTTAGTAAGACCGTCGCTCCGAGTCTGCGGGTCGGGTGGATGGTCGCGCCGCGCACGATCGTCGATCGACTGTTGATGCGCAAACAAGCGTACGATATGGCGACGAGCCTCTACGTCCAGGCGGCGATCGTCGATTATCTCGAACGCGGCTACGACGCGCATATCGAGCAACTTCGAGAAGAGTTGCATCTCCGTCGAAAAATCGCCGATGAAGCGATCGCAAAATATTGGCCGAACGGCGTGCGAGCGATCGGTCCGAGCGGCGGCTTTTATCTCTGGGTTGGGACGCCGCGGGAGATGCGCGCTCGTCCCTTGCTCGATGCCGCCGAACGCCTCGGTGCCTCGTTTCTCTTCGGCGAGGCGTTCTTTGCCAATTCCGGCGGCGATCACAATTTTCGCTTGGCACTCACGGCGGTCCGGCGCGACGAGATCGCCGAGGGCATCCGCCGCATCGGCGAAGCGATGCGAAGCCTGCGCGGATGACCGCACTCCAGAAGCGCCTTCTCGCTTGGTACGAAAAATACGGGCGGGCGAATTTACCATGGCGCGTCGTGCGCGACCCGTACTACACGGTCGTGAGCGAATTCATGTTACAGCAGACGCAGGTCGATCGCGTCGTGCCGATCTTCGGAACCTTTCTGTCGCGCTTCCCTACGTTCACGGCGTTGGCGAAAGGGCCGCAAGCGGAGGTCGTGCGTTATTGGAAAGGGCTCGGCTATAACACGCGAGCCGTGCGTTTGAAGGCGCTCGCCGACGCGGTCGTCGCGAAGTTCGGCGGCGAGATGCCGAGCGACGAGAAACTGCTGCTCGAATTACCGGGAGTCGGCCCCTATACCGTAGCGGCGATACGCGCGTTCGCTTTTAATTACGATGCGGCACCGGTCGATACGAACGTGCGCCGCATCGTGCATCGGCTCAACTTCGGCATCGAGTATCCCGCTAAGGCGACGACCAAAGAGCTCGATTTGCTCGCGCGCCAACTCGTGCCCAAGGGCAAGGCGCACGATTGGAGCTCGGCGATGATGGACCTCGGCGCGCTCGTCTGCACGGCGCGCGCCCCGCGATGTCCGGCATGCCCCCTGCAAACGCTCTGCGTCGCCGCTCCGGTCGATGCAGCGCGCCTCGAGCGGTTGCGCGAAGAATTCGCCAAGCCCGCATCGGCGAAAGAGCCGGTGCCCTTCGAACTGACGGCGCGTTTCGCGCGCGGGCGTATCGTCGATCGTCTGCGCGATCTGCCGGCTGGGGAGAAGATCTCGTTGCTCGATTTAGAGCGAGAGATCGTCGGCGTCGTCGCCCCGGAGGTTGGAGAGCGTTTCGACGAATTGGTCGCGGCGCTCGAAAAGGAGGGGATCGTCGCGCGCGACGGCGACGAGATCTCGTTAGCCTAGAACGGCGTCGTAACGCGAAGATGCGAGCGAGAGGCGCGCGCCCGACTCATCGTAGATTCCGAAGGTCGTAAAACGGGGCGCGTACACGTGAAGCGAGAGCGCTTCGCGCGAACCGGGATTCGCCACGCTATGAAGCTCCCGCGCGCTTTGCAGCGCGTCGCCGTCGCCGGCTCGTTGAACGCCGCGCTCGACGAGCCGCATAGCGATAGCGCCTGCCTCCTCGGTACGCTCGTAGCGCGCGACGTGGAGCTCGCCGGCGAGGACGCGCGTGGCACAGTAGGAGTCGCCGTGGTCGTGAATCGGCGTGAGCGCTTCCGGAAACCACAGGAGCGCTAAAACTTCGTAGGTATCGCAAGCGGTGAGGCGCGTCCGCGTGTAGCCGGTTCTGCGCCGCGGAAGCAACGGTTCCCATTGAAGGCGGCGCTCGACGTGCTCGGCGACGATGCGATCGATCTCGATCTCGGCGATCACGCGACGCATGCCTCGAGATCGCAGGCGATGCGCTGGGCGATGGCGCGAGCCTGCTCGGCGATCTCCGGCACGGCGGTCGTTTCGTAGAGAACGCCGCGCAGGAGCGGCCCGATGGCGAGCAGGCGTTCGTCGGCGAGTCCCTCGCGATCGATCGCTTCGCCGTGCATCGTTGCGTCGAGTCCCAAGCGCGTCGCGTCGGGGCGTATCAGGCCGCGTTCGAGCATCGAACGAAGTAGGGGGTCGGGATTCGAGCGCAGCTCTCCGTTAGGTCCGGTGCAATTCAGGACCGTCGCCACGCGCAGGCGGTGGATCTCTCCGTCGACGCGATACTCGACGATGAGTGCGTCGCGCTCTTCGCTCGCCGCAACGATTTCGCCCCGGAGGGGCACGTAGCGTCCGGCGGCGCGAAGTGCGGCGACGGCGTCGTCGGTCGCTGGCGGAACGCGATAGCGTAACGATCCCCAGAGCGGGGCGAGGTGATCGAGGAATTGCCGGCGCTGCGCGATCGTCCAGCCGATCCAGATTCGCTGCGAGGGGCGCCGGATCGCCTCGGCCACCTCTCGCCAGTCGCCGCCCATCGCGACGCAACGTTGCATCGCCTCGCGGAGCGAACGGAACATTCCGAGCGGCGTACGTTCGTCGAGGCCGAGTTCCTCGTAGCGAAGCGCGCGAATTTCGGAGCGTTCGCGGGCGGGGAGAAAACCGTGCCGGGCGATGGTGAAGGTGGTTCCGATTCGGTTCGCGAGGGCGCGCGCGGCGACGTGGTCGATCGCGGTGAGGCCGTTCCCGATGCAGAGCATATCCCCGTCGGGGATCTCGGCGATCGGAACGCGCCAGGGATCGCCGACGTATCGCGCGCTGGAACGGAGTTCGCTCGGCAAAAACTCATCGGCGGGGCGCGCGTTCCCCATCGCGAGGACGACGCTTCGCGCGCGATATCGAACGCCGCGATCGTCGCATAGCAGAAAGCCGCCGCGCGTTCGCTCGATATCGACGACCGAAGATCGCTCGATGGCGACGTTCGCGCGCCCGAATGCGGCCGCGCGCAGCGTCTCGCCGACGTACTCGCCGAAGCGCTCTCGCGTAATAAACGTTCCGGGAGCGCAGCGCAGCGAGCGCGCGAGGTGCCCGGCGTCGTCGGCGACGACGCTCATCGCACTCGCGGGACCGTTCATGAACCAGATCGGCGATCCCACACCGTACGCCGCGCCGCGTCCGGGGGATTCGGGAGAGAAGAGGCGGACGCGCGCCTGCCGGGCGTAGCGCGCGCACGCGATCGTCGTTGCCGCCCCCGCGAGGCCCCCGCCGATTATTGCGACGTCGTCGGCCTCTCGCTCGCCCCTCATCGTAGGTGGTTCATCGGCAGGTTCGTTACCGCGATTGAGCGCAGAGTATCCCGCGTGGCCGAAATTCCGTTTCCCAAGCGTAAAGTTTCGCGGGCGATCGCGCGCGAAGAGCTCGCCCTGTTGGAGGCCGCGTATCCGCACGCGGTCACCGCGCTCGTTTATCGGAATCCGTTCGAATTACTCGTTGCGGTGATCCTGTCCGCGCAGTGTACCGACGCGCGCGTGAATCTCACGACGCCCGCGCTCTTCGCCGCCTATCCGACGCCGAAGGAGTTGGCAGCGGCGAGGCTATCGGATGTCGAGCGTTCGATTCAATCGTGCGGTTTTTTTCGAACGAAGGCGAAAAATATCATCGCCGCGGCGCGTGCGCTCGTCGACCGCCACGGTGGGCGCGTACCCGAAACGCGCGAGAAGCTCGAAGCGCTCCCCGGAGTCGGGCGCAAGACCGCGAGCGTCGTGCTCTCGGTCGCCTTCGGCGAAGCGGCGTTTGCGGTCGACACGCACGTCTTTCGCGTCGCCCATCGGCTGGGGCTGACGACCGGAACCACGCCGCTCGCGGTGGAGCGCGACGTCACCGCACTCCTGCCGAAAGCGCAGTGGAAACACGCGCATCATTGGTTGATCTTGCACGGTCGCGCCATCTGCAAGGCGCCGACGCCGCTCTGCGAGCGTTGTCCGGTTCGCGCGCTCTGTCCGAGCGCGCCGATCGTTGCTAGAACGAAAGCGGCCCGGGCGAGTCGAGGTGCGGCGGGCGTGGGAGCTCGGCGTCGCGTGCGATCGATTTCAAAAGCATCGAAGGCGTGATCGCCTCGCCGTAACCGCTCTCGGTCGAAACTTTCGAGACGTCGATCAAACTCGGGATCGCGAGGTCGGGCACGAACTGATACTCGCCGTCGAACTCGAGGCCGCGCATGCGAACCAACTCGGTACTCGCGTCGAGTTCGAGAGCGATGCGATACTCGCCGAAACGTAGGCGCAATCGCAACGGACGCTCGAGCCGAACCAACCGGACGCCGTTTCGCTCGCCGAGAATTGAATTCAAACGTTTGATTCCCATCGCGAGCGCATCGCCGAAGGCGCGCAACGAAGATTCCGCTCCGCCTTCTCCGCGCTCGACGCGAATGTCGTCGGTCGAATCGATCAACTCTCCGAGGGCGCGTCGCGCGCGAATCTGTTCGGCTGCGGCGACGATGGGGTTCCGAGCCGTAAAATCGGGATTCATGGGATCTGCCATAGAGAAAGTATTGCCACGCGGGTACGCGAAAGTCCCGCGAATGAAGCTGCTGCAGCGCACCTCCGTTCTCGCAATGTTGCTGATGGCGGGCATCGCCGCCGCACCGGCCCAGGGCTCGCTGACGCCGTCCACGGCTTTTGGGAAGGAACCTCCATGGGGGCGCCAACCTGCAGCGGTCTCGTGGTCTCACGACGGACGGCGCTTCACCTACATTCTCCCGTCGCAGGACCCTTCGGAGCATCTCCCGCTGATGCTGCATGCGCGCGACGGAAGCGCACGGGTGTTGCTCGCGCCCGACCGGTTCGGTAAGCACGGGGCGACGCCGTATAACGCCGGCTGGTCGCCGCACGATCGGCGAATCGCCGTCAGTGCCGGCGGTTCGCTCTACGTCTACACCTTCGCAACCCAGGCGCTGCAAAAAATTGCGAGCGGCGTCTCCGATCCGCAGTGGTCGCCGAATGGGCGCGCGATCGCCTTCGCGAAGAAAGCGAATCTATACGTCGCGACCCTCGGTCCGAAAATAGCGCTCGACCGGTTGACGAACGGTGGCTCCGGGAATGCCGTTCTCGACGGTCAACTCGATTGGGTCTATCCCGAAGAGCTCGGCATAAACCATGGCTTTCGTTGGTCGCCCGATGGTTCGAAAATTGCGTACCTTCGCTTGGACGAGCGAAACGTTACGCGCTTCCCGCTAACGGATTTTCTTCCGAAGAACGGGCGCGTCAATTATCAGCGATATCCGCTTGCCGGGGAGAAGAACCCGGCCGCGAGCCTCCACGTGGTCGACCTTGCGACGAAAACCGATCGCCTGCTCTACGACGCGGCGCCGAAAGATCGGTATATCGCGGCGTTTGCCTGGCGCCCGAAGAGTGACGATCTCGTAACGGAGATTTTGAATCGTCGAGAGCGGTGGCTCCGCGTCGAATCGTTTCCCGGCGACGGTACGGCGCCGACGCTTCTCTATCGTCAGAGTTCGCCATCGTGGGTCGACGTGATCGCGTTACCGACCTGGCTTCCGAACGGATCGTCGCTCTGGGTACTCGATCGCGATAACCTGCGCTCGCTCTACCTACGGAGCGTCGATGGAAGCTTGCGGCGCATAACCGGCGATTACAACCTCGGAAGCGAGTACGCAACCAACGGGCTCGTTGCCGCCGGCAAACGGGGACTCCATGCGTGGGTCTACGCCGACTATCCGACCCGCCGCAATCGCGCGCTGCTGCGGGTCGATCTCCGGAACGGCGCGCTGAAAGACCTTACCGAAGCGCGCGGCGTGCATCGCATCGCCTTCGCTCCGGCGACCCACGCGTACGTCGACACCTACTCCTCGATGAATCGCGTGCCGGAGGTAACGCTCCATCTCCCCTCGCAGGCTCCGCAGGTCCTCGCGGCGGCCGATGCATCCTTGCAATCGATGCTCTTGCCGGTGAAACGCTTCGAGGTTCCATCGGAGTACGGGCCGCTCGATGCCTGGATGATTCGCCCGCCGCACTTCGATCCGCACCGAAAGTATCCGGTCGTCGTGTACGTGTACGGTGGCCCGGCCGCGCCGACCACGACCGATAGTTTCGGCTATACGATGGAATTGATGCACGATCTCTTAGCGCAGGAAGGAATCATCGTGTTCTCGATCGATGGGCCGGCCTCGCAGATCGATAACGACCGACACGTTCGGCTGCTGCTGCATAATTTCGGTCCGGGCTCGCTGTTGGGGCAGCGAATCGGCGCTCGCTACCTCGCTTCGCTCCCGTACGTCGATGCGAAACGGATCGGCATTTGGGGCTGGAGTTTCGGCGGCTACGAGACGATCTACGCGCTCGAACACTCCAAGCGCTTCGTCGCCGGCCTCGCGGTCGCGCCGGTAACCGACTGGCATCTCTACGATACGATTTATACCGAGCGCTATATGGGATTGCCGCAGAAACATCCGCACGCGTACGATCGCAGTTCGAACCTGCTCGACGCGGCGCATCTCAACGGTCCGTTGCAGATCATGCACGGAACCAGCGACGACAACGTCCACATGGCGAACACCGTCGCCTTCTTGCAGAAGACGATTTTGGCGGGGCTCACCGACGTGAACGTCATGCTCTTTCCGCGCAAGACCCACTCGATCGCCGGCCTCCTACAGCGCCGCACGCTCTGGGAGCGGATGCTGATCTACTGGCGCTCGATCTTGCACCCGTAGCGCGCGGGGATGGCGCGCGACAAAAAAAGGGGGGCATCGGCGTTTCCGCCGATGCCCTTTGGGGTCTCCCCCGGGTTTACCTTAGGATGATAACGATCGGTTAGCGAACCGGCGGTTTGTGGCCCTTCTTGGCAGCGGCTTTCTTAGCAGCGGCTTTCTTGGCCATCGGCTTCTTAGCAGCGGCTTTTTTAGCCATCGGCTTCTTGGCGGCGGCTTTCTTAGCCATCGTCTTCTTAGCAGCGGCTTTCTTGGCCATCGGCTTCTTGGCGGCGGCTTTCTTAGCCATCGTCTTCTTGGCAGCGGCTTTCTTGGCCGTTGCCTTCGTTGCGGTCTTGGTCGTCGAGGCGGCCATGGCCGTGCCGGTGGCAAGGAAGGACGCCGCGATCAGTGCAGCGAGGAGTTTGCGCATTCTTTCACCCCCTTTGTGCGAAAATTCGTCTCTTAACGTGCCTTAACAACGTTTGAGAAGGGCGGTTAGTTCGCAAAGGCGAGCTAGCGCCCCTTCCCGACCAGATTGCGCGAAATGACCAGGCGCTGGATCTGCTGGGTCCCTTCGTAGATCTGGGTGATCTTGGCATCGCGCATCATCCGTTCGACCGGGTACTCCGCCGAGTAGCCGAAGCCGCCGAGGACCTGAACCGCGTCGGTGGTCACCGACATCGCGACGTCCCCGCATTTGAGCTTCGCCATCGAGGCCCAGAGCGAGACGTCGGGCGCACCCTCGTCGCATTTACGAGCCGCTTCGTAGAGCATGAGCCGGGCCGCTTCGACCTCGGTCTTCATATCGGCGAGCATGAACCCGATGCCCTGATGCTGGCCGATCGGCTTGCCGAAGGCAACGCGATCGCGGGCGTACTGGGTCGCGTAGTCGAGGGCGCCGGCGGCGATCCCCAGCGCCTGCGCGGCGATGCCGGGGCGCGATTTATCGAGCACTTTCATCGCGATCTTGAAGCCCTCGCCTTCCTCGCCGAGGCGATTGGCAGCGGGGACGCGGCACTCGTTAAAGATCAGCTCGACGGTCGGCGAGCCTTTGATCCCCATCTTGCGCTCTTTCTTGCCGACGGAGAAGCCCGGCGTTCCCTTTTCGACGACGAACGCGCTGACGCCGCGGCTACCCGCTTCAGGATCGGTGACGGCGAAGACGCAGACGACGTCGGCGACGCTTCCGTTCGTGATCCAAATTTTCTGGCCGTCGAGCACGTAGAAGTCGCCGTCGCGGCGAGCGCGCGTGCGCATCGAGCCGAGTGCGTCCGAACCGCTGCTCGCCTCGGTCAGGGCGTAGGCGGCGAGGGACTCTCCCGAGGCGATCTTCGGCAGGAAGCGCCGCTTCTGTTCGTCGTTGCCGCCGATCATGATCGGCAGCATGCCGAGCTCCTGTACGGCGACGATCAGCGAACTCGACGCGCACGCCTTCGCGATCTCTTCGACGACTTTGACGTAGGTGACGAAGCTGCCGCCGAGCCCGCCGTATTCGGTGGGAATCGGAATGCCGAGAAGATCGTTCTGCGCGAAGAGTCGACGGATATCTTCGGGGAACTCTTCGCTCTCATCGATGGCCGCCGCGCGCGGCGCGACTTTTTCGGAGACTAAATCGCGCACCATCTCGATGATCATCGCTTCTTCGTCGTGCGCTTGCGCGGCTACTGACATTTCGAACTCCTCTTCAATAACGAGAGACCGGGTAGTGGAACCTCGCGGATAGGTTCGGGGGCGACCAGGGTTTTGCTCCCGCGACCGCCTATCTGCGCCGGTATGGATAAAGTGTACCCATCGGCGGCCGCGGCCGTCGCCGACATTCCCAGCGGGGCCTCATTGGCCGTCGGGGGCTTCGGCCTCAACGGCATCCCGCACAACCTCATCCAGGCGCTGCTCGCTCAAGGCGCGAGCGATCTCGTCACCGTCTCAAACAACTGCGGGGTCGACGGCTGGGGGCTCGGCGTCCTCCTCGACAACAAGCGCATCGCCCGCACGACGGGTTCCTACGTCGGCGAGAATAAAGAATTCGAACGGCAGTACCTTTCCGGCGAACTCGAAGTCGAGCTCGTGCCGCAGGGCACCCTCGCCGAGCGCCTCCGCGCCGGCGGTTGCGGCATCCCTGCGTTCTACACGCCGGCCGGGGTGGGGACTCCGGTCGCCGCGGGCGGCCTTCCGTGGCGCCACAATCCCGACGGCAGCGTTGCAAAAGCTTCGCCAGCGAAAGAGACCCGCCGCTTCGGCGACCGCGAATACGTGCTCGAAGAGGCGATTCGCTGCGACTACGCACTCGTGCGCGCGAGCATCGGCGACCGCGAGGGGAATCTCTATTTTTCCAAGGCAACGCGCAACTTCAACCCCCTCTGCGCGATGGCCGGACGCATCACCATCGCCGAAGTGGAGCGCCTCGTGGAGCCCGGCGAGATCGAACCGGAGGACGTACACGTCCCGGGGATCTTCGTCGCGCGGATCGTCGAGGTCGGTGCGGAAGGAAAACGAATCGAGCGCGTGACCACGCGCAAGCGGGAGGAACGATAATCATGGCGCTCACACGCGAAGAACTCGCCGCCCGCGTCGCTCGCGAATTGCGCGACGGCATGTACGTGAATCTCGGTATCGGCATGCCGACGTTGATTCCCAACTACGTGCCGCCAGGAGTGCGCGTCGTCCTACAGAGCGAGAACGGCATTCTCGGCACCGGTCCGTACCCGTACGAAGAAGATGTCGACGCCGATCTTATCAACGCGGGTAAGGAGACCGTGACGGTGCTGCCGGGCGCCTCGTTCTTCGATTCGGCGCTCTCGTTCGGAATGATCCGCGGCGGGCATATCGATCTTGCGGTGCTCGGTGCGATGCAGGTGAGCGCGCACGGCGACCTCGCGAACTGGATGATTCCGGGGAAGATGGTTAAGGGCATGGGCGGGGCGATGGATCTCGTGCACGGTGCGAAGCGCGTGATCGTGATGATGGAGCACGTCGCGAAAGGGAACGCCCACAAAATCGTCGGCGAATGCACCCTGCCGCTCACCGGAAAACGCGTCGTTCATAAACTGATGACCGACCTCGCGGTCATCGATATCGAACCCGAAGGACTGGTCTTGCGCGAGCTCGCACCAGGAGTAACGGTTGAGGAAGTTCAGGCGGGCACGGGGGCGCCGCTGTTGATCCCGGCGACGCCGACCTCGATGGCCGGCTAACGCGGGGAATCTCTCATCCGGTTTTAGTGGTCTCACGACGTCGGGTACGATATTCTGCGAGCAGAATATCGCACTCATCGTCGTAGGAGTCTATGCCATGTTTCAACATCGTTCGAATATTCTCGGCTACGCACGCATCGTGGCGCTCGTCTTCGTCGGCCTCTTCGTCGGCTCTGCGGTGACCGCATACGCTTTCGAGCGTCAGCCGCACATGCAGATGGCGCTCGGAGCGCTGAATCGCGCGGCGGCGCAGCTCAACGTCGCGCAGCGCGACAAGGGCGGGCATCGTGCCGCCGCCTACAATCTCGTCGAGCAAGCGATCGGGCAGATCCGCGCCGGCATCGCCTTCGACAACCACCACTAGCCGTTCCCGAAAAATAAAGACCGGAGGTCGAGCGTTCTCGGCCTCCGGTCTCGTCTCTGACGGGTTCGAGGTTACTTGATAACCTTGAACGTCATCATCATGTGCTCGTGCCCGATGCCGCAATAAATCGCGCAATGTGCGGGGAAGGTGCCGAGCTTC
Source organism: bacterium (assembly GCA_021845615.1). Classification (GTDB taxonomy): domain Bacteria; phylum Vulcanimicrobiota; class Vulcanimicrobiia; order Vulcanimicrobiales; family Vulcanimicrobiaceae; genus JABEUX01. Next base: position 287 of record JAJZVP010000050.1, on the reverse strand, counting down.
TTGGGGGTGACGGTAACGGTGGTCGGCTTGGAGGTAATCGTGATGACTTTGGTGATGCCGACTTCGGGAGCGATCATTCCGTGAACGCCCTGAACGGCGACGAACGTAAGTTTCTGCGGTTTGCCGAGGTGCAGGGTGACGACGTTGGGCATGAACTGAAAGTTCTTGGCTTTGACGACGATCGTCGCGTTCGCGCTGGCCGATGCGACCGTGAGGGCGCTAAAGGCGAGGGCGAGAGCTAAAGCGAGCTTGCGCATGGTGTTCTCCTGATACGAGTTCGAAAGGAT
>JAJZVP010000049.1 GCA_021845615.1 bacterium | reverse complement strand
CGCAAGTGAAAGTGCTGATTATCGAAGATAACGAAATGAACAGAGATATGCTTTCGCGGCGCTTACTTCGTAAGGGTTACGATGTCGTGATGGCCGTCGACGGAGAAGAAGGTGTCGCCATGGCGGGCTCCGAGGCTCCGGATATTATTCTGATGGATATGGATTTGCCGAAGGTCGACGGATGGGAGGCGACGCGTCGAATAAAAGCGAGCGACGTTCTGAAAGGAATCCCGGTCATCGCCTTGACGGCGCACGCGATGACGGGGGATCTCGACCGGGCCATCGGAGCGGGTTGCGACGACTACGATACGAAGCCCATCGAACTGCCACGTTTGCTCGAGAAAATCGAAAAATTGTTGGGCACCACGAAGCCGTCGTTGTAATTTCGTGCAAAAAGACGGTCGGTGGACGCGCGACGCACTCTTGGCCCACATGCGTCAGGAGTTGATGGCTCCCGTTACCGCGATCGTCGGATATTGCGAGATCCTCTGCGACGAGGCGCAGGGCCAGGATCTCCAAGTGATCTCCGATCTCGGGCGCATCCACGCATCGGCGCAGCTGCTCTACGAACTCTCCGGCCGCCTGCTCGCTCCTGAGGCGAGCGTCGCTCTGCTCGAGGGAGCCGAACTCGAGAGCGCCCAGTCGACCATTCGGCACGACCTACGCACGCCGCTCAATGCGATCAAGGGCTATAGCGAGATGCTAATCGAAGATGCGCTGGATTTCTCTTTCGTCGGCGATCTTTCGAAGCTTCTCGATGAAACGACCCTTCTATTGAGTCGGCTCGAATCGATCGTCGATTTCTCTCGCATGGAGAGCGCGCAGTTAGGCTCTATGCCGGACGCCGACGCATCGACGATGGTGGCTCACCTCGAATCGGTAATCCGGCCGCTTTCGGAGAGTATTCGGCGCAAGGCGCTGCCGGGGCACGTCCTGGTCGTCGACGACAACGAATCCAATCGCGACCTTCTGGCGCGGAGATTGAACAAAGAGGGGCATCGTGTGGAAGTCGCGCGCGATGGATTCGAAGCGCTCGCAGCGCTGGACCGCACGGCGTTCGACTTGCTACTGCTCGATTTGATGATGCCCGGGCTCAGTGGCATCGAGGTTCTTGCGCGCCTGAAGGCGCGACCCGATCTTGCCGGCATTCCGGTGATCATGGTATCGGCTCTTCACGAAATGGATATGGTCGTCCGCTGCGTCGAAGCCGGTGCGGACGACTACCTTCCGAAACCCGTCAATCCAACGTTGTTGTCGGTTCGCATCGACGCTCTCTTGGAGCGCAAACAAGCAAGAGATCGCGAACGCTCGTATTTGCAGCAAATTGAGGAAGAAAAACGCACGAGCGAACGGCTCTTGCTGAACATTCTTCCCGAACAAATCATCAAGCGAATGAGCGACGGAGAATTGCAAATCGCCGACCGCTTCGAAGATGTGACGGTCCTCTTTTCCGACGTCGTCGGTTTCACCGCAATGTCGAGTAGGATCAGCGCTCAAGTTCTCGTGGACGCGCTCAATCGGTTATTCTCCGCGTTCGACGCAGCGACAAGGCGCTTCGGCATCGAAAAAATCAAGACCATCGGCGATTCGTATATGGCCGCCGCCGGGCTTCCCGAACCTCGGAGCGATCACGCCGAAGCGAGCGTCGAGCTCGCGCGAACCCTGTTGGAGGCGACGCGAGAGGTGCGCCGGGAGAGCGGACACGATTTTCATATTCGGATCGGTCTCCATTCGGGGCCGGTTGTGGCGGGGGTCATCGGGGCGCACAAGTTTGCATACGATGTCTGGGGCGACACCGTCAATGTCGCCTCTCGAATGGAATCTCACGGAATACCCGGGCGCATCCACATGTCGGCGGAGACGGCGCGACGCTTAGGGGGGCGCTTTCTCTTGGAATCGCGCGGGCTCATCACGATCAAAGGCAAGGGCGAGGCGGAGACGTTTTTCCTCGCAGAGGGAGCGTAACAATGTTGTCGGTTGAAGATCTCCGGCGTATGCAATCCATTCTCGACACGGCGCCCATCGGCGTTGGAATTTCGACGAACGGTATCGTACGTTTTGCAAACGCCCGCTTGCATGAAATAATCGACGTTCACGTTGGTTCGTCCAGCCGCGAACTCTATGTCGATCCTATCGAGCGCGATGCCATAGCGGCACGCGTCGCCGAGGGCGGCATCGTTCGAGATGTGGAGATACAGATGTACGCTCCCGGGCGGAAAGAGGTTCGCGATATCTCGGCGAGCTTTTTGCCCGGCGATTACGAAGGCTCGCCCGGCGTATTGGTGTGGATGCTCGATATTACGGACAGCAAGCGGGCGTCGGAGGCGCTTGAGGAACAGCGACACCACCTCGCCGCCATCCTCGATAATTTGCCCGATGCGACGTTCGCGATCGATACCCAAGGATATATTACCGCGTGGAACCGGGCCGCCGAAACCATGACCGGAGTGAAAGCCGAGAATATGTTCGGCAAAGGGAACTACGAATACGCGATCCCGTTTTACGGAGAACGGCGGCCCATTCTCATCGATCTATTGTTCTCCCCCGACGAAGAAATTTCACAATACCACCACGTTCGCCGGGTCGGCGATGCGTTGCTCGGGGACGGATATATTCGGTGGCCGCACCGTGAGATGTGGTTTGAGGGAAGCGCTGCGCTTTTACGTGATTTGCAAGGCAACGTCATTGGCGCGATCGAGACGATCCGCGACCAAACCGAGCGTCGGAAGGCCGAGAAAGGAATGGAGTCCTCGACTCTTCGATTATCCGGCGTTATTGACGCACTTCCCGATGCCGCCTTCGTTCTCGACAACGAGCGCAAGGTCGTGGCGTGGAATAAGGCGTTGGTGGCGATGACTGGCGTCGAGGCCGAGAAGATGCTTGGGAAAGGCGACCACGAGTACGCGATCCCTTTCTACGGAGAGCGTCGACCGATAGTTATCGATCTTATCGACAAGCCCGATGACGAACTGGCGAAAAACTATGCCTGGCTGCGTCGCGAGAATGGCGGCGTCCTTTCCGGAGAGGTCGAAATCGATTTCCCGTTTATCGATCATACACTGTACATTCAGGCCCGCGCTCGGGCGCTCCACGACGCAGACGGATCCATGATCGGCGCGATCGAGATCATTCACGATCTTACCGAACGGCAACGCTTCGAGAACGAACTTACGGTCGCAAAACGCTCTGCAGAAGAAGCGAACACGGCTAAGAGTGCGTTCTTAGCCAATATGAGCCACGAACTGCGCACTCCCTTAAACGCAATTATCGGGTATTCGGAGATGCTCGCCGAGGAATTGGAGGAGATGGGCGAGGCTCGAATGGTTGACGACACCCAAAAAATTCGCTCCGCCGGGAAGCACTTGCTCGGGCTGATTAACGACGTTCTCGATCTTTCAAAAATCGAAGCCGGAAAAATGACGGTGACTGTCGAGAAAATCGACGTCGCGGCGATGCTTCGCGATGTCGTTGCGACGATCGCGCCTCTGGCGAAGAAAAATGCAAATACGGTATCGCTCGATTGCCCGGCGGATATTCCTACGATTTATACCGACCTCATGAAGGTGCGGCAAGCGTTGCTCAATTTGCTGAGCAACGCTTGCAAATTCTCCAAGGCAGGCACGATACAGCTGCGCGTAGCTACCGTCGGCAACTGGATTGACTTCTCCGTTGAGGATACCGGTATCGGCATGACGCCCGAACAACTCGCCCGACTGTTCGAGGCGTTTTCGCAGGCGGATGCGTCGATTACTCGCCAATACGGTGGAACCGGACTTGGACTGGCGATCACGCGTAAATTCTGCCGAATGATGGGTGGCGACGTATTCGTAGAGAGCTCGTTGGGCAAGGGGTCTATCTTTACCATGCGTCTCCCCGTCGTAGCAGAGGATGAAACTGCGAGTGCCGCGACGAGTCCCGAAGAACGTGGGGTGACGAATGCCGATGCTCGCCCCCTCGCACTGGTGGTCGACGACGATCCTGCGGCGCGCGATATGCTCCAGCGTAGTTTGGAAGCATGCGGTTACCGCGTCGCTACCGCGCACGACGGTGAAGAAGCGCTGCACATGGCCGCTGAAATCGAGCCTTCGATAATAACGTTAGATGCAATCATGCCGCGAACGGATGGTTGGGCTGCTCTCAGCCGTCTCAAGGCAGATCCCAATCTTGCGCGTATTCCCGTCATTATGGTCTCGGTATTAGGCGATTCTCAGATGGCGTATGCCTTAGGTGCGGCCCACTATCTTTCTAAACCGGTCGACCAAAGCGAACTTAGTACCGTTCTCGAGCTGTATCGTGGACGGCGACATGTCCTATTGGTGGAGGACGACGCGACGACTCGGGCGATGATGCGTCGCATGCTGGAGAAGAGCGGATGGTCGGTGATCGAGGCGCAGAATGGAGAAGTCGGATTGGAGCGGATGGCCGAAGCACTGCCGGATATTATCTTGCTCGATTTGACGATGCCGGTGATGGACGGATTCGAGTTTGTCGCCGAGATACGGCAGCGCGAGGAGTGGCGCACGGTGCCCATCATCGTGCTCACCGCCAAAGATGTTACGCCGGCGGAGTCGGAACTGCTGGGGGGACGCGCCACGCGCATCCTGCAAAAAGGCGCGGTGAATCTCGACGATCTCGCCGCACAGATTCGAAACCTCCTGCCGGCCTCCCCGGCGTAAAAGCGCTCGAGCGCTATCGAGCCTACGAGAGCGGGAAGTCGACGCGGAGCCGTTGGAAGCGCAGAAAGTCGCGATCGTGGGTGTAGAGGGTCGCGCCGTTTTCGATTGCGTAGGCGGCAAGATGTGCATCGGGGACCAACGATCCGCGAACGTGCGAATCGGTGGAGAGCCCACGAAGGATTTCCCAGCGGCGAGCACTCGGAACGAGCAGATGCGCCGAGGGTTGGGCGAGCCATTCATCGACGATAGCGCATGCCGACGGAGTGTCGAATGGGCGCTCGAAGACGCGCGTATCGGTCACGAGCCGTACAAACGCGACGACGGTTGAGAGTGGAAACCCGATCGGCTCGGGATCGTTCAAACACGCTTCAAACCACGAACGCGCACGTTCGTGCAGCGGCGACGAAGCATCGTACGCGTACATCAGCAGATTGACATCGAGAAGTTTCAACGTCGCACCGCTCCGTCGAGACGGTCGAGCAGACCCTCGATATCCGACGGATCGATCGCCTCGCGAAGACCGAAGCGGCGCGCACGAACGCTCCGTTCCCTCATCCCGCGCTGACGAGCCGCTCGAGGCTTCGATAGCCGATCGCCTCGGCGACGTGCTCCGCCGCGATCTGCTCGCCACCGGCAAGGTCGGCGATGGTGCGTGCGACGCGTGCGAGCCGGTCGACGGCGCGCGCTGAAAATTGCCGCTTCGCGCTCGCCCGTTCCATGAGTTTGAGCGCTGCACCGTCGAGCGCGCAGAGCGTGCGTACCGCCGCGGCCGGAATATCGGCATTCGCGCTCAGCCCGAGGTGGGCGAGCCGGCGTACCTGCCGTTCGCGTGCGGAGAGAACGCGCAGGCGCACCTGCGCCGACGATTCCGCCTGTTCGCGCCGCACCATATCGTCGAACGGAACGCGCGCGATTTCGATCTGAAGATCGATGCGATCGAGAAGCGGCCCCGATAACTTGTTGGCGTAGCGGGCGACCGCGGCATCGTCGCAGCGACACTCGGCGTTCCGCACGCCGCGAAAGCCGCAGGGGCAGGGATTCATCGACGCGACGAGTTGAAAGCGCGCCGGATAGCAAAAGCTCCCGGCCGCGCGCGCGATCGTTACGACGCCTTCTTCGAGTGGTTGCCTGAGGACCTCGATGGTGCTGCGTGAAAACTCCGGTAACTCGTCAAGGAAGAGCACGCCGTTATGCGCGAGCGAAATCTCGCCGGGGCGCGCGTTGCCGCCGCCGCCGACGAGCGCTACGTGGCTGATCGTGTGGTGTGGGAACCGAAACGGGCGAACGCGCACGATCCCCCGATCGCTCCCCAAGACGCCGGCGATACTGTAAATTTTCGTGACGTCGAGCGCTTCGTCGAGCGTCATCGGTGGAAGGATGCCCGGCAAGCGGCGTGCCAGCATCGTCTTCCCGCATCCCGGCGGGCCGACGAAGAGCAAATTGTGCCCGCCCGCCGCGGCTATTTCGAGCGCCCTCTTCGAGGCGAGTTGCCCGCGCACGTCGGCGAGATCGCCGTGCGCCGCAGCATCGTGTCGCTGCAATTCCGGGGGGGCGGTGCGTCTACGCCATCGTTGCCCGTTGCCGGAGACCGTTGCGACGGCGTCGGCGAGGGAGTCGAGCGCGTAGAGTTCGATGCCGTCGACGAGCGAGGCTTCTTCGAGATTTCCGCGCGGAATTAAGAACGCGGTAAAGCCGGCATTCTTCGCCCCGAGCAGCATCGGTAAGAGCCCCGTGACGGGGCGCAGCGAGCCGTCGAGCGCGAGCTCGCCGAGCGCGATAAACCCGCGAAGTTCGGAGGGGGGAATCTGTTCGTCGATTGCGAGCAATGCCAATGCGATTGCGAGATCGAAGGCAGGGCCTTCTTTACGGAGATCCGCCGGCGAGAGGTTCACCAGCAAACGACCCGCCGGAAAAGCGAAACCGGAATTAAAAATCGCGGCGCGGACACGATCGCGCGCCTCGCCGAGCGCGCGGTCCGGCAGGCCGACGATGGCGAAGGCCGGCGTCCCGGCGGAGCTGTCGGCTTCGATTCCGACGATATAGCCGTCGATGCCGTGCATCGCGGCCGAAAACGCACGGCTGAGCATATCGCTTGTCCTTTGCGACGAAGCGGCCTTGCGACAAGATCTCCAACGAAAGTCTTGCGTTCGCGCGCCGTTGCGGAGTACAAACGAAATACTGAGGTGTACGATAATGCAAACTCCCGAATTCGAATCGAAACTCTATGCAGATCGTCGTCGCGCCGAACGAACGCTCGATAGACTTCACGCTGCGGGCTACGGTGACGACCGCATTCACCTAATCGAGAACGAGGCCGATCTCCCGGTCGACAGAAATTTCGAGAGCGATACCTCGCCGATGGCGATCTCCGGCGGTTTCGGCGACAACGGCGGCGTGCTCGGCGCGGCGACCGGCGCGACGATCGGCGCGGTCATCGCGGCGGCCTCCACCGCTGCGGTCATCGCGGCGACGGAGGGAATCGCCGCCCCGTTCGTTGCCGGGCCGCTGGCGGCGACGCTCGCAGGGGCGAGTTTCGGAGCGGTCGGCGGCAGCATCATCGGCGGCCTGCTCGAACTTGGGGCCGAGGCCGAAGATTGGCGGGTCGGCGTACGCAACGGTGGCGTCGCCGTCATCGTGGCGCTGAAGTCGCATGCGGATCGGAAGCTCGTTCGTCGCGCGCTCATGCACTAGTCGCCCGCGGTCCTCGATGCCCCGCCGCGGGTGGGGCGGGATGCGAGCGGCGCGTGGAGCGGCGCGCTAATCGATGCGCTTTTGGAAGCGCGTCACCGCGAAGACAAACACTCCGAGCCCGAGAGCCGCGAGGAGTGCGATCTGCGGCCACAGATACTCGATCCCGATCCCTTTGATGATGATGCCGCGCACGATGACGAGAAAATAGGTGAGCGGTACGAGGTAGGAGAGCGCTTGCAATGGAGCGGGCATCGCGTCGACCGGAAAGATGAATCCCGAGAGCAACATGCTCGGCATCAAGAAAAACTGAATGAGCTGCGTCGCTTGGATATACGTTTTGGCGATCGTCGATACGAGAATGCCCGTCCCCAACGTCGTGAAAAAGAAGACGAGCACCGTAAAGTAAAGCAAGAGCACGCTTCCGGCGACCGGGACGCCGAACCAGAGTACGGCCATCAACAGAATCGCCGTCACGTTGATGTACCCGATCGTCATCAGGGGCAGCATCTTCCCGAGCATGAGCTCCGAAGATCGAATCGGGCTGACGACGAGTTGTTCGAGCGTCCCCAACTCGCGTTCTCGGACGATCGTGCTCATGCTGAGGAACGTCATCGTAAATTGCATCACGAGTGCGAGCACGCCGGGGACGATGAAGACTTCCTGGCGCAGTGCCGTGTTATACCAGGCGCGCGCGCGGATGTCGACGCCGATCTTCGGTATCGGAATGCCGCGCTTTATCGCGGCTTCGCCCTGGATGCCGGCGCTGACGCTCGCGCCGATCGCTTGAGCGACCGATAGGCTCGTACGCGCGGCGGTTGCATCGGAGGCATCGACGGCGACCATCACTTGCGGCGTCTTCCCCCGATGCAGCAGCGATGCGTAGTTCGGTGGAATGACGATGCCCGCGAGCGCTCGCCCGTCGGCGATGCGCCGCACGACGCCGCCCATACTCCGCGCGCGATACTGCATCGAAAAATACTGCGAGTTGGTAAACGCTTCGAGAAGTTGACGGCTTTCGGCGCTGCGCGAAAGATCCCAGACGACCGTCGGTTGGTAACGAACGTCGCTGGAAAGATATCCGTATAAAACGACTTGAATCAACGGCAGCAACATCGTCGCGGCGACGGTGCGCTTATCGCGGAAGAACTGCGTGTATTCTTTTCGCGCGATGGTCCAGGCGCGTTCCCAATTCATGGCGACACCACCACGCTCGCGAAGACGTCCTCGAGCGAGGGCACGACCGGTTGCAGGGCGCGCGCGTCGAGCCCGGTAGCGACGAGCGCCGCTCCGAGCCGTTCGATATCCGCCGCGCTCGCGAGGGCGACGTGCAGCGAGGAGCCGTAGAGCCCCGCGCCGCGAACGAACGGTAGATCCTCGATCGCTTCGAGAACGCCGACGCAATCGTTCGAGAGAATTTCGACCGTCGTTCCGAGTTGCGGTAGATGCTTCAACGATTCCGGCGTTCCGCGGGCGACGATCTTCCCGTTGTAGATCATCGCCAATTGGTTGCAATGTTCGGCTTCGTCGAGATAGTGCGTGGTGACCATAACGGTCGTTCCTTCATCGGCGAGCTCGACGATAATATCCCAAAACTCGCGACGCGAGACGGGGTCGACGCCGGCGGTCGGCTCGTCGAGAAAGATCATCTGTGGGGCGTGAAGCAGCGTACATGCGAGAGCGAGTCGCTTGCGGTACCCGCCGGGGAGCGCTCCGGCGAGTTGGTTGCGTCGTTCGCTCAATCCGGTGCGCTGCATCCACGCGGCGATTCGCTCCTCGCCGTCGCGCCCGCTCATGCCGTAGAGCCCGGCGTAGAAACGCACGTGTTCGATTACCGTGAGATCGCCCCATAACGTCGAGCCTTGCGACATGTAGCCGATGCGCAGCTTCACGGCCTCGGGGTCGCGAGCGACGTCGATTCCCAATACCTCCGCCGTCCCTTCGCTGGGAGCCAAGACGCCGCAGAGCATGCGTATCGTCGTGGATTTGCCCGAGCCGTTGGGTCCGAGGAAGCCCCAGATCTCGCCGGCTTGAATATCGAACGAGATCGCATCGACGGCGACGAAGGAGCCGAAGCGTCGTGTGAGCGACTCGACGTGGACGCTCGTCGTCATGCGCTCAACTTCGCGACCAATGCGTCTTCGAGGGAGGGCGGGACGCTGCGAAAATCGGCGTCCCCGATGCCCGCCGTTTGCAGGCGACGGCGAAATTCGGGAATGCTCGCGTCGGCTGAGTCGACGAGAACGTGCAGGGCGTCGCCGAACATCTCGACGCTTCGGACCGCAGGAATGCCATGTAACGCTCTTCGCGCGTCGCGGTAGCGCGAGCAGCGAACCTCCATGACCTCGCCGTGCAGTGCTTTTTTCAGTTCGGCGGGCGTGCCGATGCTGACGATCTTTCCGTCGGTCATAAAGGCGACCCGCGTCGCTCGTTCGGCTTCGTCCATATACGGCGTACTCACGAAGATCGTCGTCCCCGAGCGATTGATGCCGTAGAGCAGGCGCCAAAATTCTCGGCGCGAGACGGGATCGACGCCCGCCGTCGGTTCGTCGAGCAAGATCGTGCTCGGACGATGGATCAAGGTGCAGGCTAGCGCGAGCTTCTGTTTCATGCCGCCGGAGAGCGCTTCGGCGAGACGATCGGCGAACTCGCCGAGCGCGAAATCGGCGAGCAACGATCGAGCGCGCGCTTCAAAATCGGAGCGGGGTATTCCGAAGATCGATCCGTAAAAACGGAGGTTTTCCATAACGGAGAGATCGGGATAGAGACTGAAGCGTTGCGGCATATACCCGATCGCGCTCTGCACGCGTTCCGTTTGGGCGACGACGTCGACCCCGTCGACGAGCGCTCCGCCTTCGTCGGCTGCGAGCGCGCCGCAGAGCAGGCGCATCAACGTCGTTTTCCCAGCTCCGTCGGGGCCGACTAAGGCGAATATTTCGCCGCTCGCAACCTCGAGCGAGAGCCGATCGACGGCGGTCGTCGCGGCGAAGCGGCGCGTCAGCCCCGCGATCTGCAACGCGACGCTCATCGATCACCCACGAATCACCGCGTCGGCGGGGAGCCCGGGTTTGAGCGTCTCGGTCGGATCTTTAAATTGAATTTTGATGCGAAACACGAGGTAGTCGATGCGTTCCGATTTCGTTTGGACGTTCTCCGGCGTGAACTCGGCGCTGGTCGCGATCTCGCTTACCGTGCCGTGAAAAATCTTTCCGGGCATCCCATCGATGCTGGCTTCCGCGGCCATGCCCGCTTTGATGTGTGGGAGATCGCTCTCGCTGACGTACACGTAGAGGTAGGGATGCGTGAGGTCGCCGACGGTCAAGACGGCGGCGCCGGGTTCGATGAGGTCGCCGACTTCGAAGTTGTGAGAGAGTACCACGCCGTCGAAGGGCGCGACGAGCTCGGTTTCGCGAACTTGCTCCGCGGCGATACCGACTTGTGCCGATGCCTGCGCGACCTGCGCCTCCGCATCGGCGAGCTGTGCCGCACGTTGACGAACGAGTTCGCGTTGCGCGCGCGCGGTTCGATAGGAGGCCAGGGCCTGTCCCTGCTGCGAACGCGACGCGACGACGCCGAATCGCCGGATCTGCACGGTGCGGAGATCGGCGCGCGCGAGCGCGACGGCATCTTGGCGCGCTCGCAGTTGCGCCGACGCGCTCGCATAGCTGTCACGAGCATCGTCGAGGACCTGCTTCGCGATGTCGCCGGTGCGGACGAGATTTTGGTCGCGCTCGTAATCGAGACGCGTTCTCGCGTAAGTCGCGCGAGCGGCGAGGAGTTGTGCCTCCGCCTGATCGAGCGCGAGTGATGTCGCCCGGCGTTCGATGTCGAGCGTCTCGCTCGCGGTGCCGAGGTTGGAACGCGCGATCGCGACACCCTCACCCGCCCGAGCGAGCGTCGCCGTGTAGGTCGCTTCCTGGAGCCGGTAGGCCGCGCGCGCCGCGGCTACCTGAGCCGTTGCGGCGCGGAGTTGCGCGCGCGCTTGGTGTAGACGCAGGGTGGGATCGAGGCGCTCTAGCACGGCGAGGACCTCGCCCTTGCGCACCGTTTCGCCGTCGTGGACGCGCAACTGGACGAGCCGCCCTTCGACCTTCGATGCGACGTCGCTCTGCGTGACCTCGATCGTTCCCGAGGCGGCGATTCCGCCCGGCCCGCGCCCTCGCAAGAGGAACAGCGCGCCGATCGCGAGCGCAACGAGTGCTACCGCGACGATCGTTGCTCGGCGGTGCGTGCGCAAATAGGTCATCGCTACCGCCCTGCGAAGAGCCAGATGAGCAGCGGCACCGAGACGAGCATCGCGAAAATCTGCGCCGCGACGATCCACGGCCGGTCGAGCGGGTCGCGATCGGGGTGCGAGAGGATGCTGCCGAAGCCGCGGCTGGATCGTTCGCGCAGCAGCGATGCGTGGACGATCTCGCGCGCTCGTTCGAGTGGGTCGCTCTGGGTTTGCCTCATGGCGGGCCTCCTGCCCGTCGAGCATAGGACGGCACGGTGAAGGAGCAAAGAAGGCTGCATGAAGAGCGAGGTACCGCCGACGGGGCTGCTTTTGCCGACGCCGTTCGGCCGTTCGCTGCTGGTGGAATTCGACCGCGAACGGATAGTACGGAGCGACTTCGTCCTCCGTTCGAAGGGCGTCGCGCGCGCGTCGAATGCGTTCGGTCGCGAGATCGAGCGACAGGTCGGCGCGTATTTCGCGCGTCGTTTGGAGCGTTTCGATCTCCCGCTCGCCCTCGACGGCTCGCCCTTCCTACGCCGCGCGTGGGAGTTCGTCGCGAGCACCGCATTCGGCGACCGGCTCAGTTACGGCGAGGTCGCCCGTCTGCTCGGCGCTCCGCGTTCTCACCGCGCCGTCGCGGCCGCGATGTCGCGGGCACCGCTCGCACTCTTCGTGCCGGCCCATCGCATTCTCGGCGCGGACGGACGGGTGAAAGGCGCGAGTCCGCGTTCCCTGCGGGCTCGGCTGCTCGCATTCGAAAGCGGTGGGCTGGCGGGGGAACGATCGCAGTAAACGCGTACCCTGCCGCCCATGCATCTCACCGCACTTGATTGGTGGATCGTCGTACTCTCGTTGGGGATTACGTTCGTTCCCGCCATCGTTCTCGCCCGGCGTGCCGGTCGCAACACCAGTGAGTTCTTCGCCGCGGGGCGGCAAGCGCCGTGGTGGCTGATCGGCATCTCGCTCGTCGCGACGACTTTTTCCACCGACACGCCCAATTTGGTGACGAACATCGTGCGCGAGGGCGGCGTCGCCGGAAATTGGGTGTGGTGGTCGTTCTTGCTCACCGGCCTCGCGACGGTCTTTTTTTACGCGCGTCTCTGGCGCCGCAGCGGCGTGCTCACCGATCTGGAATTCTACGAAATGCGCTATTCGGGCGCCGGCGCTCGCGCCGTACGGGGATTTCGAGCGGTCTATCTCGGCTTGCTCTTCAATTGGTTTATCATCGCGACGGTCAACCTCGCGCTCACGAAAATTTGCGGGATCCTTTTCGGATGGACGAACGTCGAGACGCTCGCCATCGCCGTCGTCGTTCCGATCGTGTTCGCGGCGACGGCGGGGCTCTGGGGCGTGATGGTGACCGATACGATTCAGTTTCTCATCACGATGAGTTCGGCGATCGCCGCGGCGTACTTCGCCCTACGCGCGCCGCACGTCGGCGGGCTCGCTGGGCTCTTTTCGCAGATCCGCGCCGTCCATCCGCATTGGCTCTCGTTCTTTCCCAATTTCAACAACTGGCCGACGGCGCTGGCGATCTTCGTCATTCCGCTCACCGTGCAATGGTGGTCGGTCTGGTATCCCGGTGCGGAGCCGGGCGGGGGGAGTTACGTCGCGCAGCGCATGCTCGCGGCGCGCAGCGAACGCGATGCGATGGGCGGCACTCTCGCCTTTCAAGCGATGCATTACGCACTGCGGCCGTGGCCCTGGATTATCGTCGCGCTCGCTTCGACGATCGTCTATCCGACCGTCCACGATATCGCGTTGCGATTCCCGCACGTGCAACCGGCGCTGCTGGGGAACGACATCGCCTACCCGGCGATGCTCGTCTTCCTTCCGGCGGGATTCGCCGGTTTTATGGTCGCCGGCATCTTCGCCGCCTATCGTTCCACCATCGAAACGCATCTCAATTGGGGCACGTCCTATCTCGTGCACGATCTCTATCGACGTTTTATGGCGCCGGGGCGCGAGGAACGGCATTACGTGGTCGCGGGGCGACTCGTCACCATCCTCATCGCACTGGGCGGCGTCGGCGTGACGTTCTTGCTCGGTACCGCTCGGCAGGGCTTCGATCTCCTGCTCTCCATCGGTGCGGGGACCGGGCTGCTCTATCTCCTTCGCTGGTTTTGGTGGCGCATCGATGCGGCGAGCGAGATCGCGGCGATGGCGGTCTCGTTTCTCATCGCGATTGCATTTTTTATCGCCGGCAAATTCGGGCACGCGGTCGATCCGACGACCTCGCTGCTCATCGGCGTCGGCGTCACTACCGTGGCGTGGCTCGGCATCACGCTGCTCTTTCCGCCGAAAGACGAGCGCGTGCTCGTCGAGTTCTATCGGCGCGTTCGCCCGCCGGGCCCGGGCTGGAAGTATCTTCGCGAACGCTACGGACTCCCCAAATCGCAGGATTCGCCTGCCGCCGCGCTCGCGGGTTGGGTGCTCGGACTCGCCGCGATCTACGGCGTGCTCTTCGCGACCGGAGCGTGGTTGCAGGGCGCTTGGTTGCCGGCCTGGGTGTGGAGCGCGGTGACCCTCGTCGCGACGATGGGGCTCGTGCTCGTCATCCGTCGGCTGTGGGCGGGAGACGAAGGCGCTGCCGAGACCGAACGCCAACCTTCAGCGCGCGAATCCTAAGGCTCGTTCGCTGTTGCGTGATACGAAAGGGGACCCCGTGAAAATTATTCGTCGCTCGGCTATCGTGGCGGTGCTTG
>JAJZVP010000048.1 GCA_021845615.1 bacterium | reverse complement strand
TCGGCGTGTGCGTAGAGCGGCATCCGCTTTACGTAGAGCTCTTTGATGCGCGAGAGCGTCGGCGTGGGGCCGATCAGCGGGCGCACGGTGCGGCTGTGGCGGAGCCGTTCGAAGGCGAGTTCGGGCGTGACCTTGATAAAGATGCGAAAGGTGCGCTTCTTCAGCAGCACCTGCGTGGGCTCGTAGGTGGTCGCGCCGCCGCCGAGCGAGAGCACCCCGGGCTCGCCCTCTTCGATCGCATGCGCGATCGCGGCGTGTTCGTAGCGGCGGAACGCCGCCTCGCCTTCGTTATAGAAAATATCGCTGATCGCCCCGTGTTCGCGCACGACCAGTTCGTCGGAATCGAAAAACGCGACGCCGAGCTTGCGCGCGAGGCGCTTGCCGATCGTCGATTTTCCGGCCGCCATGAAGCCGATCAGTGCGAGGTGCCGTTTCATACCTGCTCCTTTGCAAAAAGCTGCGCCGCGCGGGCACGCGAACGCGAGAGATTTTCGAGCGTCTCTTCCATGCTGTCACCGCCGTATTTTTCGAGCAGCGGTTCGACCAGCGCCAACCGTACCATCGCTTCGCCGACGATTGCGGCGGCGGGAACCACGCAGACATCGCTGCGCACGATACTCGCGGGCGCTTCGGTGCCGGCGTGCAGATCGACCGAGGGCAGCGCGCGCATGAGCGTGGGAATCGGCTTGACGCTCGCCACGAGCGTGATGCGCTGCCCGTTGCTCATGCCGCCCTCGATGCCGCCGGCGCGGTTGCTGCCGCGCACCACGTCGCCTTCGCGCAGTTCGAAGGTGTCGTGCGCTTGCGAACCCGGCCGCCCCGCAACCTCGGCGCCGAGCCCCACTTCGACCGCTTTGACCGTCTGCATCGACATGAGGGCGCCCGCGAGAATGCCATCGAGCCGGTTGCCGGGCTGGCGATTGCTGCCGATGCCGACCGGCATACCCTCGACGACGACGGCGTAGCGCCCGCCGAGCGTATCGCCGGAGGCCTTCGCGGCATCGATCAGCGCGATCATGCGCTCGCTGCTCGCAGCATCGGGGCAGCGCACCGCGCTGCTTTCGATGCGCTCGCGATCGATCGCATCGATCTCCGGGGCGAGGACGCTGCCGATCTGCGCGACGTAGGAGGCGGTGGTGATGCCGAGCGCTTCGAGGAACTGCGCGCAGATCGCGCCGAGCGCGACGCGCATGGCGGTCTCGCGGGCGCTCGCGCGTTCGAGCACGTTGCGCAGATCGCGGTGCCCGTATTTCAGGGCGCCGGCGTAATCGGCGTGGCCGGGGCGCGGATTGGTGAGCGGCTTGCCCGCACCGGTGAGCGGATCCATCAACGCGCGCACGTTCTCGAAATCGCGATTGCGAATGCTGACGGCGATCGGCGAGCCGAGCGTGAGGCCGCCCCGGAGCCCGGCGAGAAATTCGATGCGATCGCTCTCGATCTTCATGCGCCCGCCGCGCCCGTGCCCGCCCTGGCGCTTGCGGAGTTCCTCGTCGATGCGCTCGACATCGAGGCGCAGACCGGCGGGAAGCCCGTCGAGGATGCCGACGAGCGCCGGGCCATGTGATTCCCCGGCGGTGAGGTAACGGAACATAGGGCTAGGCTACGGCCCCGGCACTCGGGGCGCCTGCCGCTACTTCGAGGGCGGCGTCGCGCCGGGTTCGATGACGTGCGGGGTGATGAGGAAAACGATCTCGTCACGTTCGTGGCTGCTTGCCTTGTTGGCGAAGAACGATCCGAGTATGGGAATCTGCGAGAGAAAGGGAATGCGCTGCACCGTTTCGCTGCTCACATCGCGAAGGAGACCCCCGAGCACGATCGTTTCACCGTTCCGAACGCGGAGCGTCGAATCGAGCCGACGGTTGGCGATGATCGGGAAATTCTGGGCGGTAAATCCCAAGATCTCGCTATACTGTGGGTGGATATCGGCGATGACGCTCCCGCTGCGGCCGATCGTCGCGCGAATCTTGAGCTTAACGCCGATATCGATATACTGAACGCTCTGCGAACCGAAGACGGAGCCATTCGTAGCGATCGGGTAGGTGGCTCCGATGTGCAGTTTCGCTATGCGATCGCTAAGCGTAAGGATTTTCGGGGTTGCCAAGATTCGCGCGCGCCCCTCGCTGAGAAGCGCATTCAGTTTTACATTGAGCGGTATACTGCCGCCGGAGAACGCATAGGTTGCCGCCGCTGGGATGGGCTGACCGCCGAGATCGAGGCCTCCGAACTCGAGTCCAAAATTGCTCTGATCGTTGATCGGTGTTAAATCGATCACGCGAACCTCGAAGAGCACCTGTGGGCTCGGACGGTCGAGTCGCGAGACGAGACGACCGACGCGCGCTAGAAGCGTTGCGTTCCCCGAAACGACGAGTGCATTATGCATGCCGTCGACCGCTACGACGGCTCGAGCAAAGACGATCGCCAAGGTCGCCTTTGCATCGGTGGCACGAATGTAGCGAAGGGCGATACGTCTGGCGCCGGGTCTGCGACCCGGTGAATCGAGCAATTCTATCAATGCGACTGCGCGATCGACGGAGGGGGTACTACCCTCCACGACGATGCGGCCGCCCCGCTCGTCGGCGATGATGGTCAGGTGCGGATCGAGCGCGGGGCGCACCGAGGCGGCGAGGCGAGCGGCGTCGGCGCTGCGCATCGAGAGTGCGACGGTACGTTGCTGGGAGTCGGCGCTTTCGGGATAACGCCTAGCCATCTCTTCTTCACTTCCAACGATGGTAACCGCTCCAATGCGGCGCTCGGCCAACGCGTTCGCCTGAAGGACGGCATGAAATGCCTGATCGAACGAAAGATTCTGCAAATGAACGCTGATTCGCTTGTTGGGAATGCTCGAATCGGCGATGATATTTCGATGCCCGACCGCACCGAACATCGCGAGCACCTGGACTAGCGGCGCGCCAGAGATGTCGAGCGAGATATTGGTATTGGCCGCACACACTCGAATTGCCGATAACAAGATCATCGCGCCCGCATAGGCGATGGAGCGCATCACGGCGCCTCTCCCGTTTCGAGTCGCAATCGTAGTCCGGAGGTCAGCCGGATGCCAGCGTCATCGATTTCTACGATCCGTATTCCCTCAATCGATTCGCCTACCGCCACGATTCTTTCAACGTGGCCGACGCGAACGAGCGCGCGAGGGCGCGCGCCGTCGATGATCCCTTCCACCCGTATCGCCGTATCGGCCTCTCGCGACGATCGGAGCCGGCTTATTCTCTGCCGAATATCGGCCGGCTCCCTGAAAGGATCGCGTGCGAGGATGGGATGTCGGCTTTTCGTGGAGATCGGGGCGATCGCCGGCAGGTGTTGCAGTTCGGAAAGAAGCCGATCGTCGCCGTTCGACGAGAGTCCCTGAGATGCGGCGAGAGGAGCCAGCAAACACGCCCCAAGACAGCATACCCCGCCGATTCCCGCGAGGAAGGAACGGCCGTCGAGGCCTCCGATCAGCATGATGGTTCTACCTTTCCTTGCCGTCGAGGATCTGAATGGTCGATCCGTCGAGGCGTAAGCGGATGTCGGCCTTCGTATGGGCATGCGCACCGGTTATCGGCCGCATCTCAATGCGATCGAAATCGAAAAGGCCGACTCTCGAATCGAGCGAAGCAAGAAACTGAAGGGTCGAGGCGAATTGCCCCTTTGCCGATATACGCAGAGCGCGGCTCTTGAAGATCCGAGCGTCGCGATCGGTAGGGCTCGATACGCCCTGCGCCAGCGATAGAATGGTGACGTTATAGCGCATCGCCAGCATGCGAAGACGTTCCAGAAAGCCTGCCTCTTCGCTTCCGGAACTGCCTACCTGTATCGACGAGTGCAATGCGTCGCTGACGCGAAGCTGCAGGGCCCGCAGGGAGCTCGCTCGTCGAAGTATGGCACGATCTTCCGCTACGATCGAGCGATTGCGCGCCATTTCGGCGCGCGCCATCTGCATGCGAGTAGTGGCACCGCGATATGGCCCGAGGTAAAATAGGAATACGGCACCGGCGGCGACGGCGTATAGCGAAAGACTACTACGATCCACGTTGCAACTCGAGCGTGAACGATACCAACGGAATCGATGCGTTTGCCGATCGGGCGATCGAACGCACCCTCGGGTTTTTCTCTCCGGCGACTCTCGCCGACGATCGAAGCATCGTCGACACCGCTATAAATGAGTCGGCTTTAGCCACGATCTCCAGATGCGTTCGGTCGACGATAAGGCTGCCGAACCAGACTCTCCGAGGCGTCGCATTTGCGAGCTCGGCGACTTCGGCGATCGTGTCGTCGGCGTCTCGCCGTATGGCGGCCATTCGTCGCGCAATCGCCAGATCGCGTCGTAAGCGACGCTCCCGGACGTGCGTGCCCGCAATCGATCGGTCGAATTCGGCGCGTCGCCGCGCGATCGAGGCTCGCTCGACCTCCGTCGTTGCGACTTGCGTGGATAGAATTCCATTTCCGACTCCAACGAGAAGTGCGCTTGAGGCCACACAGATAGCAGGAAGCCTGAGGCGTCTATGGTTTATAGCCAGTAAGGCACGAGCGACCGCATCGGACCATGGAGCGGCGAGCAAGTTCATACCCCGCTAGCCGCATTCGAGGTAAGGGCGATGGAAAGCGCCCAATCGGAAAAGGCCGCGCGCCGTATATCTTCCGGATAGCGCGAACGTTCGAGCTGGGCACACGCCGTGCGCCACGTCCGATGAGCGAGTCGGTCGGCGAGCATACGACGAAGTTCGGGAAGACGGCTTCCATTCCCGACGAGCATGAGCCCGGCTGGAGCGCTCCCTTCGCCATTTTCAAATCGTTCGCAGATCCATTCGGCGAGTATCGTGACGAGCCGGTCGCCAGCGCCCGACAGGCCGAGGATGCGTTTGCGTTTCTCGGCCGAGCGCTCGTCGATTCCGAGGGCCCCCGCCATTTCCCGAGTCACCGCATTTCCTCCGACCGGGAAATGGGCGACCGTCGGCACTCCGCTCTCGTTGGTGTGAAGTCGTGTCGACTCTACCCCGATATCGACGACCTTCACCTCTTTAGGCACGAACCGATTCCATGCGAGCCCGTCGACACTTAACGCCACCAAGTGCAACCCCGCTTTTGAGGCGACGTTTTTGCGGAGTGCGATGCTCGCCAGCGGCGCCGTAACGAGGAGAAAATGCCCCGGTCGTTCCGTCGAGAATAGGCGAACCCGCCGATCCTCCAAACTTTGGTATCGACGCCGGGCTTCGATATGCGCGGCTGCGGTGCGGTCGCGATACGAGAGGTTCGGAAGCGACAAGAGATCGACCGTGGCCTCCTCGGAGTCGAGAGCCATCGAACAGGAGCGCGTACGGGCGCCCAAATCTTCGCGCATCTCTTCGAGCATCGCACTCAGCCAGTCCCCGTCGCATCCTTCTTCGCGGTTCCGCGACGTTACCGCCTCGACGGAGGCTCCCGTTGGATAATCTCGAGCGTACGCCATGCGCAGTTTACTTGCACCGATGTCGATGCCGAGCGGCAACTCGCGTCGACGAACGAAACTATAGCGCACGGATACCAACCTGAGCCAGGACGGCGACGCAGATCATCGGAGCGAATGGAATCGCATCCTTACGAGAGCGACGCCGCGTCGCGACGAGAAATAGCGCGACTACGGCGCCGATAACGAACGCCGCCCCCAAAATATCAAGCCCGCGCTCCGCACCCAGCACGCATCCTACGAGAGCCAATAGTTTGACGTCGCCCAAACCGAAGCTCGCCCCTTCGCCAATAAGATGTAGCCCCATACCCGTTCCGCCGAGCAAGAGTGCGGCGAGCATATCTGACGAGCGATGTGCCCCGAAGGAGAGATGAAAACCGCAGAGCAGCGCTAGAGGAACGAGTGCTACGTTCGGCACGTATCCGGATTGGAGATCGATCGATGCGAGGCTTAGCAAGGCACCGAGCAAAATCCCGTATTCGGCATTATCGGTCAACGGGACGCGCGTGACGATGAGTGGCGTCACCGCGCAGAGAAATACGACTTGTACGAACGTCGACCGTAACGATATCGGCCGTAGGTTCGGTAAGGATCGATACGCTAATAGCGTCGTCGCTCCATACGATATCGTCGCAAGCAGGAGCACTATTGGAAGTTCAGGCACCACGCTCTCGCTTCAGTAGTTTGGCTAACTGGTAAATAGGCCGGCGATCGCGCGGTGCGAACCGGTGGGCGCGTTCGAAATCATCGACGGCAGTGCTCGACGCCCCCCGACGCCTGGCGAGAATTCCTGCAAACATCATCGAACGTACCGAGTGCTTCAAACTCCATGAAAGACGTGAGTCGCGTTCCGCAGACGCGTACAGGTGGGCTCTCCACTCCAGTAGCGCTCGCTCGAAAATGAGGGACGCAAAGCGACTCGTCGGTCGTATCGACGAATCGGCATCGATCGCCCTTCGTAGAATATCCGGGTCGTTGGAAAGAAGCGCTAGGGTGGATATCCTCCGAAGCGGCCGAGTCGATCCGTCGACGGCCATCGCTCGCTGGTAAAACTGCCACGCCTCGAATTGCCTTCCGATACTTAATTCGCCGTCTCCTCGGGCGAGAAGGGCGTCGCGCAGCGGCCCTCGGAGGAACGGCATCGAGAGGAGGCACGCGCATCCTACGAGCACGAAGCGACGGATATACGGAGACGGGCTCACGCCAGTACCCCAAAATAGATAGCACAGGCGATGAATATTCCGGCCTCGATTGAGATGAGAGCCTCTCGCGCCCCGGTTTTGACGAGAACGTTCTTGAGTTGCCGAGACCAGAGGCTGATCGCCAATGGAACGGCGGCGTGCGCCGATGCGTAAACGAACGATATGGCGAGCGGGTTTACCGATGCTCCTGCGGTCGACGCCGCCGCGAGCACGAACGGAGCGCAACACGCGCCTAACAAAAGAGCGCCGCCCATGCCCGCCGCCACCGGTATGACGAGCGTGGGCGATCTACCCGCACCGTCGACGGGGAACCCGTGCGAACACGCCACCGTGGGTACGCGCGATATCGTCCAAGCGCCGGCAACAAGCGAGGCGATGGCGGCGAGACTATAAAAAAATGCTGATGCCTCGAGAGCATGAAGAAAAAAGCCGATCGAGCTTACCAACGCGATATCGATGAGAAAAGCACCGCACGTGAAGGCTCCGAGCGACTGAGTTCCCCGAGGACCGCAGTAAAATGCCGATCCGGCGATCGCTCGAGCGGCCGTGCAAGGACCTCCGCTCGCCATAAGTCCGATGATCGCTGCGGAAATAATGGAAGCGAGCATGTTAGTGGACGGCGAACCCGGTATTCGAATCGTATTGTATGCCCGAATCGCTGCTAGGGGCCGTCCCGCCGTTGAGGGTTTGCAACGTTAGAGCCGCGTGCAGGCCCGGACAAACGATCGTATACGATGCGTCGCCCGTTCCGGGCCCGGAGATGCTATAGGTATAATACTTTCCGGGGCCTGCCGCCGGATCCACCGGCGGCTGCTTTAAATAATATTTAACGAGCGGGTCGGCCGCGTCGACCGGATTACCGGCGCCGGCCGCTGCGCCGGATGGGTAGCTGAGATTATCGGCATAGTACATCTCCAGGCCCGTGGCGATTTCTTTCATGTTCGCTTCGCAGGCGGCAGTTTGGGCTTGAGCGCGAGCGCGCATGAAATTTGGAACGAGCAAGGTTACGAGGATGGCGATTATTGCGACCACCACCATCATCTCGATGAGCGTGAACCCTCGCTGTCGCTGAAGCGTCGTCATATCGCGATGAGTTCCCAGACGGAATCACCGTTGGACATACCGATCGGCGATTTTTTGTAGTGCGATCTTGCGTATTCGACATATTTGTCTGGTCGAATATCCCAGCTCGGCAGCTACGGTTCCTAAGTCGGCGCCCCCGAGATAAATGCGGTCGATCACGGTGCGTTCGAGGTGGGATAGGTCGCGCATACACATGTCGAGCGCGACGGTATCGACGACGCGATCGATCTCTTGCTCGAGGGCCGGGGCGGATCGCTCGATTGCATCGAGCTGGGCGATTCGCATCGGCTCGGTCACCGGCGCGTTTCCCACGGCATCGCATACCGCCCGGTTTAGCTCGCAGGAGGTCGGAGAGCGGCCGAGCTGATGGGTAAGCCGTTCGGAGATATGGCGGGCCTCGCGTTGGCGGCGCCTTGCCAAGCGTGGCGTCCGTATCATTTCGGTTTGATCCCGAAACGCGTGGCGGACCTCACCGATTATGCTGGCCCACGCATAGGCCGCAAAGGGCACGCCGAAGGCGCCATCGTATCGGTCGATCGCTTTTAAAAGCCCTATTCGCCCGATCTGTAAGAGATCGTCGTAGCCGATGGGATTGCCTCGATAGCGAAGCGCGGCATTCGAACAGAGATAGTCGAAGCGCTGGAACAGATCGTTTCGCTGCTGGTCGTCACAATCGACGATGGCCGGGCGGTTCATCGTATACCTCCGATAGCGTTGTAAATTGGGATCAGAACTCCACTAACAAAAATCGCCACCAGGGAGCCGACGAGCAACAGAGCTGCGGGCTCTACGAATGACGTAAGAAGCCGAAGTCGATTCCCCGCTTCGGCTAGTCGCTGCGCCCCAATGGCGCCCAACAGTCGTGGTAGCGCACCGCTCTCCTCGCCAAGCTCGATCATGGTTTTGGTAAAACGATCGACGAACGGTCCCTCGACCATCGACGACGACCACGTTTCACCCCCTTTAATTCTGGAGAGCCACGTCTCGGCCGTTGCTATAAAAGTTTGATTTTGGGTTGCCGCGGCACCCAATGCTATCGCTTCGATAACGCCGACGCCGGCACCGAGCAGCTCTCCGGTCGTTGAAAAAAATTCACCACCGAAGCGATCTGCGACGATGTTTCCAAGTATCGGAATTCGCAGT
This sequence comes from bacterium, assembly GCA_021845615.1. Taxonomy (GTDB): domain Bacteria; phylum Vulcanimicrobiota; class Vulcanimicrobiia; order Vulcanimicrobiales; family Vulcanimicrobiaceae; genus JABEUX01. Next base: position 5,532 of record JAJZVP010000048.1, on the reverse strand, counting down.
AACGCCGCTTCTCGCAGTTTGACGACTCGTGGCCGGTATCGTACTGCCGCGATCCCAACGATTCCGAGGAGGGCGATCGACGCGAGCCAGGCCCACGCGCTCGGGTGCTCGAGTCGGTTCGCAACCAAAATCGAGAACGCCAGAAGACCGCTCGGCGGAGCTCCCAATTCCTTCAAGAGCGAGACGACCGATGGGAGCGTTGTCGCTGCGAGAATGGCCATAATCGACACCGACGTTATAAAGACCCAGGCCGGGTAGGCGATGGCCGCCACGATACGCTCCCGAAGATCGCCCTTCTTCTCGAGCGCCTCGGCAAGCCGTAACAGGGTCGCATCGACGCTTCCCATTTTTTCCCCGGCTCGAATAAATGCGACATCGCTCGCTGGGAAGTCGCGTGGCATTCCTTCGAACGCATCGCTGAGCGTTCTTCCCATCCGAACGCACGCCAAGATGGAGTGCAACGCATCGGCAAGGGCAGGCGAGTCCGCGCGCGCGATACAAATATCGAGCGATCGCGAGAAAGAACATCCGGCCGTGAGGAGGGTACCGAGCGCCCGATAAAACGAACGACGTGATTTTTCGTGGACGGCGCGAAATCGCTCCGATGGCCGAAGGAGCGACCGAACGCTCCGGTGGCGATCGAGGAATAGCAAGGTGAGGCGACGTTCCATGAGCTCGTTTGCGGCCGTTTGCCAAGATTCCGCTCGCAAGACGCCGCTCGAACGCGTACCGTCGAGGCGCCGTGCTACGTACAGATACGTTTCGGTCATAGAAAGTCGACTCGCGCGAAACGGCTCATTCCAACGGATCCCCCTAACGTCATTGCGTTTCGCAATTGATAGCACTTTCCGTCGCGAACGATCGCACGTACCGCGTCGGTAGCTAACAACAACTCGCTTTCCAACGATCGACCGCCGGCGGGCCGAGCTACCAACTCTTGCGCGCTGACGGCAAGGAGGACGTCGGCCAAGACGGTGCGCGCGATTGCCGCCTCCCCCGAGGGAAAGGCGCGCAACATGCGATCGATTGCCGAGGCGGCATCGGCTGCATGCATCGTGGCGATAACGAAATGGCCGGTTTCCGCCGCCCGGAGAAGCGCGTTACAATCATCGGAGCTTCGCGCTTCGCCGATGGCGATGACATCCGGGTCGCTTCGAAGTGCCGAAAGCACGCCGTCGTGAAGAGAATCGACATCGGTTCCAACCGCGCGCTGCTCGATGTCTCCCGGAAGTCCTGAAAGATCGAACTCGATAGGGTCTTCTAAGGTGATGATTTTCCGATATTGGGTTTCGGCGGAGAGCTTCAACAACGCAGCCAGCGTCGTCGATTTTCCGCTCCCGGTCGAACCGACGATCAATATCAGGCCGCGGGCCGATCCTACGAGTTCGCAGAGTCGCTCGGATATGCCGAGCGTTCTCGGATCGGGGCACGCATCCGGAAAAAGTCGGATCGCGCAATGCAACGTTTCGCGCGAGCGCGTCCAGTGAAGGCGGGCCCGCCCCCATTGCGGGACGGCGAGAACGCGGGTTCGGTCGCCCTTCCAATGCAACAGGTCGCTGGAACCATCCGTCGTTTCCTCGTAGAGTTCCTCGAGCATCGGTACGAGCATGGGGCGGGGTGATATTTCGCGCAATTTGCCGTCGACCCGAACGACGACGGGACGTTGCGCGGCCAGATGGATATCGGATGCGTTCAATCGACGCGCTTCGTAAAATGTATCGTCGAAGTAGCACCTGGTAACGGGCTGCATCAGCGACTCGGCCCGAGCACGCGTTCCACTTCGGCGGCGTTCGTTCGACCCTCGCGAACGTGGCGGAAGGCATCGAGGCGCAGCGGGTGTGACGAGTCCGCGAGCGACGGTGCAATCGGGGCACCACGCTCGGCGAGTTCGAACGCTCCCACGCGTCCGACGAAGGACCCATCGGCGGCAATGCGACGTAACAAACGCTGCGACAAGTAGGCCGTGACGGCGCCGTCGACCAGACGCTCCGAAAGCCCGAGATCGAGCATGCGCATGCGAGCCGTCCATGCGTCGGGTGCGTGTAATGTGCTCACCACGAGCCGTCCGCATAACGAAGCGCTCGCTGCGAGTTCGGCGGTTATGCGATCGCGTATTTCGCCGATAAACACGACGTCGGGATCGTGGCGTAAGAGGCCGCGCATCGCACTTTCGAACGTCAAGCCTGCCTTTTCATGAACCTGCACCTGATTGATTCCGGGCGTACGAATCTCGACAGGATCTTCGATGCTGCAGAGGCTCTCGTTCCGCCCGAGCCGTTCGGCGAGCGAGGCGTACATCGTCGTGGTCTTCCCGCTGCCGGTAGGCCCGCAAGCGATAACGAGGCCCTGAGGCGAACCGATGAGAAAGCGAAAGCGCGCGAGCATCGACGGTTCGAACCCGAGCGCATCGATCGCCGGCAATCGTGCGTCGTTCGCCTGGAGCCGCGCCGTTACGCGCTCGCCGTTCAGCACCGGCATCGTTGCGACGCGGACGTCGTAGGCTCCGGAGTTGAAGGACCCATCTTGGGGCTTCCTCCGCTCGGCGATATCGATACCGCCGAGCAATTTCATCCGCATGACGACGCGCTCGAAGAGGACGCTTTCGAAGGTCGTTCCGTCGTGCAAGAGGCCGTCGATGCGCAAGCGCGCGACTCCGCCGTCGCGTCGCGGCTCGAGATGGATATCGGAGGCGCCTCGCTCGATCGCCTCGGCGATGAGGGCGTCGCAGGCACGAATCGCCGGCGGGTCCTCGGTCGCGATCACTCCGGCACTCACGGTCGCCCTCCACGTATTGTAGCGAGGTTCCCCCGGCCCATTGGGGCGTCAGGGGGTCGAGCGAGCGTAGCGTAGCAAGCGAGCGCTGTCTAGTATCGTTAAGAAAGTTGTCCGTTCCGCGAGGGGCCGGGGAATAGCCGCTCGGAGGTTTCCCCCGGACGGGCAGCCAAGGCTGGGCGTCGCCCTGGAGAGGTGGCAGAGTGGTCGAATGCACTCGCTTGGAAAGCGAGCAGACCTTTACCGGTCTCGGGAGTTCGAATCTCCCCCTCTCCGAAGTATTCGCCGTTCGGCGGCCGCTATTAGCGGTCGTCGCTCGAATTGCGGTCGAGGAGCGTCCCTACAGGAGAGTGCTCCAGGGAATTATTACCCGAGATTCCGTCGGCGCCGACCGAACGCGATCGCGAACGGAATCACACTAAGGGCGACGCCGATAAAGCCGTACTCCACAAAGCGCGGGTTGTTGAAAACCGCGCCGACGGCAATCCCGAGCGCTAACGAAACCCCTTGCACGCGCGCGGTCGTTTTCATCCACGAGACGCGGGGATCCTTACTCGCGATCAGCACGAGATCGGCGATACAGAGCGCCGTCGCACCGACGATCTCCGCGACACTCATCGGTCGTCGCTTGAAACGCGGTCGAGGTGCGCGAGCCAGAAATCGAAACTCGCGCGCGCTTGCGCTTCGAGCATCGCTTCGCCGGTAACGATATCGCGTTCCAATCGGCGCGCCAACGTCGCACGCGGTCCGTAGTTCACATCCATCACCACCTCCGGTTGCGCGAGCTCTATCGCCAGATCGTGCGGTAAGATCGCCCCGGGCGGCAGCGTGCTCACCACGATCTCCGGCACCGATTCGGGCCACGGCTGCGCGTCGAAATCGACGATACATTCCGCGACGCGGTCGGCGTTACGCCCCCACAGATACGCGTGCGCGTCGTATTCTTGGCACTGCGCTAATATCGCGCGCGCGGTCGCGCCGGTGCCGAGCACGCCGATCCGGCGCAGCGCAATCGAATCTTCCAATATCGCTTCGAGCGCGACGCGCCAGCCGATGCCGTCGGTGTTGGTGCCGCGAATCTGCATGTCGAAATAGATCGTGTTGACGGCTTTTGCGCGCCGCGCCTCATCGCTGAGCACGTCGCAGGCGGCGAGCGCTTCTTCTTTCAGCGGCGTCGTGACGTTCGCACCGGTGTAGCCGTCGAGGCGCATGCGCCGCAGCACGTTAATCGCGTTGCCGGCGGGCACTTCGATCGCCACGTAACTCCCTTCGATCTCGGCTTCGTGGAGAAATCCGCGGTGCAACTGCGGGCTGCGCGAATGGGCGACGGGGTCGCCGATCAGCGCGAGTTTCATACGCGGCGCTCCGGCAGCACCAGCCGCTCGATGCGGCGGAACAGGCGCGTGAGCGGGAAATCGCGGTCTTCGATCGGCTCCACCAAGATCGCCCGCATGCCGCAGAGCGTCGCGCCGAGCACGTCGGTAAAGAGCTGGTCGCCGATCACCGTCACCTCGCGCGCCCGCATGCCCAGCGCACGCTTCGCCCGCAGAAAGCCCACCGGCAGCGGCTTGAGCGCGTTGGGGATGCCGTGCAGCCCCAAGGGCGCGGCAATCTCGGCGACCCGCGGGCCGAAGTTATTCGAAAGCAGCACGATCTCCAGGCCGGCGGCGCGTGCCGCGGCGACCCAGGCCCGGTTCTCGGGGCTCGGCGCGCTCGCTCCGAAGCCGAGCAGGGTGTTGTCGAGGTCCAAAATCAGCCCGCGCACCCCCTCGGCGACGAGGCTTTCGGGGCGAATGGCGGCCAGGTGAGGCACCTGTTGGAAGGGGCGAGACATGGGCCAAGGGTTTGTAACCTCTATCCCCACTATCCTCGGAGTTGCCCACAGCGGCGCCCACGCTTACCCACGACTTTTTCTGCTTTTGGACAGCCTTTCCAGAGGGACTTTTGACGCTGCCACCATATATAGTAGGTCCCCAGTGCTCAAAAGCACTAAACCTTGCCTCGTCGAAAGATTATCGAACGTTCGTTCGCCCGCCCCGGTCGCCCATATTTTGCCCAGCTGCCGCCGTTTAGAACAAGGAGAATCACCATGAAGTTCGCTCGCCTCTACTCCGTCGCCGGTGAGCCGTATGCGGGGGTGGCGTTCGAACCGCGCACCTCGCGCATCGTCAATCCGAACGGCTCGGTGATCTTCGAGGCAAAGGACATCATGGTGCCGGCAGCCTGGAGCCAGGTCGCCGTCGACGTGCTCGCCCAAAAATATTGCCGGAAGGCCGGCGTGCCGACGCGGCGCAAGCGCGTCGCCGAGGAGGGCGTGCCCGAATGGCTCTGGCGCAGCGTCCCCGACGAGGCCGCGCTCGCGGCATTACCGCGCGACGAACAGTTCGGGGCGGAACTCGATGCGCGCGACGTTTTCAACCGGCTCGCGGGCTGCTGGACGTATTGGGGCTGGAAGCACGACTACTTCGATAGCGAAGCCGACGCGCGCACCTATTACGACGAAATGTGCTCGATGCTCGCGCGCCAAGTCGGTGCGCCGAATTCGCCGCAGTGGTTCAACACCGGTCTGCATTGGGCGTACGGCATCAGCGGCCCCGCACAAGGGCACTATTTCGTCGATCCGCGCAGCGCGGAACTGACGCGCAGCACGAGCGCCTACGAACATCCCGCACCGCACGCGTGCTTCATTCAGAGCGTCTCCGACGATCTCGTCAACGAAGGCGGCATCATGGATCTCTGGGTCCGCGAGGCGCGTATCTT
>JAJZVP010000186.1 GCA_021845615.1 bacterium | reverse complement strand
ACCGTACTCGGGGTGACACTGGGGCCCCTCGACACGCCGCCTGCGGGCGGCTACTCGGGGTGACAGATATCTGCCGGCCCTGCATTGACAGCGATCGATGCAGGGCCTAGAATCGATCGATGTCGATGCAACGCTGCGCCCCGGAGAGCCCGCTCTACGCGGGCGACCTGCACGAGGAGAGCGCGCTCTTCCACGCCCTCGCCGATCCGGCGCGCCTGCGCATCCTCGCCACGCTCGCCCGCGCCGACGACGAGCTCTGCGTCTGCGATTTCACCGCCGGGCTCGCGCTGAACCAGTCGACCGTCTCGCACCACCTCAAGATTCTCAAGGATGCGGGGCTCGTCGTCGGCGAGCGGCGCGGAACGTGGGGCTTCTATCGCCTCGCGCCCGGAGCGCGCGAACGCATCGAAGGCGCCCTCGAACGCACGATGCCCGTGGCGGTACGCGCGTGAAGCGGCTCGCCTTCCTCGATCGCTACCTCACGCTCTGGATTCTGGCGGCGATGGCGCTCGGCGTCGCGCTCGGTGCGTTCGGCCTGCATCTTCCGGCGTTCGTCGTTCCCATCGGGCTGGTCGCGATGATGTATCCGCCGTTCGCGCGCGTGCGCTACGAATCGCTTCCTGCCGTCTTTAAAAATCTGCGCCTCTTCGCGCTCTCGCTCGTTCAAAACTGGGCGATCGCGCCGATTTTGATGTTCGCGCTCGCCGCACTCTTTCTCCACAACAAGCCGGCGTTTTTTGCTGGACTCGTCATGGTCGGGCTCGCGCGCTGCATCGCGATGGTGATCGTGTGGAACGATCTCGCCGACGGCGACCGCGAATACGCCGCCGCGCTCGTCGCATTCAACTCGCTCTTTCAAATTTTCGGCTACGCCGCCTACGCGTGGCTCTTCATTACGGTGCTGCCGCCGCTCATCGGCATGCCCTCGCTCGCCGTGCATCTCTCGATGGCGCAGGTCGCCGAGAGCGTCGCGCTCTACCTCGGCCTTCCGTTTGCGGCGGGCGCGATCACGCGCGCGCTGCTTCGCCCGCGCATCGGAGCGCGGCGATACGACGAAGGCTTCGTGCCGCGCGTCGCTCCGCTCACGCTCGTCGCCCTGCTCGTGACGATCGTCGCGATGTTCGCGCTGCAAGGGCACCGTATCGTCGAACGCCCGCTCGACGTCTTGCAGATCGCGGTTCCGTTGGTCATCTATTTCGTCGCGATGTTTTTCATCTCGTTTGCGATGGGCAAAAGGATGGGAGCGACCTACGGCGCGAGCACCGCGCTCTCGCTCACGGCCGCGAGCAATAATTTCGAACTCGCCATCGCGGTCTGCATCGCCGTCTTCGGCATTACCTCGGGCGAGGCGTTCGCCGCCGTCATCGGCCCGCTCGTCGAAGTCCCCGTCATGCTCGCGCTCGTCATCGTCGCCCGACGCATGGCAACAACGTACTCCGCACCGCTGGAGGCACCCACACCATGACCGCTCCCCACCCCCGTCGCATCCGCGTGCTCTTTCTTTGCGTGCATAATAGCGCGCGCAGCCAGATGGCCGAAGCCTTTGCCAACGCACGCTTCCCCGATCTGCTCGCCGCCGAAAGCGCCGGCTTGGAGGCGGGCACGCTCAATCCGCTTGCGGTCGAAGCGATGCGCGAACGCGGCATCGATATCTCGCAGCAACCGACGCGACGCGTTTTCGATCTCTACAACTCGGGCGAATTATTCGATTACGTCGTTACCGTCTGCGACGAAAGCAACGCCGAGCGTTGCCCCATCTTCCCCGGCGTCACGCAACGGCTCCATTGGAGTTTTCCCGATCCCTCCGCGCTCGCGGGCTCGCACGACGAACGGCTCGCCGCAACGCGCGAGATTCGCGACGCGATCGAAGCGCGCGTCAACGCGTGGGGCGCCACGCTCGCCGCATGAGCGCGTAGGCGAGCAACCCGGCGAGCAACGTCGCGAGCCCGAAGAGGATCGCCGCGCCGCCCGCGCTGCAGAACACGTAGATCCACCCGGCGAGCGCGAGCGACGCCGGCAGCGGAAAGAGCCACATGCGGTACGGCGCCGTCACGCCGCGCGCGCGGAGCACGAAGAGCGCGGCGATCTGCGCGATCGACTGAATCAACACGATCCCGGTGGTGAGCGCGTCGATCACTTGATCGAGCGTAAAGAGCGAGGCGATCAACGCGAGGAGGCCGATGGCGAGCAGCGCGACATCGGGAAAGCGATGGCGCGCGTGGACGTGCGCGAAGGCCGGAAGAAAGTTCCCGTCGCTCGCGGCGGCGTACGGAATGCGCGATGCCCCGAGCAGGTTGCCGTAGACCGAAGCGAACGCGGTGACCAATACCAGCAACGTCACCGCTCCCGCCGCGCCCGCCCCGAACGAATGCTCCACCATCGTCGATGCGAGGTGTTGGGCGATGGGCGGCAGCGAGCCATCGGCGAGTGGGATGATGCGTTGCCACGGAATCGCGCCGAGTACGCCCACTTGCAATGCGATGTAAAGCGTCGCTACCAACGCAATCGAGATCACGATTCCGCGCGGTAGCGTTTTCGCCGGCGCGCGCACTTC
>JAJZVP010000047.1 GCA_021845615.1 bacterium | reverse complement strand
GCGGCGGGCGACCTCGAACGCGCGCGCCGACGGCTCGCGCGCATCGTTGGGCGCGATACCCAAGATTTGTCGGAGGCGGAGATCGTGCGCGCTACGATCGAAACGCTCGCCGAGAGTCTCTGCGACGGCATCGTCGCACCGCTCTGCTATCTCGCGCTCGGAGGCGTTCCGCTCGCGCTGGCATATAAAGCGACGAATACGCTCGATTCCACGATCGGACATATCGAAGCTCCCTATCGCGATTTTGGTTGGTGTGCGGCACGTTTGGACGATGTCGCGAATTTCGTTCCGGCACGATTGAGCGCGCTCGCCATTGCTGCAGCGGCACGAATTGCGGGCGCCGATTCGTCGCGGAGTCTGCGTACCTGCGTGCGCGATGCGCGCTTGCACCGCAGCCCGAACGCGGGCTGGCCCGAAGCGGCGCTCGCGGGTGCGTTGGGCGTGCGGCTCGGCGGGTGCAATACCTACGGCGGCGTCGCAGTCTGGGGCGCCGTGCTCGCTGCGGAAGGCCGCGTTCCCGAGCTGCGCGATCTGCAGCGTGCGCGAATGGTGATAACGATCGCTGCGGCAGCGATCGCCCTCTCCGCGCTCGTCGTGTTGGGAGTGCGCGATGTACGTCGCTGAGGCGCCTCGTCCGGCGCACGGCGGCGATATCGCGCGCATCGCGGAGCGGTACGGCGTGGACGGGGCGGCGTTGCTCGATTTCAGCGTGAACGTGAATCCGCTCGGCGCGCCGAGAGCGGTGCTCGACTATCTCGCCGACGGCGAATCGCTGCGGCGCGCGCTCGGCGCCTACCCCGACCGCGAAGCGAGAGCGCTAAAAGAAGCACTCACCGAGCGTTACGAGATACCGGCCGAGGCAATCGTCGTCGGGAACGGCAGCGCGGCGCTGCTCGATGCGGTGCTGCGCGCGCTGCCGCCGGGGCCGTGCCTCGTTCCGGTGCCCGCATTTAGCGAATACGCGCGTGCGATCGCCGCCTGCGGATATAGCCGACGCACGCTCTCGCTCGATAGCGCAAATGATTTTCGCCTCGACGTTGCCGAAACGATCGCGGCGTTGCAACGCGAGCGCCCCGGCGTACTGATTCTTACCAATCCGCACAACCCATCGGGAGCGCTCTGCGGGCGCGATGCGCTTCGCGCGATCGTTCGGGCCGCCTCGGCGGTGCGCTGCACGGTGCTGCTCGACGAGGCCTTTATCGATTACGCGCCCGCGGAATCGCTGACGGCGGAGGCGGCGGAACGCGAGCATTTGGTCGTGCTTCGGTCGCTGACGAAATTTTTCGCGATGCCGGCGATGCGCGTCGGCTACGCCGTTGCGGTGCCGCAGGTCGCGCGCCGCATCGAAGCGTGCCTGCCCTCTTGGCCGGTTGGCACCTTCGCCATCGAAGCGGGTGCGCGCGCGCTGCGCGACCGAAAGTTCGAGGAACGCAGCATCGCGCAGAATGACGAATCGCGCGATGCGCTCGCTTGCCGACTCCGCGAGCTCGGGCTGCGCGTATTCCCCTCGGCGGCAAATTTCTTGTTGTGCGAGATCCCCGCTTCGTGGGAAGCGCGCGGCGCGATCTGCGAGCTGCTCGTGCGTTCGTGGGGAATCGTCGTGCGCGATTGCGGCGACTACGAAGGGTGCGCGGAGCGCTCGTTCGTGCGCGTCGGCATGAAAGATCGTACCAGCAACGAGCGGCTCGTTCGGGCATTTCGTTCGCTATCACCACTATCACCAAGAGAGGAACAACGATGAAGGCCCGCGATCGTTTCGACGCATCGTTCCAAGAGCAACTGACCGAGTTATTCGAATCGCGCCGCGACGTGCGGAGCTTTCGCAGCGACCCGGTTCCCGACGAACTCGTCGCCGAGCTCGTCAATCTGACGCGCTTTAGCCCATCGGTCGGCTATTCGCAGCCCTGGCGCTTCGTTCGCGTCGACGCGCAAGCGCGGCGCGAGGCGGTAATGGCGTCGTTTCAACGAGCGAGCGCGGAGGCGCAGGCGACGTACTCCGGAGAGGATGCGGCTTTGTACGCGCGCTTGAAACTCGCGGGGTTTCGCGAAGCGCCGATACACCTGGCCGTATTTTGCGATGAAGCGACCGATACGGGGAAGGGATTGGGCGCGAAGAGCATGCCCGAGACGCGCGCCTATTCCACGACGATGGCGATCTACACGCTCTGGCTTGCGGCGCGGGCGCGCGGCATCGGCTTGGGATGGATCTCGATCCTCGAGCCCGATGTAGTCGAACGCACGCTCGAGGTTCCCGAAGGATGGCGCTTTATCGCCTATCTCTGCCTGGGCTATCCGGCGAGCTACGAAAAAACGCCGGAATTACTGCGCGTAGGTTGGGAACGTTTCGATTCCCGCTCCACGCAACTTACCATTCGATAGGAAAGGCCGACTATGTCCATCGCTACGAGAATCGATCCCATCGACGCACGTGCCGCTCAACTCGCGCGCGAGCGAATCGATCAACTCACCAAACCCCTGCGCAGCTTAGGGCGCATCGAAGAGCTCGCCGTGCAGCTCGCCGGCATCGCCGGGAACCCCATGCTCGCGGGAACCTACGAACGGCGCGTCGTGCTCGTCGGCGCGGGCGACCACGGCGTTACCGAGGAAGGCGTTAGCGCGTACCCCAGCGAGGTAACTCCGCAGATGGTCGGCGCGTTTCTTGCCGAGATGGCGGCGATCAATGCGTTCGCGCGCGCCGTCGATGCGCGGGTGTACGTGGCGAACTTCGGCGTCGCCGCGCCGCTACCCGAACACGAACGGCTCTTCGATCTTAGCGTTGGAAAGGGCACGAAAAATTTTTTTCGCGAGCCCGCGATGAGCGATGCAAGCGTGCGGGAGGCGTTGGAGGCCGGTGCAACGGCGTTCGAGCGTTTGCGCGAACGTACCCCGGTGGAGGTGCTCGCGCTCGGCGAGATGGGCATCGGTAATACGACGAGCGCGGCGGCGCTGATCTGCGCGCTGAGCGGCGCGGACGCAGAAGAGATCGTCGGGCGTGGCACCGGCGTCGACGATGCGGGGTACCGGAGAAAGCTCGCCGTCGTGCGCGCGGGTGCGGCGCGCTGCGATCGCGACGACTGGCAGGCTTGCGCGCGCGAAGTCGGCGGATTCGAAATTATCGGGTTGGCGGGCGCGATGCTGGCGGCGGCCTCGGCGCGCGTCCCGGTGGTGCTCGACGGATTTATCGTAGCCGCCGCTGCGCTGCTCGCATCGCGCATCGAACCGAATGTCACCGGTTATTTTATCGCGGCGCATCGTTCGCAGGAGCGCGGCCATGCCGTCGTATTGGAACTGCTGGGCTTGAAGCCGCTGCTCGATTTAGAATTGCGGCTCGGCGAGGGCAGCGGTGCGGCGCTGGCGTTGCCGCTGCTCGAAGCGGCGGCGCGCATGGTGCGCGAGATGAAGACGTTCGCCGAGGCGGGAGTTGCGACGGCGCACGAGGAGCCGGCGCTATCTTAAAACGCAGCGCGAACGCCGTAGCGAGTGCGTTTCACTACTTCAGCGTTCTCCCGTTCGGTCGCGCGAACGAGAGCTCGCCGCCCGATAGCTTCGCGATCGTGCTCCTGCCGATCGTCGGTGCGACGATCGGCGCGGCGAGCGGTGCGGCGGGGGCGCTCGTCGCGCGGTGGGCCACAGAGCCGTGGCCCGCACTCGTCGCCTTCGTTGCGAGCGTACTGCTGACGGGCGCGATTCACATCGATGGTTTCTTGGATTGCTGCGACGGCGTGCTGGCGAGCGTGCCAGCGAGGCGGCGTTTAGAGATTCTCAAAGACCCGCGGCACGGCACGTACGCCGTCGTCGGCATGGTGCTGCTCGCGCTGCTCTGGCTTGCGGCGCTACAGAGCATTCCCCCCGCGAAGTTGGTGCTCGTGCTGGCGTTTGCGGGGGCGCTCTCGCGCTTATCGGTGGTGCCGTTGCTTCGGCTATTTCGATACGCATACGCCGAGCGGGCATCGCGCAACATTGAATCGCCGGTGGAGATGGTTGCGTTCGCACTGCTGACGATCGGCACCGGGGCTCTCGCGGTGATGTTCTCGCCGTGGGCGCTGCTCTTGCTGCCTGCGGCGGGCGCGTTGGCGGTGGGAATTGCATGGGGCTGCGCGCGACGGCTCGACGGGAGCGTTACCGGCGACGTCTACGGCGCGACGATCGTTCTCGTGGAGGTGGCGCTGTTGATAGGGATCGCGTTGGTGCCGTGGCGATAACGTTTATTACCGGCCCGGTGCGGTCGGGCAAATCGCGCCTCGCGCTGCGACTCGCGCGTGAATCGGGGAAGAGGGTGACGTTCGTTGCGACGGCGGCGCGCTATCCCGATGATGCGGAATGGGGCGAACGAATCGCGCGCCATCGTAGGGAGCGCCCGAGCGAGTGGCCGACGATTGAAACCGCATGCGAACCACGGCGCGAGCTGGAGCAACTCCCGGCATCGTTCACCGAGAGCGATCTGCTGCTCGTCGATTCCCTCGGCACGTGGGTCGCCGATGAATTGATGCGCGCGCACACCGATGTGGTGGAGGAACGTGGGCGCACGCTGGCCCTTGCGTTCGCCGGTGCGCGTTGTTCGACGATCGTGGTGAGCGAAGAGACCGGGTGGGGCATCGTGCCGGAGTATCCTTCGGCGCGCGCGTTTCGCGACGCGCTCGGGCGGCTCAACGCGGAATTTGCGCGCGTCGCCGACGCCGCGTATCTCGTGGTCTCCGGCTACGCGCTCGATCTCAAACGCGGCCTGCCGGTCGAACTCCCCCCGTGTCACCCCGAGTAGCCGCTGTCACCCCGAGTATCCAGTGTCACCCCGAGTAGCCGCGTAGCGGCGTATCGAGGGGCCCCAGTGCCACCCCGAGTAGCCGCGTAGCGGCGTATCGAGGGGCGCTGCGTGTCACCCCGAGTAGCCGCGTAGCGGCATATCGAGGGGCCCGGCAGGCTTTTGCGCGGCGTTCGCGGAGTGGGAGCACATGGAACGACGCATAGCTTTAGGAACGGTCGGTCACTTCGGGCTCGCAGTGCGCGATCCGCAAACCAGCGCGGCGTGGTGGGAGCGCATCTTCGATCTGCAGCGCATTTTCGAGGGCGATGGCTACGTCGGCCTCACCAACGAGAACGTCACCATCGTGCTCAGCGAGGGCGTGCCGCATCCGGGAACGATCGGGCATATGTCGTTTCACCTGCCCTCGATGGCGGCGTTACGGCGAGCGCTCGATTGGCTCAAAGAGCAGAAAGTACGCGTCGAAGATCCCGGCGACGAGATCGGCCCCGAGGCGCCGGGATCGCCGAATATGGGGCTGTGGTTTCACGATCCCGACGGCTACCGTTGGGAACTCTCCGTCTTGGCAAAACCGCGATAGGCACCTTTTCCGGGGCACGCGGGTTCACTCGGGAAGAACGAACTTGCGACGATGGGAGAACACGATGTTGCAGATGCGCACTTTAGGAAAAGAAGGGCTAACGGTTTCGGCGCTGGGCCTGGGCTGCATGGGGATGAGCCAATCGTACGGCACACCGGAGGAGCGCGACGAGCGCGAATCGATCGCGACCGTGCACCGCGCGATCGAACTCGGCGTGACGTTCTTCGATACCGCCGAAGCCTACGGGCCGTATGCGAACGAAGAATTGCTCGCGCGCGCGTTGCAGGGCCGGCGCGACCAAGTGACGATTGCAACGAAGTTCGGTTTTCGATTCGGCGCAAAGGGCATCGATGGCGTCGATAGCCGCCCGGCACACGTGCGCGAGGCGGTGGAAGGCTCGCTGCGCCGGCTCGCCACCGATCGCATCGATCTGCTCTACCAGCATCGCGTCGATCCCGCGGTGCCGATCGAAGAGACGGTCGGTGCGATGAGCGAGCTCGTACGCGAGGGCAAGGTGCGCTTTCTCGGGCTTTCGGAGGCGGGCGCGAAAACGATTCGCCGCGCGCATGCGGTGCACCCGATCTCGGTGTTGCAGAGCGAGTATTCGCTCTGGGAGCGCAACCTCGAACACGAGATCCTTCCGGTGCTGCGCGAGCTCGGCATTGGGTTGGTCCCGTTTTCGCCGCTGGGGCGTGGCTTTCTCACCGGATCGGCGAAGCGCGCCGAGGAGTACCCCGAGGGAGATTTCCGGCGCAACGACCCACGGTACCAAGGCGCGAATTTCGATGCGAACATGCGCGCGGCGGCGGCGGTGCGCGACACGGCGACGCGCATGGGCGCGACGCCGGGGCAGATCGCGCTGGCGTGGCTGCTGCACAAGGGCCCCGATATCGTGCCGATTCCGGGCACGAAGCGGCGCCGCTATCTCGAGGAGAACGTCGCTGCAGCGGAGATCGAGCTCGATAGCGCCGAGATGGGCGCGCTCGACGCCGCCCTCGCACCGGAGAAGATCGCGGGTCCGCGCTACAGCGCGCCGCAGATGGCGATGATCGACCGGTAACGGCGGCGGGAACGGCGTTAGCGATGCAGCGCGAGCGCGACGCCGATTACTGCGCCGATGATGAGCGCAGTCTGCCCGGTCATTGCAACGATCAGCGAGCGGTGCCCGGCGGTCATCTCGGAGCGGAGATCGCTCAAGCCTGTGCCGAGTTCGCGGCGCAGCTCCGCCAGATTCCCGTCGAGCGAAGTTAGCCGGTCGGCGACCTGTTCGTAGGCGCCTTCCAGGCGTGAGGTGCGTTCCTCGTGAGGCTGTGCGGTCATCGCGTTCTCCTTCGCCTATCCTATCACTCGAAGCGGCGCTGGTGAGAAGGGATGCGCTCTGAGAAACCGGGTGCGCCGTCTTGACATATATGCCGCTAGGCATATATGCTTGGCGCATGAAAGTCGCCCGCCGCGATCCCAGCGCATTCGCCAAGCGCTTCCTGCCGGAGCTCACGGTCGACGTGGTGCTGCTTTCGGTCGGCGATGATGGGCGGCTCTGCACGCTCCTGAGCCGACGCAACGAGGCACCCTACAAGGGCGCATGGGCGCTCCCGGGCGTATTCGTCGGGCGTACCGAGACGCTGGAATCCGCGGCGGCGCGTGCGTTACGCGATAAGGCCGGCATCGCAAACGTTTTCTTGGAGCAGTTATTTACGTTCGGCGATCTTCAACGCGATCCGCGTGGGCGCGTCCTGAGCGTCGCATACTACGCGCTCGTTCCGAAAGCGCGCTTTTTCGCCGCGACCGCCGAGATTGCCGATGCCGCCATCGCACTGCTCACGATTCCCTCGGGCGACGAGCGCAGCGGCGCCATCCACGCCGACAGTGCGGAGGGGCGGCGCATGAAACTCGCGTTCGACCACGACCGCATCATCGGTATGGCCGTGCAGCGGATCCGCGGAAAACTGAACTATGCGCCGATCGGATTCGAGCTACTCCCGGATCGATTTACCCTTCTCGATATTCAGCACATCCACGAGGCCGTGCTCGGCCGCACGCTCAACAAAGATTCTTTTCGTCGCAAGATGCTGGCGTCGAATTTGATAGAGGATACCAAGCAGCGTCAAATCGGCTCGGCCTTTAGGCCGGCAACCCTCTACCGCTTTAAGAAACAGGAGAACTAGGTCATGGCTGAGATTCGTCGGTATCCGTTCGTGCGTCACCTGCGCGCCGATTCCGTATCGCACATCCTGCACTATCGCCGCGCGAAACTGCGCCACAGCGGCTCCGGACTCGCAATCTGGTTCAATCCGATGAGCGACAGCGTTGCCGAAGTGCCGATCGACGATCGCGACCTGCAACTGGTCATCCACGGACGCAGCTTCGACTTTCAGGACATCACTGCCCAAGGCGTCCTGACGTTTAGGGCGGCGGAGCCGGCGAAGCTCGCGCAGCGCATCGATTTCAATATCGATCTCTCGCAGGGCACGTGGCAAGCGCAGCCCCTGGAAAAAGTCGGTCTCATGCTCTCCCAGCTCGCTCAAGAGTACGCATTGAGCTACATCGCGCAGACGCCGGTACGCGAGTTGCTCACCCGCGGCGTCGCGCCGCTTCGCGACGCGATCGAAGCCGGCTTGCGCGGGACATCGACGCTCGGCGACATGGGCCTCGAACTCGTAACGGTGCGCATTAGCGCCGTATCGCCATCGGCGGACCTTGAGAAGGCGATCGAAGCGCCGACGCGCGAGAAGATCAAACAGGAGGCCGATGAAGCGGCCTACGGTCGCCGTGCGCTCGCGGTGGAAAAGGAGCGCGCGATCGCGGAGAACGAGATGCAAAACAAGATCGAACTCGCCAAACGCGAACAGCAGCTGATCGAACAGCAGGGCACAAATGCGCAGGGCCAAGCCGAAGACGCCGCGCGAGCGGCGAAAATTGCCGCCGACTCCGAAGCAGAGCGGATCGCCACCGTCGAAGGTGCGAAGGCAAGGCTGGAGCGCGAGCGCGTTGAATTCCTCCACAACGTTCCGCCCGGTGTACTCCTCGCGTTGGCGGCACAAGTGTTCGCGAGCAAGATCGAGACGATCGAGCATTTGAATATTACTCCGGATATGCTCGGCACGTTATTGACCGACGTGCTTTCGAAGAAAGCCTCATGAGCGGAGCGTTGGCACCTCGCGTTGTGGTCGTGCGGCGTCCAACCGAATACGAGCTGTTGATCCAACAGCACGGCACGCGATCGCAAGCGGCCTTCTACTTGGAGCGACAGGGGCAGAAGCTCGACGAGATCGAGGAACGCCATCGTCGCATCGAGCGGGCCCTCGACGCAGTGCGCAGAGAGATACCGCTCGCATGGCGCAACGTGGGTCTTCTGCGCTCCGAGCTCGACCGTTTCGTCTTCGAGGAGAAAGACATCATCGTTGCTGTTGGCCAGGACGGCTTGGTTGCAAACGTTGCGAAGTATCTCCAGGGGCAGAGCGTCATCGGCGTCAATCCGGATCCAACTGCGTACGAAGGCGTTCTCGTGCCCCATGAGGCCGCGGCGGTCGCCGACCTACTGGCCGATTGCGCTGCCGGCCGTGCAAGCACGGAGTCCCGAACGATGGTCGAAGCGGTGCTTGACGATGGACAGCGGCTGCTTGCGCTTAATGAAATCTTCTTCGGTCACCATTCCCACCAATCGGCTCGCTACCGCATTGCCGTCGCCTCCGGTGAAGAGCGACAGTCTTCATCAGGAGTGATCGTCTCGACGGGAACGGGCGCAACGGGTTGGGCGCGTTCGATCAACCAAGAGCGCAACGGCATCCTCCCGCTTCCGACGCCCGAAGAACCTACCATTGCGTTTTTCGTGCGCGAGGCGTTTCCGGGAAGCGGCTTCGAAACCAAAACGACGTGCGGGCTCCTTCGAACGCGAGAGGAGTTGCGAATAATTTCGGAGATGAACGTCGGCGGCGTCATTTTTGGTGATGGCATGGAGGAAGATAGCGTGGAGTTCCTCTGGGGAAGTACCGCGACGGTCTCAGCGAGCGAGACGCGCCTCGAACTCGTACGTGCGGCGCAAGGATCTCGCGGCTGATCGGCGAGAGCGGCCGGCACGCCATAGCATCATGACATTTCGTCTATCCCATGTGCGGAGATGCGCGGCTGTAAGGTGTAAAAGGAACCGCAGGTGTTTATTTGTGCGGTACGCTTAGGGCAATCGGCCCCGGAGAAATTCTATTTTGACGTCACCGCAGACTGGTCAGAACCGCCTAGCATGAAACCGGCACCGATTTCGTTTCGTTCTCAAATGGGCGAGAATGTCAGGACCCCCATTGCGGTCGGCCATACAGGTGGCATAGGAGTACGGTTTCCTAGTCGTATGACTAAAACGAAGTTCGTTCACAATTGGGGATGCGAACGACGCGATCGGTCGCGCAGCCCCCTGCCGAGCGAGGGTCAGTGCCCTCTTCTACCGAACCCATCCCGTCGCATGGAGCGACCGACATGGCGATAGCGCAAGACGACCTGCCGACGTGCGCCCACCGCGCCCCGCGCGAGCGACGGCGCCCCATCGGGATCGATCTCTTCGCCGGAGTCGGCGGCCTTTCGCTCGGCTTCGAACAAGCGGGGTTCGACGTGGTCGCTTCGGTCGAGTACGACCCCGTCCACGCCGCCGTGCACCAGTTCAACTTCCCACTCACCGAAGTCGTCTGCGCAAACGTTGCAAAGCTCGATGCGGAGACGCTTCTGGCCGCGGCGAAGCGCGGCTTTCTCGCACACGGTCGCACCGAAGCGGAGTGGACCGGCGAAATCGACGTCATTTTTGGTGGACCTCCTTGCCAGGGCTTTTCGACGATGGGCAAGCGCGACATTGCCGATGCTCGTAATTCGCTCGTGTATAAATTTGCCGATTTGATCGGCTCCATTCAACCGCGCTACTTCGTGATGGAGAACGTGCCCGGAATGGCAGCTGGTGGGCATGCGGGTATCCTCGCAAAACTCGTCGCGCGCCTGCGCAAGCACGGTTATGACGTCGCCGTCGATCTGGAACGCGTGCGCGCACGCGCGATTCTCAGCGCCGCCGATTTTGGCGTACCGCAAGATCGCAAGCGGTTGATTCTTTTAGGATCGCGCCTCGGCGAACGCGCCCCGCAGTACCCAATTCCGACCGTTCGCCGGGCCCCGAAGCGCGCCGGTGCCGAGGAGAAGCGGCGCGCGCACCCGTTCGATTTTCTACCGGCGGGACCGACCGTATGGGATGCAATCGGCGATCTTCCCGACCTTGACTCATTCGATCGCCTGCTCGAAACCGATGAGGTACGACTGTCGCAGCGGCAAATAACGGCCCTGCCGCCGGCGTCGCCGTACGTGCAAAAATTGCGCGGAGAGCTGCCCGACGAAGAGGACCTGTCTCATCCGCGGGCCTGGGACCCCGCCGTACTAACGTCCTCCATGCGCACCGTTCATACGAACGAATCCATCCGTCGTTTCAAGAAGACGAATGAAGGCGAGACGGAAGCGATTTCTCGTTTCTACCGCCTCGATCGCGGTGGCCTCTGCAACACGCTGCGCGCAGGCACGGGAAGCGAACGCGGGGCGTACACCTCGCCTCGCCCGCTTCATCCGGTTCTGCCGCGCGTCATTTCCGTCCGCGAGGCCGCGCGGCTTCACTCGTTCCCCGATTGGTTCCGCTTCCACCGGACGAAGTGGAATGGCTTTCGAAGCATTGGGAATGCCGTGCCGCCATTATTCGGGCGTGCCATAGCGCGGTGCATCGTTCGTGCGCTCGACGTCAAACCGACGAAGCCGACGGAAATCGTGGCCCTCGGGAACGAGAGGCTGCTCTCGCTTCAACGGCTTGAAGCCGCCGCGCATTTTGGCGTTGGCGAAAAAAACATTCCCAAAACGCGGCGACGAATGGCGGACACTCTAGCGTGACGAGGCCTGCGCGTAGCGGTATGTACGAGGCGGTTATAGAGCGTCTATTCTTCGCGGGATATAAGCCTGGCGCTCGGTCCGTCGACTTCGAGCGAGACGAAATAATCCGGGCCGCCGGTGAACTAGAACTTGACGCTGCGAAGAACCTCGGCGATCTCGTCTATTCGTTTAAGTACCGAAGGCCGCTTCCAGAGAACATTCGTGCGACGGCTCCCGAGGGTGAAGAGTGGCGGCTCGTTAATGTCGGCCGCGCGCGCTATCGGTTCGTTCTTGGAAATACCTTTTTGGTCATTCCCGATAAAATGCTATTCGAAATCAAAATCCCCGATGCAACCCCGGGAATTATTGCGCGGTACGCATTAAGCGACGAACAGGCGTTGCTGGCAAAATTGCGCTACAATCGACTCATTGATATTTTTACCGGCGTGGCGTGCTACTCGCTGCAGAACCATCTTCGTACGAGCGTGCGCGTTGAAGATGAGGCGCGCGAAACCATGCAAATCGAAACCGATGAAATGTATATCGGAATCGACCGGCGCGGGGCGCACTACGTATTCCCGGTCCAAGCGAAGGGTGGATCGGATAAAATTGCCGTTCAGCAGATCGAACAAGACCTGCTCCTATGTCGCCAACGGTTTTCTGAACTTATTTGTACCCCGATCGCCGCTCAGTTTATGAGTGACGACCTCATCGCGCTGTATTCTTTTGATGAAGTTGACGGCAAAGTCCGTAAGATGAACGAACGGCACTATCGCCTCGTGCCGAAGGATGAAATCAGTGATGAGGAGATCCGGAGTTACCGCGAACGCCGCGAAGAAGGCTCCTAAGCGGCCCTTTCGGTTCTCCCCGAAGACGCGTGAAAAAATCACCGCCGTCGCGAACCTTGCGGCGAGGTATTATCTAGATAATGGCCGCGATTTTCCGTGGCGGCACGAGCGCGACGGCTTTCGGCTCGCCGTCGCCGAGATATTGTTGCAGAAAACGCGCGCCGAAAGCGTGGTTTCGGTTTACACGCGAATAATAGAGGTCTATCCTGACGCAATCGCCCTCGCAGGCGCCGACCCTCGCGAGATCGAGGAGTTGCTCCGCCCGCTCGGGCTGTCGCGAAAGCGTTCGATACAATTGGTTGGTATGGCAGGCGGTGTTGTGAGGCTCGGCTTCGATGTTTTCGACGACTGGCAGAAAATGCTGGAGCACCTTCCCGGAATCGGCGCCTACGGTGCACGTGCGATCGCTTGCTTCGGGCGTGGCCAGAAGATTGGAATCGTTGATGCAAATGTGGCGCGAATATTACGGCGCGTATTCCGAATCGCGAACGGCGACGTACGCGCTCCAATTTACCAACGGTACGCCGACGCAATTGGAGTGGCCGGGCCGGATGCGCGCGCGACCAATTTCGGACTTCTCGATGTCGGGGCCGGCGTATGCACCCCGGTTCCCCATTGCGGTAGTTGCCCGCTCGAACCCCAATGCCCCCGATTCGGCACCAAGGCCTTGGCAGGGCTAACGCGCGGTAGTTTCTAGGCCTTAAGTTCTTCCGGGGATACGCCCAGGGCAGCGGCAATTTTTAAAAGCGAAGTCGCCGAAGGAGGGTGCTTCCCCCGCTCGATCTCGGCAATGAGCGCCTGCGATACCCCCGCCTTTAGCGCAAGGGCTCGCTGCGAGAGATTAGCCCCTTTCCGGCGCGCTTTGAGATATAGAGGGTCGAACGACATATGCTTGAGTTTAAGCGTCCATTACTGCTGCCCCTCTCACCGGGTGCCGTCAACGCTTGGGTTAGGCTTCGTAGAAAGCGCTCCATTAAGACAGCCGACAAGAAAATCGACCTATTTACGCCGATGAACCGAGCAAGGCGAGTCAGCGACTCGAATATTATATGGGTATTCTGACGAGAGGCGCTTCCGAAGGTTTGGCGGAAGGGTCGGCGTAGCTTGAAAAACTAGGAGGCTTCGCATAATGGCCCTACGATCCTCAAAAGCAAAACCTGCTGCCAGGAAAAAAGACTCGACCCCTCGATCATTCGAAATCGAAGTTCCTCGCAACGACGCACTTTTCCGCGAACTTGGTCGAAATTCGTACGATCTTTTGGACGCCGTTTCTGAGCTCATCGATAACGCAATCGCTGCGCGAATATCCAGCAAAGCCACCAAAATTGTGGTAACGTTTTTTTATTCGAAAACTAAAAAACGAAACCGGTTTAGCATTGAAGATAACTGCTGTGGAATCAGCCGGAATAAACTCGGCGAGGCAATTTCTCCCGGACATGGATCCGGCGGCGGCACACTGAACGAGCACGGGCTGGGAATGAAACAGGCTGTTGCGTCAATTGGGAATCTTACCCGACTGCTTACGAAGGCGGATGGGGAAACCAGTGCATCAGAAATAAAAAAATTCGGTTGGAGCATTTCCGGAAGCGAAGTTCATGTGCAATTTCGCCACGGAACAGTCATAGAAATCGCGGATCTACATGCCGAACCCCCTGACGGCCCAGAAAGACGAAGAAAATTTTTGCAATACCTTGGCGCGCGGTATAGGCGATTTCTTCTCCCGGATTCAAAGATCGCCATTTGGGTAAACTTTGAATCACTTGATGACGACTCAAAACATAGTAATATGGTTGAACCAATTCAACCGATTTACTTTAATACGCGGAGCAGAACAAATAGGGAAGAGATCTCCGAAGATATAATAGGAAAAAACTGGACCGCGCATTTTACTGTTGGGTTCGCACCCGAAGACGAGGCGCATTACGCGCAACTCGGTCTGCGTAAGCCAGAGCGCTCAAATCCATACAGTCTTTCTACCCCCAACGCCGGTTTTGATTTAATCCGAAAAGATCGCGTAATAAAATTTCACTTTTTAGAGCCGTATCTTGTTGATACTCGCCATGGACAATATAATTTGCTTCGTGGCGAAATCGACCTAATCTCGGGTTTTCATACCGCAATTACTAAAAACGCAATGTTAACCGATGAGGCGTTTGAGGAATGCATGGACAAAATTAGAAATATAATTGAAAAACGGGGTTTGCTATCCCGAAAATTCAATCGCGAAAAGCCGCCGGAATCGGTCATGCGAGACAGATTGGTCAAAATCCTTAAGGGACCAGCTCATCAAAAGCGATCAGTTGTTATCGAAGCGCCTACTTCAGTTCTCGACGGGCACATTGATGTGTTAGCAGATGATGTTCCGTACGAAATAAAAGTAGACGACGCGGCCGGGATCGATGTTTACCAGCTTTTTGGTTATATGGATATGCTCGATTATAAGACAGGCTACTTGATTGCGAATCGGTTCAAGCCAAGTGTTGCAGGGGTGGTCGAGCACATTTGGAAAAAGCATAAGAAGAAAATAATTCTGGGAACGTTTGAAGAATTTGGGATTGACGGGTATATGACCGATGAGGAAATAAAACGAGTCAGATAAGCGCCAATCGGATGCCTCGTAGTGGGACGGGCTAGATTTTCTGGCGACGTCGACCTTTTTGCTGCAATGACATTTGTTGTCGGTGGACGGGAAGATCGTGCCTGTCCGCCCGTATCGCTGGCTTGACATAAAACGGGTGGGCGCGTCGCGGTTATTGCATATCCTTTACGCTACTCATCGGTCCGATTAGTTTTGGTTTCGTCAGGTGCGATCAAGGGCAACGACGTAGAAGGAAATCCGGGCGCTAAAAGCAATGCAATCCCTTTCTGCGCCGATGAGTGGAGGAGAATCTGCTTGAAAATTCAGTCCAGTCATTTTACGATAGCTGAGATTCTTGCGATGCTTGACCGGAGAGAACTATTTGTTGATGACACATATCAACGATCACCTAAGGTATGGCCCGCGAGCGCCAGATCGTTTTTCATAGATA
>JAJZVP010000185.1 GCA_021845615.1 bacterium | reverse complement strand
TCCGGCGCCCCGACGAACGCTTAAGCGAGCGGCGAGGACCCTGACATTGCTTGTCCGAGCCGCGAGCGTCTAGTGAGGAGCGGTGCGACGGAGCTGTTCGGCGGAGCGGCGGGGCGGCGCCTCGATACGCTTCCTTCGGAAGCTACTCGGCATGACAACGGCTCGGCGTGCGGCGCCTCGATACGCTTCCTTCGGAAGCTACTCGGCGTGACATTGGCGCCTACTCGGCGTGACAACCTCCGGCGCTAGTCCTCGAGCGCCGGAACCGAATCTCCATCGAGGAACACACCTAGCTGCGCGGGCGAAAACTGAACGCCGCTCCAGAACGAGCCGAACTCGCCGTACTTCGCGCTCGCCTCATCGAAACGCATTTCGTAGACGATCTTTTTGAAGATCAAGGGATCGTCGGCGTAGAGATCGACGCCCCATTCGAAATCGTCGTAGCCGATCGATCCGGAGATCACCTGCGTGAGTTTCCCGGCGTAGGTCCTTCCGATCAGGCCGTGTTCGTGCATCATTTTCCGGCGTTCGTCGAACGGCGTCAGATACCAATTCACGCTCTCGCCGCGCCGCTTATCCATGGGATAGAAGCAAGTATAGCGGCGTCGCGGAATCTTCGCCCAAAGGCGGGGAGCGATATACGGGCTCACCGCTTGGCTCGCGAGCGCTTCGTCGAAAGCGAGGACCCACTCCTCGCTGCCTTGCTCGAGCCCGCGCGCGGCAAGATCGGCGTGAATTTTTCCCGTCGCATCGTACATGCCGACTTCGAGGACCGAGACGTACGAATCCATCGGTTCTAAAAATACGCGGAGTTCGAGCTTGTCGACGAGCATTTGCGCGTACGCGAGCCCGTCGTAACCGCGCGCGTAATGCGTGAGCATGAAGTCGCCCTTGTGCCCCACGATCTGCGCGAGCCCGATATCGCCGTCCTCGCCGGCATGCATGTGTTCGAAGAGGTCGCGAGCGCGGCCGGCAATCTTCGAACGTCGCTTTTCACCGACGCTCTCCCAGAGCAATCGGTCGAATCGAAACATGCGGTGGAGGATCCACCAGCCCTCCAACGATTCGGGAACGCGGGGGTCACGCATGCTCGCCTCTCTCTCGCATTTTCGTGCGTTTCATCTCGGCATAGACCTCGTCGAGAAGCGCTTCCGGGCGCTCTCGATATTTCGCCCACAATTGCGGCATCTGCGCGATATCGGCGAGCACGCGCGCGTAGACGGCATTCACCGGCGTCGGCACACCGCAGGCGCGCCCGGCGGCGGCGACGGCTCCGCAGAGCGATTCCACCTCGTTGCGCTCGCGCCCCGAACGCAGATCGAGCAGCAGCGATGGCGGCTTCGTCCCCCGCGCCGAGGCGACGCGCCCGGCGAGGACGCGGCGCGCGATCGGGCTCGGGAGCGAGACGATGGCGAAGAGCGCCCGGACCGGATAGCGCGGCAAATCGATCGGCGTGAGGCCGAGCGCTTTCATCACGTCGCGCACTTCGCGAATCGCGCGAATTTCCAGGGTGAATATTTTTTCGAACCGCACCAAACGATTCGGCAGAACGTTGAGAATGGCGCAGGATGCGTTCGCCACGATGTTGAGTGCGAGTTTGCTCCACTTGAGCGCGCGCCAATCTTCGCAGACCTTCACGGAGATGCCCGCACTCTGAAATGTCGCGCTCAACCAGTTATATGCCGCACCGCCGAGCGGCGCGAGCGCGAGCCCACCCTCTTTCGCCGCGGCGACGCGCCCATCGCGATCGCGATCGACCGGAACGGTGAGCGCCGCGGCGACGACGTTGCGTTCGCCGAATGCCGCCGCCAGAAGCTCTTCGTTCCCGATGCCGTTTTGCGGCGAGACGAAGACGCAATTCCCCGGCGCCGCAATCGCGCGCTGGAGCGTCTCGATCGCCGCCGGCGTATCGTAACTCTTCACCGCCACGATCGCGACGTCGGCATCGACGCGCGTGACGTCCTCGATCGCGCGCGGCGCGTAGGTGATATCGACGCCGACCGAACTCAGCCGCTCGCCCAAGAACGAACCGACGGCGCCGCGCCCGACGATATAGACCTTCATGCGCGGACCGGCGCGCTTCGCCCGGTGCTGCCGAAGCCGCCCTCGCCGCGCGCGCTCTCGCCGAGATCGTCGACGATTTCGAAGCTCGCGCGAGCGACCGGCGCGACGACGAGTTGCGCGATGCGCTCGCCGCGAGCGATCTCGACGCTCTCCTGCCCGTGATTGATGAGCAGCACGCAGATCTCGCCGCGATAATCCGCATCGATCGTCCCGGGCGAGTTCAAACAGGTAATTCCGCTGCGCAGCGCGAGCCCGCTACGCGGACGAACTTGCGCTTCGAATCCGTTCGGGAGTTCGATGGCGAAGCCGGTCGGTACGAGCGAACGCTCTCCAGGCGCGAGGCGCAACGCATGCGCGGCGCAGAGATCCGCGCCCGCAGCCGCATCGCTCATGTAGGTCGGAGGGGGAAGCTCGGCGGCATGCGCGAGCCGACGCACGGCGACGCGCGGCATGTGGCGAAGATCGGCGCTCATAGCCCCTTACTTAGGAAGAAGGGTCGAGAGTTCTTCTCGGAAGCTTTCAATATCTCGGAACGAGCGATAGACCGAGGCGAAGCGGATGTACGCGACCGGGTCGAGCCCGCGCAACGCCTCCATCACTTTTTCG
>JAJZVP010000046.1:3104-15438 GCA_021845615.1 bacterium | reverse complement strand
GACTCGACGAAGGGCTTCGATCTTGTATTCCGACGAGTGTTGCGTGCGTTTCTTTGGCATGGGATACCTTTCTGGCCCTCCTCGGGGAGTGACCTATCTTGGCGTCCACGAAACCGGGTAAAGTCCACGCTTCTCGTGCCTCGATACGGTTGCTACGCAACCTACTCGGGGTGACACGGGCCCCTCGATACGGTTGCTACGCAACCTACTCGGGGTGACAGAACTCCATACTCGGGGTGACAGAACTCCATACTCGGGGTGACAAGGGTGCGCGTTAAAGCGCTTCGAGGATTCCCCGCAGCAGCGGCATCCAGCGGCGCTCGCTCGGCCCTTCTTGCGCGGGCGGCAGATCGACGAGAATCTTGCCCTCCGCGAAACGGAAGCGATTTCGCGTGAGCGATTGCAGCTTTGGAATCCCCGCGGGAGCGAGCGCGAACCCGGTGCCGACGCCGAGCGTGAGCCGGCGATCGTCCACCACGACGCGCGACACGCGCTTCGCGAGTGCGATGGAGCGCAGCTTCGTAATCTCTACCAGCGTTTCGAGCGGGCGCGGCAGCGGGCCGAAGCGGTCGCGCACGCCGGCGGCAATCTCCTCGACGTCGCTCTCGCTGCGCGCGCGGGCGAGCTGCTGATAGATCGCGATCTTCTGCGAGACTTGCGGCACGTAATCGTCGGGAACGAACGCGCTCACCTTGACGTCGATCACCGCTTCCTGGCGCTCTTCCATCGTCGCGCTCGCGCCGCGCCGTGCGGCTATGGCATCGGCGAGCAACTGGCAGTAGGTGTCGAAGCCGACCGACGCAATGAACCCGGATTGCGCCGCACCGACGAGATTGCCGGCGCCGCGAATCTCTAAATCGCGCATGGCGATTTGCAGCCCCGATCCCAAATGCGTGAATTCGCGGATCGCTTCCAGGCGCGCCTTCGCATCCTCGGTGAGCACTTTATGCCCCTGGTAAAGCAAATAACAGTAGGCCTGATGGTTCGAACGACCGACGCGACCGCGGAGCTGATAGAGCTGCGCGAGCCCGAAACGGTCGGCATCGGCGACGATCATCGTGTTGACGTTGGGAATATCGATGCCGTTCTCGATAATCGTCGTCGCGACGAGCACGTCGGTCTCGCCGTCGATGAACTTCTGCATGATCGGTTCGAGCTCGCCCTCGGTCATCTGGCCGTGCCCCACGGCGATGCGCGCGCGCGGAACGAGCTGCTGCAAGGCATTCGCGACCGCATGGATCGATTCGACGCGATTGTGCAGGTAGTACACCTGCCCGCCGCGATCGAGTTCGGCGGAGATCGCTCGCGTCACCACGGCATCGCCCCCCGGCAACACGACCGTTTTAATCGACATGCGATTTTTCGGAGCGGTCTGAATGAGCGAGAGATCGCGAACGCCCATCAACGACATATGGAGCGTGCGTGGAATCGGTGTTGCCGAAAGCGTGAGAACGTCGACGCTGGTCTTGAGTTCCTTCAACCGTTCTTTGTGCATCACCCCGAAGCGCTGCTCTTCGTCGACCACGATGAGGCCGAGATCGGCGAAGACGACGTCCTTCTGTAGCAAGCGATGGGTGCCGATGACGATATCGACTTTGCCTTCGGCGAGCGCGGCGAGCACCGTCCGTTGTTCGGCTTTGGTTTTAAAGCGCGAGAGCTCTTCGATGCGCAACGGGTAGGCGGCGAAGCGCGTGCTGAAGGTGCGATAGTGTTGTGCCGCCAGCAACGTGGTCGGCACGAGAATCGCCACCTGTTTTTTATCCGAGACCGCTTTAAACGCCGCGCGCAGCGCGACTTCGGTTTTGCCGTAGCCGACGTCGCCGCAGACGACGCGGTCCATCGGGCGCTCGCGCTCCATATCGGCCTTCACCGCGCTTACCGCGGTTGCCTGATCGGGCGTGAGATCGTAGGGGAACGCCTCTTCAAGTTCGCTCTGCCACGCGCTATCGGGCGAGAACGAAAAGCCGCGGCTCATCTCGCGTTCGGCGTAGAGTTCGACTAGGCCGTCGGCGATCGCCGCGAGTTGCGAGCCAACGCGCGCTTTCGTCCGCGCCCATTCGACGCCGCCCATTTTCGAAAGCCGCGGCGTCGCGCCGTCGCCCGCGGCATACTTCGTGACTTGGTGCATCTGCGTGACCGGCACCATCATGCGGTCGCTGCCGGCGTAATGCAGATCGAGAAAGTCTTGCGTGACGCCGAAGAGCGTTTCGCTACGCAGCCCGACGTACTGGCCGATTCCATGCACCGCGTGCACGACGAAATCGCCGACCTTGAGATCGGCGAGCGTTACCGGTACGCCTTCCTTGACAGCGCGTAGCTTGACGCGTTTGGGCGGCGCACCGAAGATCTCGCGATCGCCGAGGATGCGCAGCCGGCCGTCGGGGAGCGTAAATCCGCCGTCGATCGAACCGTGTTCGATGCAGATGCCGCCTTCGGCGAGCGCGCGCGGCATCGGCAACACGTTGATTCCGGCGGCGCTAAAAATCTCGCCGACGCGCGCGACGCCGGAGGTGAGGATGACGATGCTCTCGCGGCGCGCCAACGCTTCGCGGATCGCCTCGAGAAAGAGCGTCATCTGCCGGTTGTAATGCTCGCTCGGTC
Source organism: bacterium (assembly GCA_021845615.1). GTDB lineage: Bacteria > Vulcanimicrobiota > Vulcanimicrobiia > Vulcanimicrobiales > Vulcanimicrobiaceae > JABEUX01. The sequence goes on along the minus strand of JAJZVP010000046.1, from coordinate 12,837 downwards.
GCGTTTCGAGCACGATCGAGGTATCGATGTTCGGCAACCATGCGGGCGGCTCGCCTTCGATCGCTCCGGGCAGCACCAGGCTCTGTAGGCGTCCGCAGGCGGCGTGCAGCGCGTCGAGGCGCGGGTGCGGCGCTTCGATCTCGGCGAGCAACGCATCGTCGACGAATTCATCGCGCACATCGAGTTCTTCGGCCGCTGCATCGGCGAGCAGCGTGCTGCGCGCGCGGACGCGTTCGTCGTCGAGCGCGCTGTCGATCGCCGCGAGCGTCGCCGGTTCGACGAGCGTTACCAGCGCGTATTCGGGGAGATACTCGAAGAGCGTCTCGGGGCGGTCGTAGGCGAAAGGAATCCACGCGTCGGGGAGCTCTTCTCCGCGTTCGAGAAACGCGCGCACCGCTCGCTCGCGCGGGCCGTCGCCACCGATCCGTTCGGCGACGTTGCTACGGTAGATCTCGTCGCGCGGAATCTCGCCCCACGGCAGAAGGTCGAGCGCTTCGAGCGGTGCGACGCTGCGCTGGCTCTCGATCTCGAAGCTGCGGATGCTCTCAATCGTATCGCCGAAAAATTCGATGCGCGTCGGGCTCTCCGCGGTCGCCGCATAGAGATCGAGAATGCCGCCGCGCACCGCGTACTGCCCGACCGCACCGACGATATCGGTGCGTTCGTATCCGAGGCGATGCAAACGCCGGATCGTCGCCTCCCACCCCGGTTCCGCACCGACGCGCAATTCGCCGCGCAATTCGCGCAGGACGGCGCGCGGCATCACGTACGAGCGAACTCCGGCGACCGAGGTAAGGACGAGCAACGGCTCCCCGGCATCGAGCGCGGCGAGCAGCGTTATGCGCGCGCTGCGTTCCGCCGGCGATTCGATGCTGCCGAACGCCGCTTCGCGACCGCGATGCAAGAAAAGATCGGCGGCGCGCGCTTCACCGAGATAGCAGAGGAGATCGGCGTACGCGCGTTCGGCGGCATCGGGGGTGGGCAGCAGCACCAACGTCGGGCGCCGACGCGCGCGATAGAGCGCGGCGAGCAATGCGGGGCGCGCTGCGGGAATGGTTTCGTGCACCGCCACCGCGCCGATTCCACGCTCGAACGCGCCGAGCGCGGGCACGAGCGGCCCATGCTCCCCCGCGAGGCGGTCGAGCAGGGCGTCGAGCGCCGGGCGGGCGGGGCGGGGGAGCGTAACGGTCATGAGCGCGCTCGATTATAGCAGAGCCTGGAAGCCCGCGGGAAAAGCGTGCTTGCATTGTCATGCCGAGTAGGCGCTGCAAGCGCCGTATCGAGGCACGCGCGGTGTCATGCCGAGTAGGCGCTGCAAGCGCCGTATCGAGGCACGCGCGGTGTCATGCCGAGTAGGCGCTGCAAGCGCCGTATCGAGGCACGGGAAGCGATCCCTCGATACGCCGCTTCGCGGCTACTCGGGATGACAGAGTCGCGCTGCCTGCGGTTATCGAGCAGCGCTACATAGGTTGCATTGTCATGCCGAGTAGGGCGCGTTAGCGCCCGTATCGAGGCACGAGAAGCGATCCCCCTCGATACGCCCCTGCGGGGGCTACTCGGGATGACAGAGTCGCGCTGCCTGCGGTTATCGAGCAGCGCTACATAGGTTGCATTGTCCTGCCGAGTAGGGCGCGTTAGCGCCCGTATCGAGGCACGAGAAGCGATCCCTCGATACGCCGCTTCGCGGCTACTCGGGATGACAGAGTCGCGCTGCCTGCGGTTATCGAGCAGCGCTACATAGGTTGCATTGTCCTGCCGAGTAGGGCGCGTTAGCGCCCGTATCGAGGCACGAGAAGCGATCCCTCGATACGCCGCTTCGCGGCTACTCGGGATGACAGAGCGTGCGATCCCTCGATACGCCGCTTCGCGGCTACTCGGGATGACAGAGCGTGCGATCCCTCGATACGCCCCTGCGGGGGCTACTCGGGATGACAGGGCGTGCGATTCCTCGATACGCCCCTGCGGGGGCTACTCGGGATGACAGAGCGTGCGATCCCTCGATACGCCGCTTCGCGGCTACTCGGAATGACAGAGCGTGCGATCCCTCGATACGCCCCTGCGGGGGGCTACTCGGGATGACAGAGCGTGCGATCCCTCGATACGCCGCTTCGCGGCTACTCGGGATGACAGAGCGTGCGATCCCTCGATACGCCGCTTCGCGGCTACTCGGAATGACAGGAGGTAGCGCTACTCGGGATGACAGGAGGTAGCGCTACTTGGGATGACCGAGTAGCGCCGGGCTAGAGCTGGAGCTCCCGAACGGTATTGGTTCCCGAATTGGTGATGTAGAGCGCGTTGTTTGTTGGATCGTAGGTGAGAAAATCCGGATAATAATACAGCGCGTTCGTCCCGACGCCGTCGGTATTGTTGCCCCGCCCGGCCTGGCCCGCCACGACCGTCGCGGTCGCGCTATTCGCCGTGCCGTTCCCGGGTGTCATTTGCCAGATCACCCAATTTGTATAGTCGGTGATATAAAAGTTACCGCTTGCGGAATCGTACGCAATTCCGGAGGCCTCTCCGAATTTCACGCTCGTGCCGGTTCCCTGAGCAAACCCACACGTGCTTCCGGCGAGCGTCGTGACGGTGCCGCTATTCGCCGTCCCATTTCCGGGGGTTACTTGACGAATCGCACAGTTGCCGTTATCGGTAACATAGAGGTCTCCATTCACCGGATCGTAGGCGATACTCGCCGGATGGTTGAAGCGCGCGGCGGCGCCGGTCCCATCCGTGAACCCGCAGGTCGTGCTTCCGGCAATCGTCACGACCGTCGCACTCCCTGCCGTCCCATTTCCTGGAACGATCTCGCGAACCGTACAATTCCCATCGTCGGTAACGTAGAGATCTCCATTCGCAGGATCGTACGCCACGCCGGCCGGGTGAGAAAACATCGCCGCCGTTCCGGTGCCGTCAGCGAATCCACAGCCCGCTCCGCCCGCGACGGTCACCACGGCGCCGCTTCCCGCCGTCCCGCTTCCTGGAGCGAGCTGACGAATCGCGCAGTTCGACAGATCCGTGATGTAAATGTACCCGGTGGCGGAATCGTAGGCATCGCCGATCGGAGCGTTAAAGTGCGCGGCAGTCCCGGTGCCGTCGGCGAAGCCGCAGGTCGGTGAGCCGGCGAGGGTCACGACGGTGCCGCTATTCGCGGTGCCATTTCCCGGGGTCACCGAGCGAACCGCGCAATTCGTGGTGTCGGTAACGTAGAGATCGCCGGTCGCTGAATCGTACGCGATCCCTGCGACACCATTAAAGTGAGCAGCGGTGCCGGTACCATCGGTAAAGCCGGGATTGAAAGACTGACCGGCGATCGTCGTCGTGACCGCTTCGAAGGTGAGCGGCACCGTTGCCGAGAGCGGCGTGCCCGCAGACGCGATTGCCGGCGTCGCCGTCACGGAGAAGGTCCCCGAACCGGGGGCGAGCGCGCTCACGGTAAATTCGTTGGGATTCGCGGCGTTCGGAACAACGGTGGCTCCCAAACCCGTGCTCGCACCCGTTATCGAGGCGGCAATTGTCGGCGCACCGGGCCCGATGATAATATTCCCGTCCGCATCGAGGGGAACGACGGAAAACGAAGCCGAGAGCACACCAGCGAGTTGCAGCCCCGTTCCGACGCTGCCGGTTATGCCGGTGCTGCTGCCCACAGCAAGCACCTGCAGCGAAGCGGGCACCCCCGCGAGCGTAACGTCGATGGAGTTCGTTTGATTCGCGACGATCGTTTGCGTCACCGCATTGGTGGAGAGCACGTTCCCCGTTCCACCGAGTCCATCGTAGGTGGTGAACGTAAACGTGTGCGATCCGGCCGATGCGGCGATTGGGACGGTGCACGTGAGCGCGCTCAAAGGGCCGCCGACGCTGCAGTTCGGCGAGCCCGACGTGAGGTTCTGCGCGGTCGGCGTGCCGCCGTCGACTTGCACCGTTAACGATTGCGTCGAGGGCGAAACATATGCGGGTGCCCGCGATCCGGCCGAGGTGGCGGTCCGCTGCGGAATGGTAATCACGAGGCGCGCATCCACCATGGGACGCGTGCTTCCCGCACCAGGGAGAGCGGCGTTGCCGACGCCGCCGGCGCTACCGCCGCAGCCGACGAGTGCGAGCGAAAGGGCGACGCCCGCGGCAAAGATCAAACGTTTCATAGCTGCACCTGTCGGATCGTGTAGTTATAATCGCCGACGTAGAGCGAGTTGTTCGTTGGGTCGTAGGCAGGAAAATACGGGTAATCAAAGCGAGCGAGGTTGCCGAACCCGTCGGCGAACGAACACTGCGTGCTATTGCCACCCGCGAGCGTCGTCACCACACCGCTGTTCGCGGTGCCGTTACCCGGCGTTACTTGCCGTAGGTTGCAATTGTCGTCGTCGGAGACGTAGAGATCGCCATTGGTGGAGTCGTAGCCGATGCCATTGAGATAGGTCGCAAACTGCGCCGCCGTTCCCGTCCCATCGACGTACCCGCACGTATTGTTGTTGCCGGCGATCGTCGTGACGACTCCGCTGTTCGCGGTGCCGTTCCCGATCGTCACCTGCCGGACCGAACAGTAATCAGTCACGTAGAGATCGCCGTTCGCCGAATCGACGGCAACGCCCTCAACGTTATTGAACGTCGCGCTCGTTCCGGTACCGTCGCTAGACGTGCAGCTCGACGGATTGCCGGCGATCGTGATAACGACGCCGCTATTTAACGTACCATTGCCCGGATCGATCTGCCGAACCGTGCAGCCGCTCTCGTCGGTAACGTACAAATCGTGGTTCGCGGCATCGTAGGCGATGCCGTAGGCATAATCGAACTGCGCTCCGGTGCCCGTTCCGTCGACCTCGCCGCAGGTGGTGTAGTTACCGGCGATCGTGGTGACGACCCCACTGTTCGCGGTGCCGTTTCCCGGGGTTACCTGCCGAATGCTGCATTGGTCGGGAAAGTAGAGATTCCCGTTCGCCGCATCGTAGGCGATACCACCGGGGTAATCTAATTTCGCTCCGGTGCCGGTTCCATCGACGTCGCCGCAGGTCGCGCTCCCGGCGATCGTCGTGACGGTGGCGCTATTCGCCGTTCCATTTCCCGGCGTCATTTCCCGAATCGTGCAATCGTCGACCACGTAGATGTTGCCGTTCGCAGAGTTGTAAGCAACACCATAAGGCCCGCCAAATTCCGCACTCGTCCCGGTACCGTCGACGAGCCCCGAGACCCCGGCTTTGCCGGCGACCGTTGTCACCAGTGCCGCGGCTGTAAGGGGAATATTCGCAGTAAGCGCGCTTCCGGCGAGCGATGCCGACGGTGTCGCGGAGAGCGCGAGCGTCGCGGAACCCGCGCCGGTTGAGGCGAGCGCGAAGAGATTCGGATTCCCGCCGCCCACCGGGGCGATTGCGATGCCCGAGCCTGCGGTAACGCCGGTCAACGAAGCGGCGATCGTCGGTGCGCCGGGGCCGACGATATAGTTGCCGTCAGCGTCGAGCGCAACGATGAGCATCTTTGAGGTTGACGCCATCAAGAACTGATAGCCCGTGGTCGCACTACCGACGATCGAGCTCGGTGACATTGCCGTCGCCGAGGCCACCTGGAACGAGGTTGGTACGCCGGCGAGAACGACGGGAATCGCCGGGTTCTGCCCGGCAACGAAGGTCACCGAGATGCTGTTCGCCGAGAGCTTGTTCCCGGCGGCATTCGGTTGGTCGTAGGTGATGAAGGTGAGCGTGTGGCTACCCGCCGCAGCGCTGACCGGGACGGTGCAGTTGAGCGGATAGGCCGCGCCGGCGCTCGAGCAGTTCGGAGAGCTCGACGAGAGGTTCTGCACGGTCGGGGTGCCGCCATCGACCGCAACCGAGATCGATTGCGTCGCCGGAGAGACATAAGCCGGGGTGCGCCCCGTGCTCGCGCTCGGCTTCGGGATCGAGATCACTACGTGCGCGTTCGCCGCGGCTCCGGTCGTGGGGAGCCCGGGACTTCCGGGCAGCACGGCTGCCGGCCCGGCACCGCCGGCGCCACCGCCGCCGCAACCGGCGAGCCCCGCCGTTAGCAGCGCGGCAAATAGAAAACTCAGGCGACTCCCGTAACGCATCGAGCGACCTCCTTGATCCAACAGAACCACGCGGCCGAACGACAAAAAACAACTGTAGCGGTAGGTAGGGCCAGCGTTCGGCCTAGTTATCACTCAAAAGGAAAAGATCCTCCCCTCATTTGTGAGTTCGGAAAACCATGAGCCCCAGAGGCGAAACTTTTCCCGCTCCGGCGAGTTATATATATTGGCACTCAACTGCCATGACTGCTAAACAAGGAGAATGATCAACCATGAGTGAGCTCACCACGATCGAACGCCCCGCCATCCGCCCCGGGCTCCGGAGCGCCCTCGACCTGCTCAACTGGGACCCGTTCCGTGGCCTCGTCGGCAACCTTCCCCAAGGCCCGTCCTTTGAGGTCGAGCGCAACGATGAAGGCTACCAGCTCGAGCTCCCCGTCCCGGGCTTCAGCCCCGAGCAGATCGAAGCGACCGTCAACGACGGCATCCTCAACGTCGTCGGAAAAAACGAGCGCCGGAACTTCACCCGGACGATCTCGCTACCCGACGAGATCGATAGCGAGCGCATCGACGCCCGCGTCGAGCACGGCATGCTGACGCTGAAGCTTCCGCTTCATCCCAAGGCACAGCCGAAGAAGATCGCCGTCCGCGGCTAACCCCGAGCGTTCGAACGATCGTGCGGAGGAGCGAACCAATCGCCCCTCCGCTTTTTTTGAACGCTCGCGGCGAACGCTACGGGGGAGCTCGCTGCAAGCGAGGCCAAGGTAGCGCGCTGTGATGGAGCGCTCGCACCTCCCCGACGATCTCGAAACGCTCGAATCGCAGAGCATCTACATTCTGCGCGAAGCGTTTGCGCGCATCGATCGCCCGGCGATGCTGTGGTCGATCGGGAAAGACAGCACGGCGCTGCTCTGGATGGTGCGCAAAGCCTTTCTCGGCGAGGTGCCCTTTCCGTTGGTGCTGCTCGATACCGGCATGGAATTTTCGGAGGTCTACGCATTCCGCGATCGGCTCGTGCGCGAGTGGTCGCTCCCGATCCTCAACGAAGCGTGCCCGCCCGAAAGCGCCGTCGACCAGAGCTTGCCGTCGGCGGCGCGCCACGCCGCGCGCAAGACTGCGGGGTTGCGCGCGCTCCTCGAACGCGAACGCTACCGCGCGATCGTTCTCGGCATACGGCGCGACGAACAGGCGATCCGCGCGAAAGAACGGGTCTTTAGCCCGCGGAACGCCGACGGCTCGTGGGATCCGCAGCGCCAACCGCCGGAACTCTGGGATTATTATTGCACCGAGGTTCCCGACGGCGCGCACGTGCGCGTGCACCCGCTCCTGCATTGGACCGAGCGCGATATCTGGCGCTACACGCAAGCCGAGGGGATTCCGTTCGTCTCGCTCTATCTGGCGCGCAACGGGCAGCGCTATCGCTCGCTCGGCGAGAGCAACATTACGTTTCCGATTCCCAGCGAGGCCGACACGATCGAAAAGATCGTCGCCGAATTGGCGACGACGCGCGAACCCGAACGCGCGGGGCGCGCGATGGACGGCGAGAGCGAAGACGCATTCGAACGCTTGCGCGCCGGGGGGTACATGTGAGCGCGCTGCGCGTCGTAATGTTCGGCGACGTCGACGCCGGGAAATCGACGATCCTCGGGCGCCTGATGGTGGATTGCGGCTACGTTCCCCGACAGAAGCTCGACGAGATGGAACGGTCGAGCGAACGGCGCGGCGTTCCGATGGAGTATTCATTTCTGCTCGACGCCTTTCAAATCGAGCGCGACCAAGCGATCACGCTCGACAGTTCGCGCATTTGGTTGAGGACGGCGAAGCGCGAGATCGTTTTCGTCGACGCGCCCGGGCACCGCGAATTAATCCGCAATCTAGTGAGCGGAGCCTCGGAAGTCGATGCGGCGATTCTGGTCATCTCCGCCGAAGAGGGCATTACCGCACAGACGCGCCGGCAGGCGCTCTTTTTGCAGTGGTTCGGCTTCACGTCGGTGATCGTCGCGATCAATAAGCTCGATCTCTCCGCCGCGCCGCAAGCGCGCTACGAAGAGCGCGCCGCAGAGGCCGACGCGTTTCTGCGCGGGCTCGAAATCGCACCGCTCGCAATTCTCCCGGTCGCCGCTCGCGAAGGCGCAAACCTCGCCGCGCCCGGAGCGAGGACCGCGTGGTGGCGCGGCAATACGCTGCTCGCCGAGATCGAAGCGATCGAGACGCATCGCGACGATGCGAACGCGCCGCTGCGCATGGTGGTCCAGGATGTCTATCGGCGCGGCGCGACGCGCTGGATCGTCGGGCGCATCGATTGCGGAACGATCGCTCGCGGCGACGCACTGACGTTCTGGCCGCTACGCACCACGGCGCGCGTCGCGCGCATCGTGCGCTGGCCCGACGACGTGGAGCGCGCATCGGCGGGCGCCGCCGTGGCGCTCGAACTCGACGAGCGCATTTTCGTCGACCGCGGCGCGATTGCTACGCACGAAGATTCCGGCCCGACGACCGGGCACGCCATCTCCGCCGCTCTGCTCTGGCTCGGCGAGCGCCCCGCGCGCGCGGGAGCGAATCTCCGCATGCGTTTGGGAACGCGCGAGATAGCGGTAACGATCGCCCGCATCGACGAAACCTTCGAACCCGAAGATGGGCGCGGACGCGCGGCAGAGGAGGCGCGCGCGGGCGACATCGCCGCCGTGACGCTGGTCGCGCGCGAAACGATCGCCGCCGATCCCGCATTGCCCGCATCGAGCATCTCGCGCTTTATTCTGCTCGACGAAGGGCGCGTCGTCGCCGGCGGAAAGGTGCGCGCGGTCGCGGCCACCGTGCGCGGTGAGGGCGCGACCAATATCGTCGCCGCTCGTTCCTCCGTCGGCCGCGACGAACGCGGCGCGCGCAACGGACACCGCGGCTACGTGTTCTGGCTCACCGGACTCCCGAGCTCCGGGAAATCGACGATCGCCATGCACGTCGAACGCATGCTCTTCGAGCGCGGACGCCACGTTTACGTTCTCGACGGCGATACGTTGCGCACGACGTTGAACGTCGATCTCGGCTTCACCGAAGAGGATCGCCGCGAAAACGTGCGGCGCATCGCCGCGATCGCCGGCATCTTCGCCGACGCGGGGATCGTCGTCTTGACGGCACTCATTTCGCCGTATGCCGCGGATCGCGAACAAGCGCGCGCTGCGTGCGCCGCGGGCTTCGCCGAAATTTACGTGCGCTGCGATCTCGAGACCGCCGAAAAGCGCGACGTAAAAGGGCATTACCGCCGGGCGCGCGCCGGCGAACTCGAGCGCTTCACCGGCGTCTCGGCACCCTACGAAGCGCCCCAGCGTCCCGATCTCGTGCTCGACACGACCCACGAAAGCGTCGAAGCCTCGGCCGCCGCGTTCGTCGAGTTCATCGAACGCACGATCCGCCACGCGGAGTAGGCTCTCTGTCACCCCGAGTAGCCGCGTAGCGGCGTATCGAGGGGCGCGCTCTCTGTCACCCCGAGTAGGTTGCGCAGCAACCGTATCGAGGGGCGCGCTCTCTGTCACCCCGAGTAGCCGCGTAGCGGCGTATCGAGGGGCGCGCTCTCTGTCACCCCGAGTAGGTTGCGTAGCAACCGTATCGAGGGGCGCTCTCTCGGTCACCCCGAGTAGCCGCGTAGCGGCGTATCGAGGGGCGCGCTCTCTGTCACCCCGAGTAGCCGCGTAGCAACCGTATCGAGGGGCGCTCTCTCGGTCACCCCGAGTA
>JAJZVP010000046.1:0-3004 GCA_021845615.1 bacterium | reverse complement strand
ATCGAGGGGCGCTCTCTCGGTCACCCCGAGTAGCCGCGTAGCGGCGTATCGAGGGGCGCGCTCTCTGTCACCCCGAGTAGCCGCGTAGCAACCGTATCGAGGGGCGCTCTCTCGGTCACCCCGAGTAGGTTGCGTAGCAACCGTATCGAGGGGCGCTCTCTCGGTCACCCCGAGTAGCCGCGTAGCGGCGTATCGAGGGGCGCGCTCTCTGTCACCCCGAGTAGCCGCGTAGCAACCGTATCGAGGGGCGCTCTCTCGGTCACCCCGAGTACGTTGCGTAGCAACCGTATCGAGGGGCGCTCTCTCGGTCACCCCGAGTAGCCGCGTAGCGGCGTATCGAGGGGCGAAGTGCTTCGCAGCCGTAAGTAAATGTTACTCGATTCGACTGCGTCCTTTCCATTTTTTGCGTCCGAGTATTTTTATTGCACCCCAATCCCCCGACGCCAGAGCCATTTTTTTATCGTGCGACCATCGTTTCAATTTTTTCTCACATTCGATGGCTTCGACGACATCGTAGTAGGTTGAGGTCCATAGCACGGTAATAGGGCGTCGAGAAAAGGTATAACAAAATGGATCGAGCCCCATCGAATGCTCGGCAATACGTCGCTCGATGTTTCCCGTAACACCGGTATAGATCGTTCCGTCGGCGCACGCAAGCATATAAACATGGTAGTTTTTCATCGCACGGTGCTTCTGTTCGCCCACGCGGCGTTGTCAAGTGGGGTCGTCGGCGCGCCCCTCGATACGCTGCCTTCGGCAGCTACTCGGGGTGACAGGGCGCTACTCGGGGTGACAGCGGGCGCCCCTCGATACGCTGCCTTCGGCAGCTACTCGGGGTGACAGCGGGCGCCCCTCGATACGCTGCCTTCGGCAGCTACTCGGGGTGACAGCGGGCGCCCCTCGATACGCTGCCTTCGGCAGCTACTCGGGGTGACAAACATTGCCCCTCGATACGCTGCCTTCGGCAGCTACTCGGGGTGACAGAGCGCTACTCGGGGGGACAGCGGGCGCCCCTCGATACGCTGCCTTCGGCAGCTACTCGGGGTGACAGGGCGCTACTCGGGGTGACATGGCAGGCCCGCCGCCACGCCTCTTCTAACTTCCGCCCTCTGATGATCGATGCGTCCGCGGCCCCAGCGCTCGACCCCTCGTTCGAGCAGTTCTCCGAATCAATCTCCCACGCCGTCGAGTCGGTACGGAGCATCTCGGAATCGATCGCGGCGACGGCTCAGGAGCAGACCACCCTCATGGTCGCACTCGCGGAGACCGCCGGTCTGCTCTCGCGCGATTCCTGGACGACCGCCTCGCGGCTTCAACAAGCGCAGACCCAAGCGCACGCCACCACCAGCGCGCTCGCCGAATCGGTCCAGGTCGTCGGCGAACTCCTCACCTCGGTCCAACAACTCGCGGAGCTCTCCGGGCAGACTGCCGCGGCGATGGATGAATTCGGTCGCCTGATGAGCGAGATCGGGCGCATGGCCGCGTTCGTTGAAGATGTCTCCGACGAAACGCAATTGCTCGCGCTCAACGCCGCAATCGAGGCGGCGCGCGCGGGCAAGCACGGGCTCGGTTTCGCGGTCGTCGCCGGCGAAGTCGGCCGGCTCGCGAAAACCACCGGCGAATCGACCTCCGTCATCACCGGGCTCGTCGTCGAAGTGCGCCGCGAAGCCGAAGCGACCATCGCGGCGGTGCGGGCGAGCGCGGAGCAATCCGCGGAATCGGCGCCGCTCGCGCGGCAAGCGCAAGAAGCCATCCAGGTGGTCGCCTCGCTCTCGACCGATCTCTCGCACGCGATCGACGGTGCGGTGCAGGCGAGCGGGCAGCAGAGCGATCAGTCGAACAAAATGATCGAACGCACCGCCTCGCTTTCGACGATGATGGCCGAAGAAGGGCGCGAAGCGCTCGAGGCGGCGTTCGCAACGCAGCGCCTGTCCTATTACGGTGCCGAGATGGCCTACCTCTCGCGTTCGGCGACGGTGCAGCGCTCCGAAGGCGCGACGTTGCGTTGCGCGACGCTCCTGCCGCCCGGTTATCCACCGGCGCGCGCGCTGCAGTACGTGCAGAAACGCATCGAAGAGCTTACCTCCGGTCGCCTGCGTATCGAATTGCACATCCCGTTCGAAGGCGGAACCGAACAGGAAGAGCTCCTGCGCGTTCGCTCCGGCGAACTCGATATCGTCAGCGTCACGACGTTCGTCGCCGGCTCGATCTCGCCGCTGGTACAGCTCTTCGATCTTCCCTTCGTTTTCAGCACCCCCGCCGAAGCGCACGCCGTGATCGACGGCCCGCTCGGGCGCCACGTGCTGCAATCGTTCGCCCCGTTCGGCCTGACGGGGCTCGGATTTCTCGAAAACGGCATGCGGCATTTCACCAACTCGCTGCATCCCGTCACGCAGCCCGACGATCTCAAGCGCATGCGCGTGCGCATTCAAGATTCGGTCGTCTACCTCGCGCTCATGCATGCGTTCGGCTCGATCCCCAAAGTGATTCCGTTCAATCGCGTTCACGACGCACTCGTCGCGAAGGACGTCGACGCACAAGAGAATCCGCTCGCAAATATCGTCGGGGCGAAGCTCTACGAAGGGCAGCGTTATCTCACCTTAACCGCGCACGCGTACAACACGCAGATCGTGCTGGGAAACACCGATCGCTTGCGCCAAATCGCGCCGGAGGATCGCAACGCGCTCGCCCAAGCGTTCGAAGAGGCGCGCAACATGCACCGCGCGATCGCGGCCGAACAAGAGGCCGAAGCGCTCTCCGAATTGCAGCGCCACCTGGAGGTGCATCGCTTCACCGATAGCGAGCGCGAGCAGTTTATCGAGGCCGCGACCTTCGTCTGGGAGCGCATGGAGCCGCTCTTCCCGCCCGATATCTACCAAGCGCTGCTCTCGCGCGAGCTGCATTCGTGGAGCAACCAACGCGCCACCATCGACGCCCGGCACACGCGCGCGTTTTCGGTCGACGAAGTCATCCACGCGATCGACACCTCGGTCGCGGTGGTGCG
>JAJZVP010000184.1 GCA_021845615.1 bacterium | reverse complement strand
TCGCGCCGAAGGCTCCGCTCGACGTCGTTCCGGCACTTCCCGAATATCAAATCGAGCGGCGAATGAAGGCCTTGGCGGCGCGCAATCGTGCCGACGAGTACGCCTCGTTCCTCGGTGCGGGTGCCTATCGTCATTACGCGCCGCCGGCGATTGCGGCGCTCGCGATGCGCGGCGAGTTCTTAACGGCCTACACGCCGTATCAGGCGGAGGTCTCTCAGGGCTACCTGCAAGCGATCTACGAGTGGCAGAGTTACATCTGTCTGCTCACCGGCATGGAGATCGCCAACGCGTCGGTCTACGACGGTGCGACCGCACTCGCCGAAGGTTCGATTATGGCGATCAATGCGACCGGGCGCACGCGGCTGATGGTTTCGCGGGCAGTCGACCCTCGCTATCGCGCCGTGTTACACACCTATTGCGGCGGCCTCGATATCGAGATCGATGAAATCGCCGTCGGCGCCGACGGCCGCACCGACGGAGATTCGGTGCTCGCGGCGATCGAGGCAAAGAAGTATGCCGCCGTCATCGTTCAGAGCCCGAACTTCTTCGGGGTCATCGATGAAATCGACGCGCGCTTGCGCGCGGCGATCGAGACGAGCGGAACGGTGCCGATTGCGGTGATCTCCGAGGCGATCTCGCTCGGTGCGCTGCGCCCGCCTGCCGAGTGGGGCGCGCAGATCGTCGTCGGCGAGGCACAGTCGTTCGGGGTCGCCCTGGCATACGGCGGGCCCTACGTCGGCTTTATCGCATCGACCGCCGAGCATATGCGGCGCATTCCGGGTCGCTTGGTCGGCCGAAGCGTCGATAATCGCGGAGGCGAGGCCTACACGCTGACGCTTCAGGCGCGCGAACAACACATTCGCCGCGAAAAAGCGAGCTCGAATATCTGCACCAATCAAGCGCATTGCGCGCTGATCGCCACGATCTATCTCGCGCTCGTGGGCGCGAGCGGCTTGCGCGACGTCGCCGGGCTCAATCTCGAGCGTTCGCGCGAACTCGCGACGGCGGTAACGAGCGTTCCGGGAGTGAGCCTCCGCTTCGAGGCGCCGTTCTTCAACGAAATCGTCGTTCGCGTCGGCAATGCGGCCGAAGTGCTCGCCGGGTTACAACAACGCGGCGTCCTCGGCGGCGTCGATCTCGGCCGCTTCTATCCCGAATATGCCGATTCGATCCTGATGGCCGCTACCGAGCTTACGTCCACCGGTGATATCGCCAAACTTACCGCCGCCCTTCGCGAGGTCGTTCATGTCGCAGCTCTCCGCTGATCGCCCGGCTCCCGCCCTGATCTTCGAAACCGGCGCGCCCGGACGCGCGACGGAGTACGTCGAACGCTCGCGCCCGCACGGCGAGTTTCTTCCGCCGGAGCTCCTGCGTTCGGAACTTCCACTTCCGGATAACAGCGAACTCGACGTCGTTCGCCACTTCACGCAGCTCTCGCACCGGACGTTCGGTATCGATTTGGGCTTCTATCCGTTGGGTAGTTGCACGATGAAATACAATCCGCGCGTCAACGATGCGATGGCCAATCTGCCCGGCTTCCGCGACCTCCATCCGTACGCGCCCGACGACCTCGCTCAGGGATCGCTCGCCGTGATGTACGAGCTCGAGCGGAGCCTGAGTTCGATCTTCGGAATGGCGGCGTTCAGCCTCAACCCATCCGCCGGCGCGCACGCCGAGCTTGCGGCGCTCCTGGTGGCAAAGAAGTATTTCAAAGATCGCGGTGAGAGCAAGCGCACCAAAGTGATCGTTCCCGATACCGCGCACGGCACGAATCCGGCATCGGCGGCGATGTGTGGCTTTAAAGTCATCTCGCTGCCCTCCGACGCTCGCGGCCGCGTCAGCGTCGAAGAGATCGAAAAGGTCCTCGGCGACGATACCGCCGTCTGCATGATGACCAATCCCAACACCTTGGGACTCTTCGAAGATCATATCGTCGAGATCGCCGCCGCCGTGCACCGCGTCGGCGGACTCATGTATTACGACGGAGCGAACGCCAACGCCATTATGGGGAACGTCCGCCCCGGCGATATGGGCTTCGATCTCATGCATCTCAACACGCATAAGACCTTCACGATTCCGCACGGCGGCGGTGGTGCGGGGCACGGTCCTCTCGGCGTCGCCGCGCACTTGGTCGACTATCTGCCGACGCCGGTCGTTCGCGCGATTTCCGACGGAAAACCCGACGTGCGCCGCGCCCCCTCGGACGGCATGCGCTTCGAGCTCGATTTCGATCGCCCGAAATCGATCGGGCCGATGCGTTCGTTCTGGTCGAATTTTGCCCACGCGGTGCGCGCGTTGAGCTACCTCTACGCCAACGGCGCGGAGGGGCTGACCTCGGTTTCGCAACTCGCGGTACTCAACGCGAATTATCTTCGCGTCGGCGTCTCGGAATTTCTCACGACGCCCTACCCCGAGATCTGCAGGCATGAGTTCGTCGCATCGGCACAGGAGCTGAAAAAAGAGACCGGCGTTCGCGCTCTCGACATCGCCAAAGCCTTGCTCGACCGAGGCTTCATGGCGCCGACGGTCTACTTCCCGCTCATCGTTCCCGAGTGTTTGATGATGGAGCCGACCGAGACCGAATCGAAAGAGACGCTCGATCTCTTCATCGAGGCGTTGCGCGAGATCGTGGAAACGGCGAAGCGCGATCCGCAGAGCGTGATGGCCGCGCCGGTGAAGACGGTGGTA
>JAJZVP010000183.1 GCA_021845615.1 bacterium | reverse complement strand
AAGTCTTTATCGACGGCAAATTTTACGGCGACACCGATATTCTCGGGCCGATGGCCGAAAACGGCGAACTCGCGACGCTGCTCGAAAATGCGTTCGGCTATCGCGCGGAGAGCAAACCCGTCATCAACCTCCACTAACGCGACCGCGTGGAGTACGATACGCTCGTCGAAATCGACACGCTGCGCGCGCACCTGCACGATCCGGCGTGGGTGGTGATCGATTGCCGCCATTCGTTGGCCAATTTTGCCGCCGGGCGGACGGCGTACGAAGAAGCGCACGTTCCCGGCGCGGCATTCGCCGACGTCGAGCGCGATCTCAGCGGTGAAAAGACGGGGCGAAACGGGCGCCACCCGCTCCCCGACCCGCGCGCGTTCGCACGCTTCCTCGGCGATATCGGCGCGGACGAACGCAGCACGATCGTCGCCTACGACGAAGGCGCGGGAATGTTCGCCGCCCGCTGTTGGATGCTCGCGCGCTATCTGGGGCACGCGCGCGTCGCGGTTCTCGATGGCGGCTTCGCGGCGTGGGAGCGCTCGGGTGCGCCGATCGAACGCGGACCGGACCGCCGCGCGCGTATCGCGCGCCGCTTTCCGATCCGAGCGCCGATCGATCCGGTTCTCAGCGCGGACGAACTTCTCGCCGAGATCGGACGCGGAGCGCTCCAAGCGGTCGACGCGCGCGCGCCGGAACGTTTCCGCGGCGAAGTCGAGCCGATCGATCCGGTCGCCGGGCATATTCCCGGCGCGAAAAATCGCCCGTACGGCAGCAATTATCGTACCGACGGGCACCTTCGCCCGGCGAGCGAGTTACGCGCGGAATTCGAGAGCCTCGGCGAACCCCACCGCCTGGTGCACTACTGCGGATCGGGGATCTCGGCGGCGGCGAACCTCCTTGCCGCGACTGCAGCGGGGCTTCCCGGCGGCCGCATTTATGCCGGCTCCTGGAGCGAATGGTGCGCCGATCCGGCGCGACCGATCGAACGCGGTTAGGCGCCGCGCCGTAGCGGCGGCGGCACGGCATCGGGGCGAATGAACGGGCCGACCGGCGAGGCGAGGAGCCGTTCGATCTCTTCTTTTTCGGGGATCCGCGCTCCATCGCGCGCTGCGGTGACGATGCAATAGAATCCGAAACGCTCGTCGCCGCGATTGATGAATTGGTGCAGTTCGAGCGGGGCGACGTAGATGACGTCACCGGCCGAGACCTCTTCTACCCGCTCCCCAACCACCGCGTGCCCGATGCCCCGCCCTACGATCACGTAGTGTTCGTGTTCGTGGCGTTCGAGCCGCGATGCCGTGCCAGGATCGAGTTCGAAGAAACGTAGTTCGAGCTGCGGCCCGGGCGCGCCGGGCTCCGGCTTCCAACCGCCGACGATGGTATGGCGGGCGATGCCGACGGCGGCGCCGGGGCGATAGCCCTCCGGCTCTACCCCGTCCCAGCCCCCCGCCCGTGCGTGAATGACCCGTCGCTGCATGGGCGCTATCCTACCATGTCGCCGGGTGCGTCTCTAGAACACGTTCGTCGATTTGCCGATATTCTGGGCATGCGCCCGACCGCTTCCTCTGCCGCAAGTGCGGCCCTCGCATTTTTCGCCGCTCTCTCTCTCTCGATCGCCGTTCCGTCGGCACGAGCTGCGACGAGCGCGCCATCCGCGCCCGTTTCCGCGCCGCTCGACGAATATTTCGGGCGCATGCGCCTCAGCCCGATCGGCATCGGCAACGAACTCCATCGCATCGCTTCGCGTTCGCAGAGCGCCGACGATGCTCGCAAGTCGCTACCGTTGCTCACGTTGATCGAAGACTCCATGCACGATTGGGAACGAAAGTATCCGCACGACGATTGGATACCGAAAAACCTCGCGCGTCTCGAACACGATTACCTCCTCGTCCCTACGCTCGGCGGGCGCATTCATGCGATGCACGTGATCGAATGGCTGCGCACCGACTACCCGGGAACCCCCGCGCTCGATCGCGCGCAACGCGAGGCGGAGCGAGCGATGGGCATCCCGACGCCGACGCCAGCACCCGAAGCGAGCGCGAGCGCCGCTCCCGACACGGAGGCGAGCGAGTCTCCGATGCCGTAGACGGCGACGATGCCGAAATACTGGCTCTTCAAGAGCGAGCCGCAGAGTTATTCCATCGCCGACCTGCAGCGAGATCGCACGACACCGTGGAGCGGCGTGCGCAACTATCAGGCGCGGAATTTCATGCAAGCGATGTCGCCCGGCGACGAAGGCTTCTTCTATCACTCATCGTGCGCCGTACCGGGAATCGTCGGAATATGTCGGGTCGCGCGGGCGGCCTACCCCGACGCGACCGCGTTCGATCCTCGCAGCGAGTATTTCGATCCGAAGAGTTCGCCCGAAAAGCCGCGCTGGTTCAACGTCGACGTCGCATTCGTTCGCGCGTTCGACGAGGTGCTGCCGTTGACGCTCCTGCGAGAGCTGCCGGCGCTCGAAGCGATGCCCCTTCTCCAACGCGGGCAACGGCTCTCGGTTCAACCCGTCCGCGCGAGCGAGTGGCGCGCGATTCTCAAGCTCGTTCGCCCGTAGTCCCCCCGCCACCGTCACGCCGAGTAGCCGCCCATGTCACGCCGTGGACTTTACCCAGTTTCGTGGACGCCAAGATAGGTCACTCCCCGAGGAGGGCCAGAAAGGTATCCCATGCCAAAGAAACGCACGCAACACTCGTCGGAATACAAGATCGAAGCCCTTCGTCGAGTC
>JAJZVP010000182.1 GCA_021845615.1 bacterium | reverse complement strand
AGATCGATCACGCGCCCTTCCTCGGGCACCTCGAGCCGCGAAACGATCGCCGCGGCAGGCATATACGCCTCCCGGGCTGGGTCGTCGAGCCGCGCCGCGCGCTCCGGGGAAAAGAGTTCGGGCTGGCGTGCCCCGCTACGATCTTGAATCTCGCTCATCGCCCTCGGATTCGGCGTGAGAGCCGTCCGCTCCGTTTGCGCCCCCGCGCGAGCGCCCGCGCGCCCCGCGGAAGCCCTGCGTCGCCGTCGTTCTAGATCCCGGTCAGCGAGAAGATCGCGATCGCCCCGGGCCCGACGTTGACCGCAACCGATGGGCCGACTTCGTGAACGATGAAGGTTTTCGGAGGCAGCGCGAGCTTTTCGTGCAACGCCTTCGCCATCTCATCGGCGAGTTCGGGAGCGTGGGTGTGACCGATTGCGAAGCGCGTCGCCGCAACGTCGGTAACGTGTCGCGTCGCGATATCGATGATGAGTTCTTTCGCTTTATCGAAAGTTCGCGTCTGTCCGGCGGTCTCGACGACGCCGTCGCGCACCTGCAGGATGGGATTGACCTTCAGCACCGTGCCCAACGCGACGATCGCCTTGTTGAGCCGGCCGCTGCGCCCGAGAAATTCGAGCGTCGGCATGATCTGATAGCCGTTCTGCGTGCTCTTTCCGCGCTCGAGCGCGGCGACGATATCCTTCGCGCTCGCGCCTTTTTTCGCCATCTCGCCGGCGACGTAGGCGAGCAGCAGCAACCCGCCCGAGAGCGTGCCGCTATCGATGACGTGCACCTTCCCGGCGAATCGCGATGCCGCCGCCAACGCGTTCTCGTAGGTCTTCGAAAGTTTACTCGACACGATCGGAACGACACACTCATCGCCCTTGTCGACGTGTTTGGAGAAAATCGCCGTGAAGCCCGCGGCGTCGAGCGGTTCGCTGCTCGGCAGGTCTTTCGCCGCAGCCATGCGTGCGTAGAAACTCGCGCGCGTGATATCGATGCCGTCGCGGAGGCGCTCGCCGTCGATATGGATCCAGAGCGGCGCGACTTCGACGCCGAACTCCTTGGCCTGTTCGGCCGAGATATCGGCTGCGCTGTCGGTAATAATTGCTGTAGCCATAGTTGGCGCTCCCCACGCCGCGCCCGCTCGTTTCGCCCGTTCGGCTCGCCTATCATGCCAGGGAGCCCCGACACGGATCGGTCGCACCGAGGAAGCCTTCCGGCAATCGGCGTACGCTACGATCCTCAACATGGATGCAGAACCGAGCCCTCGCGAGATCATGACCGCCGTCCTCGACCTCCACGGGGCGGTCGTCGCCGGTTTCGCCATGGTCGAAACCCGACTCGGGCGCGTCGAACTCCGGCTCGACCGCGTCGAGAGCCGGCTCGACCGCGTCGAGAGCCGCCTCGACCGCGTCGAGTCTCGCCTGGATGGCGTCGAGGCTCGCCTGGATGGCGTCGAAACCCGGCTAACCTCGATCTCCGGCGAGGTCGCCGGGCTGCAGCGCTGGCGCATCGGCGTCGATAGCCGCCTCGAGCGCCTCGAGCGAGCCTACCTGAGCTAATCCACCCGAGGGTGCCGCTTCCCGATCCTCGCTTGCATGGCGCCCTCCGCCGTGCTATCCTCTCCGAGCCGAAGCAGCGCTCCCGGAAGGGGGCACTCACCGGATGCCTGCGGGCGATCCGGTCTTCACGTGAGGGAACCGACGGTAGGTTCCGTTGATGTGAGGTCGCTCCGGCGGCCTTTCTTCGTTTTTTCGACTAGGAGTATCGCCATAGCACGACCGCTACGCGTCAACGAACAAATCCGCATTCGATCGGTCCGCGTCATCGATGACAACGGCGAGCAGCTCGGCGTCATGCCGACTGAGGAAGCGCTCTCGCGAGCGCGCACCGCAGGGCTCGATCTTATCGAGATTTCGCCAAACGCGCAGCCTCCGGTCTGCAAGATCGGCGATTTCGGACGGCTCAAATACGAACAAGCGAAAAAGGATAAGGACGCCCGTAAAAAGCAGCGTCACGTCGATCTACGCGAAGTGAAGCTGCGCCCCAAAATCGAGCAACACGATTACGAGACCAAGGCCCGTATGGCCGAACGCCTCCTGCTCGATGGAAGCAAAATTAAAGTAACGATCATGTTCCGTGGCCGGGAAATTACGTATCAGGGTTTCGGAAAGCGTTTGCTCGATCGCATGGTGGAGGATATGATGCCTCTCGCGCTTCTCGAACGCGAACCCAAACTCGAAGGCCGAAATATGTTTATGATTTTAGCGCCGCGCGCGACGCCGACGGGACCGCCGAAATATTCCTCGATGAAGGAACACGAACGCGCCCAACCGCCTGCACCGACTGCGAACGCTGAGCAACCCAAGGAGTCTACCGATCATGCCAAAGATTCGAACCCACCGCGGAACGGCGAAGCGAGTAAAGATAACCGGGACCGGGAAAGTGATGCACCGACACCAGTTTAGCGGTTGCGGTCACATCCTTTCGAAGAAAACGCGTAAGCGCAAACGTAACTTCCGCAAGGATCAACCGACGTTTAAGGGCGATCTCAAGCGCCTAGCGCCGACGATCCCGTATTTGGTGTAAGGAGGCTCTTCACAGATGGCACGCATAAAACGCGGCGTTCACGGCCTCAAACATCGCCGCAAGGTCATGAAGCTCGTCAAGGGCTTCCGCGCCGCGCGTCGTCGCAACTATCGCGTTGCGAACGAAGCGCTGCTCCACTCCCTTGCCTACGCGTTCCGCGATCGTCGCGTCCGCAAGCGCGA
>JAJZVP010000181.1 GCA_021845615.1 bacterium | reverse complement strand
CCTTGTCACGCCGAGTAGGGCGCTTCAGCGCCCGTATCGAGGCGGGCTCGCTTGCGCGCTTCCCTCGATACGCGCTTCGCGCTACTCGGGATGACAGCGCTCGGGGCGAAAGCTGTTGTCGCGCCGAGTAGCGCGCCCTTGTCGCGCCAAGTAGGGCGCCCTTGTCACGCCGAGTAGGCGCCGCTAGGCGCTGTATCGAGGCACGCCACCTCCTCGGCGTGACAATCGTTGCGGCTTTATGGCAGAATAGAGCTATAGGCGAATGAAATGACGATTGCGGAGCTCATTGCTAAGGTGCAGACCTACGACCCGTCGCTCGACGGGTCGTGGCTTATGCGGGTTTACGAGCTTGCCGATCGCGCCCACGATGGCCAGCATCGCGCCTCGGGCGAATCCTATATCGAGCATCCACTCGCAGTCGCAGCGATTCTCGCCGACCTGCAGATGGACCGCCAGACGATCGCCGCGGCCTTGCTCCACGACGTCGTCGAAGACACGACGATTACGAGCGAGCAAGTCGCCGCGGAGTTCGGAGACGAGATCGCCGCACTGGTCGAAGGTGTCACCAAGCTCACCCGGATCCCCTATCAATCCAAAGAAGACGCGCAAGTCGAGAACCTTCGCAAGATGTTTATGGCGATGGCGAAAGACATTCGCGTCATCATCATCAAGCTCGCCGACCGCTTGCACAACATGCGCACGTTGGGGAGCCTGCGCGAAGAAAAGCAACGCGCGATCGCGCGCGAGACGCTCGATATTTATTCGCCGATCGCCCACCGCCTCGGAATCTGGCGCGTGAAGTGGGAGATCGAAGATCTCTGCCTGCGCTATCTCGAGCCCGCCGCCTACCAAGATATCGTCGATCGCGTCAACAAGACGCGTTCGAACCGCGAAGAGGACGTCCGCGAAGCGATTACGTCGCTCAAGACCGATTTCGAACAACTGCATATCGACGCCGAAATTCACGGTCGCCCCAAGCATTTCTATTCGATCTATTCGAAGATGAAGAAAGGGCGCGATTTTTCGACGATCTACGATCTTACCGCGATTCGCATTCTCGTCGACAACGTGAAAGATTGCTACGGAGCGCTCGGAGCGGTGCATTCGAAATGGACGCCGCTGCCGGGGCGGTTCAAAGACTATATCGCGATGCCGAAGCCCAATATGTATCAATCGTTGCATACGACGGTGATCGGGCCTCAGGGCGAACCGCTCGAGATTCAAATTCGCACGCGCGAGATGCATCGCATCTGCGAATACGGCATCGCCGCGCATTGGCGCTATAAAGAAGGCGGCAAGGCCGACAATTTCGAGAACAAACTCTCCTGGCTGCGCGCGCTCCTGGAATGGCAGAAGGACATGCGCGATTCGCGCACCTTCATGGAGAGCCTCAAGCTCGATCTTTTCGATTCGCAGGTTTTTATTTTCTCGCCTCGCGGCGACGTCTTTTCGGTTCCCGCCGGCGGCACGCCGATCGATTTCGCCTACAGCGTTCATACCGATGTCGGCAACCACTGCGTCGGTGCGAAAGTAAACGGACGCATCGTGCCGCTCGATTCACAGTTGCAGAACGGCGACATCTGCGAGATTCTCGTCAATAAATCGAGCGGCCGCCCCTCGCTCGATTGGCTCTCCATCGTCAAGACCGGCGGCGCGAAGCACCGCATCAAGCAGTGGTTCCGCAAGGAGCGTCGTGAAGAGAACGTGCTCGCAGGGCAGGAGGCGGTCGATAACGAGCTGGCGCGCAACCATCTCCGCGTCGATCTCGCGCGCGGAGCGTTGATCGAGCGGATCGCTGCGAAGATGAACTTCAGCAGCCCGACCGATCTCTACGCGTCGATCGGCTTCGGCGACGCCTCGGCGAGTTCGGTCGTCAATCGCATTCGCGAGGAACTCAAAGCCGAGAACGTCGTCGATCTCACCAAGGTGGTGCGCAAAACGACGGCGCGGCGCGGCGTTCGCAAACGCAGCGGCGTGCTGATCGCCGGCGTCGACGATGTGGTGGTGCGGCTCTCGAAGTGTTGCTCGCCGGTGCCCGGCGATCCGATTATCGGATACGTCACCATCGGGCGCGGCGTGAGCGTGCACCGCGCCGACTGTCCGAACGTCGCGTTCATGAACGCGACTCCCGAGCGCATTTTGCAAGCGGAGTGGAGCAACGAGGCCGACCAAACGCACGCCGTCGATGTGGAAGTCGAAGCCGACGACCGCGCCCAACTCCTCGGCGACATCATGGCCGTCTTCGCGGAATTGAAGACCTCGGTGAGTTCGGTCACCGCGCGCGCCCGTAAGGATGGCAGCGCCGTGACAAGCCTCACGGTCCAGATACGCGACCTCGAACACCTCCACAAACTCCTCACCAAGATCGAGAACCTGCGCGGCGTGCGGCGCGTCTATCGCGTCACCAAGCGCGAGCGTACCGCAACATCGTAGCGTTGCTCCCGCACGCCTGGTGGTTGCTCGCAGTTGCAGCCTTCGTCGGCGGCGCGATCAATAGCGTCGCCGGCGGCGGTTCGTTTCTCTCGTTTCCGGCGCTGCTCTTCGTCGGCGTTCCGCCGATCGTCGCCAACGCCACGAACAATACCGCGATGTGGGTCGGCGTGATCGGGAGCGCGCGCGGGTACCGCCGGGAGATCGCCGAGCAGCGCCGCTTGATCGCGCCGCTCTTCGTCGTCAGTTTAGTCGGCGCGACGCTCGGTGCGTTGCTCCTGCTGCGCACGCCCTCGACGCTCTTCGAACGGATGGTGCCCTGGCTGCTGCTCGCGGCGGTCGCGCTCTTTGCGTTCGGGCCGCGCATCGTCGCCGC
>JAJZVP010000180.1 GCA_021845615.1 bacterium | reverse complement strand
CGTGCGCAGCGGCGAG
Organism: bacterium; assembly: GCA_021845615.1. Classification (GTDB taxonomy): domain Bacteria; phylum Vulcanimicrobiota; class Vulcanimicrobiia; order Vulcanimicrobiales; family Vulcanimicrobiaceae; genus JABEUX01. Next base: position 2,863 of record JAJZVP010000180.1, on the reverse strand, counting down.
CGCTGCGGAATCGACGTCTGCGTCGAACGGCTCCCCGAGAGCAGCGATACGGCGCAGGTCCGCGCGAGCCTCGAGCGCCTCGGCCCCGACCCGCGCGTTCACGGCGTTATGCTGCAGCAACCGTTGCCGCCCTCGCTCTCGATCCGGCAGATCGCCGATGCCATCCCCCCCGAGAAGGACGTCGACGGCGCCCACCCCACCAATCAAGGGCATCTCGCCTTCGGAAGCGGCACGCGATTCGTTCCGGCAACCCCCGCTGCCGTGATGCGCCTGCTCGAACGCAGCCCCCACTGGCCGCCGCTCGGGCGGCGCACCGTCGTGATCGGACGTTCGATCGTCGTCGGCCTCCCGGTCGCGATGCTGCTGCTCGCCGCCGATGCGACGGTCACCGTCTTGCACAAAGAATCGGCGAGCCTCCAGCCATTTCTTTCGCTCGCCGAGATCGTCGTCGTCGCGACCGGAGTGCCGGGTCTCATCGGCGGCGCGGATATCGCACCGGGTGCGACCGTGATCGATGTCGGCACGACCGTCGTCGACGGCGTGCTGCGCGGCGATGTCGACTACGAGAGCGCGCTCCAGGTCGCCGGCGCGATCACACCGGTTCCCGGAGGGGTCGGCCCGGTAACGAATATGACGTTGTTACACAACGTCATCGAAGCCGCGGAATCGGCGACGAATTAGAAACTAATTCAAGCTGAAGTAGGTGCCCAATAACGGGTCGGGGGCGGTGCGGTGGACGATATCTTCGCCGCGCGATCGACGCAATTCGATCTCGGCGCGGCGACGATCCACGACCCGGCGGAGCTGCGGCAACAGACGTTCGAGAACGTCGATCTCGGCACGCAAACGAATCTCCGTCTCGGTGAGTTCGAGCAATCGCTGCTTGATGTTCTCCGAAACGCGTAATGCGTCGGCGACGAAAAAGGAGAGCGCGGTCGGATCTTCGGAAGGGTCTTCGCCGATGTCGTGACCGGAGTATTCGACGATCAGCGCGAGGTATTCTTCGAACGCGACGTGCAGGCGTTCGGCGAGAGCGTCGAGCCCGCGCGACGGCGGCGCTTCTTCAAATATTTCGGCGCGCACGACGAGATAGGGTTCCCGTTCGAGGACTTCGAGGATGCGGAAGCGCTCGGTCCCGATCGTCTGGATAAAATAGCGGCCGAGCGGCAATTCGTGCGCGGTTGCGATTTCGGCGATCGTTCCAACCTCGTGCGGAGTGACCTCGGGATCGCCGGCCTCCGCTCCGTCGGCGATTGCGGCGACGCCGAACCCTTCGCCGGTCGCGAGGCACTCGGCGATCATCTGCCGATAGCGCGGTTCGAAAATATGAAGGTTGAGCGCTGCCCCCGGAAAGAGCACCGCATGAAGCGGAAAGAGGCGCAGCCTCGCAATCATGGGCTAGAGGGCGTTCGCCCCCGGTGGCGCACCGCCTCCCGCCGGCGCCGAGAAGCGGGCCGATTCGGCATGTAGCGCGAAGCGTTCCGGGGTGGCTGATGCGATAACTTATCTTGAAAGCGTGCACCCTCCGATCCACGCGCTCTTGCTCGAACTCGAGCAGCACGCGCGCAAGGACGGCGTCCCCCTGGTCTCCCGCGACACCGGGCGGCTGCTCTCCACCCTCGTCCATGCGATGCAGGCCAATCGCATCTTGGAGATCGGCACCGGCTACGGATACGCAACGCTCTGGATGGCCTTCGCGCAACCGCCGATGGGGAAAATCTGGACGCTCGATACCGATGTCGAACGGACCGAGGTCGCACTTTCCTATTTCCAACGCTCCGGTGAAGGCGACTACATCACCCTCTTCAACCAGAGCGCGCTCGAACTGCTCCCGAATTTCGGCCATCGGAACCTCGATATCGTATTCCTCGATGCGCGTAAATCCGAGTACGTCGAATATCTCGACCTCGTCGTGCCGATGCTCAAGCGTTCGGGGCTGATCGTGGTCGACGATTGCTTGCTCGATAACGTCGCCGAATCACCGACGAGCGGAGACGGCGAGGACGTGCTGGCGATTCGCACCTTTAACGAGCGTTTTCTCAATCACCCCGATCTCGACGCGACGATCCTCGCGCTCGGAAACGGTATCGGTATCGGGGCTCGCATTCGGTGAACGACCGCGAGCTCGAGCTCGCGCATGCGACGCGTGCGGCGCTGCGGAGCGTCCCGACCGGCGTTGCCGTCGTCACCGCCGTCCGCGAGGGCGAGGCGCGGGGCATCACGATCAACGCGTTTACCAGCGTCTCGCTCGAGCCGCCGACGCTGCTGATCTGCGTGAACCGCCAGGCGCGCAGCTATCTCTATATCGCGCACTCTCGACGGTTCGCGCTCAACGTCCTCGCCGCCGACCAACGCGAGATCGCGGAGCGCTTCTCGGGCAAACGGCGGGAGATGCAATTCGAAGGGCTCTCGGTCGAACGCGGTATCGGGGGCATCCCCCTTCTCGCCGGGGCGGTCGCGCACTTCGAATGCGCCGTCTCGCAAGAGCACGCGGTCGGCTCGCATTCGATATTCATCGCCGAGGTCGAACGAGCCACGCACCGAGCGGGGGAACCGCTCGGCTACTTCGACGGCGCCTTTCGCAGCTTCGCGCTGGAGCGAACGTCGTGATCGTGGAGAGCTTTCCGGTCGGCGCGCTCTCGTGCAACGCGACGATACTCGGTGATGAAAAAACCGGCGAGGCGATCGTTATCGACGGCGGGGATGGGCGCGACGACGTGCTGAAGCGGCTCGCCGCACACGGCTTACGCGCTCGGTACCTCGTACACACGCACGCCCACTTCGACCATATCGCCGACGTCGGCGGGCTCCGCGAACGCACGGGCGCGAGCGCGCTCTTGCATCCTGCGGATCTGCCGATCTA
>JAJZVP010000179.1 GCA_021845615.1 bacterium | reverse complement strand
AATTGCACGTGCTGCTCTCGATGGTCACGCCGGTCTCGTGGCTCGAACGCGTGCCCACCTATAAGGGGCAGATCGAAGCGCTCGGTGCCGAGATCGCCACCTACGGATTCCTCGGCTATCCCCTGTTGCAGCTCTGCGATATCGCCGTCGTGCGCGGCGAGCGCGTACCGGTCGGGCGCGATCAGGTCGCGCACCTCGAGTTCGCTCGCGAGGTCGTGCGCCGTTTCAACCATCTCTACGGTGAGGGAAGCGACGTGCTCGTCGAACCGCAACCGACGCTCTCGGAGTTCCCGGAAGTTCCGGGGACCGACGGGCGCAAGATGAGCAAGAGTTACGATAACGCGATCCTCATCGCCGACGACGAAGCGACGACGACGCAGCGCATTCGCACGATGTTTACCGATCCGCAGAAACTACGCAAGGGCGATCCGGGGCATCCCGAAATCTGCCCGGTCTTCGCGCTTTGGAAATTAGTCCCGAAGGCCGAGCTCGAACGAATCGCCGCCGAGTGCCGTAGCGGTGCGCTCGGATGCGTCGCCGATAAAGCGGCGTTCGCCGAGGCGCTGAACGCCTATCTCGCGCCGGTGCGGGAACGATACCGATTGTTTCGTAGCGATCCCGGCGAGGTCGAGCGCATTATCGCCGAAGGAACCGCGCGCACGCGCGTCATCGCCGGCGAGGTGCTCGCCGACGTAAAACGAGCGATGAAGTTGCTCTAGCGCCGCCTACTCGGCGTACGAACGATCCCAGAGCCAGCGCCGAGCCCGCTGCGGCTCTTTGCGCACGAGCGAAAAAATGTACGCGATGAACGCGAGAGCGATAAACAGGACCGTGGCGACGAAATCGGCGGTATGTAGCGGGCCTGGTGCATGGAACGCCGAGATCCGAACCAGTGCGAGCGCCGCGCTTGCAAACGCAAAGCATATCCAAGCCGTGCGTAAAAACGGCGCGCTCCGTTCGGTGCGCAGCGCTATCGCAATCCACCCAATCGAGAGGAGCGCCTGAAGGAAGATCACGGCGTGCTGTCGCTACCGCTGCCGCGCGCCCATGGGTAGGCGCCGAAGCGTTGCGGTTCGCGGCGCAACAGCGACAGCCCCAGAAAGACGAGCGCCGGGAGGATCTCGACGATCTTCCACGTCCATCCGCCCGGTAGCGCGCGGTCGACGGCGAGAATGCCGCGCGCGAGAATGAAGAGTATGCACCAGAGCAAGGCGAGCCGGAGCATCGCCTGCGAGGAGGTCGTGCGTATCAACATACTCGCGAGCATGAGGGCGAGGGCGAGAGCGAGGACGTTCACGCCGTCGAACACGAGCGCGTTACGCCTTAAAACTCGGGAGCGTCGCTTTGATCTGCGCGAGCGCGTAATCGATATCCTCGAGCGACGCTGCGTAGCTAAAGCGGAGGTAGCCTTCGCCGGCTTTTCCGAATGCGGCGCCGCCGGTCAACGCGACGCCCGCGTTTTCGAGCAGGTAGGCCGCGAGTTTGCGATCGTCGTGCGTGATCTGCTGTACGTTGGCGAAGGCGTAGAACGCGCCCTCCGGCATCTTGCACGAGAAGCCGGGGATCTCGTTGAGTCCGGCGACGATTTTGTCGCGCCGCCTGCGGAACATTTCGTTCATATCGCGCACCGGCTCTTCTGGGCCGGTCAGCGCGGCGATGCCGGCCATCTGCACGAACGTCGCCACGCAGCTAAAGGTGTTGTTGTTGAAGAGCGTCGTCGCGTTGATGATCTTCTCGGGACCGACGGCGTAGCCGAGGCGCCACCCCGTCATCGCGTAGGCCTTCGAGAACCCGTCGAGGATGACGGTGCGCTCGCGCATTCCCGGAAGCGTCGCGATCGAGAGATACGGCGAATCGAGATAGAAGTTCCGCGAATAAATCTCGTCGGCGATGACGAGGATATCGTGCCGAATCGCGATCTCCGCGATGCGCTCCAAATCGCTGCGGGTGAGCACGCCGCCGGTTGGATTGTGCGGCGAATTGATCAGCAACACTTTGGTGTTGTCGCTCGCGCGCCGTTCGAGTTCGTCGAGATCCATGCGCCAGTTGCGCGACTCTTGCAACGGAATGGGGACGACCTTCGCTTCCAGATAGCTCGCCGCCGAGGCGTACGCGGGATAGGCCGGATCGAAATACATAAATTCGTCGCCCGGATCGAGCAACGCGGAGAGCAGGTTCCACACGATCGGCTTGAGCCCCGGGCCGACGGTGACGTTCGCCGGCGTGTAGGCCGGCGCGAGCCCGCGGAAACGCGAGACGAAATCGGCGATGCATTCGCGTAATTCCATCACGCCCGCCGAAGGTGAGTAGTGCGTGTGCCCGGCGTTCATCGCTTCGGTCGCCGCGCGTTTGATATGTTCGGGAGTGTCGAAATCGGGTTCGCCGATCTCCATGTGGACGACGCGTTTTCCGGTCGCTTCGATTTCGCGCGCTCGCGCGAGGACCTGGAATGCATTTTCGGCACCGAGGCGGCCGAGGGCTTTAGCGGTGCGCTGTTCTTTCGAGGCAATCATCGTTAAACGGAGATCCTTTCTGCACGGCGAAGCTACGCGGCGTCATGCGCACCCTTGCGGAAATCTTCGCTCCGGGATCGCCGACGTTACCCGAGGGGCTTCGAACGCTCGACGTTTCGCCCGAACGTGAGTTGGAACCTGGGATGACGGTGCGCGCGGCCTTCACTTTTACCAACCACGGCGGCGCCCCGGCGACCGGGGTGCGCGCGCGCTTGAACCTCCCCGAGGGGCTCGTCTATCTCGTGGGCTCCGCGACGCTCGACGGGCAGTTGCTCGAGGATGAACGGGGCAGCACGCCGCTGCTCGCCTCGGCGGGCGCCGGGATCGGCGACGTCGCGCCCGGGCAGCGGCGACGGATCGAGTTGTGCTATAGCGTCGC
>JAJZVP010000045.1 GCA_021845615.1 bacterium | reverse complement strand
GACTCGACGAAGGGCTTCGATCTTGTATTCCGACGAGTGTTGCGTGCGTTTCTTTGGCATGGGATACCTTTCTGGCCCTCCTCGGGGAGTGACCTATCTTGGCGTCCACGAAACCGGGTAAAGTCCATATCGAGGCGACGGAAACTGCCCTCGATACGCCGTCCTTGGGGCGGCTACTCGGGCTGACAAGGTGGCTACTCGGGCCGACAAGGTGGCTACTCGGGCCGACAAGGTGGCTACTCGGGCTGACAAGGTGGCTACTCGGGCTGGCCGCTAGGCGAGTTTCGCTTCGTAGAGCTTCTTTTCGATGAAGAGATCGAGGAAGAGGCGGTCGATCTTTCCACGCTCGGCAAACTCTTTGGTGAGAATGTCGAGCGATCGTTCGATACTCATCGCCTTCTTGTAGGGTCGATCGGTTGCGGTCAAAGCGTCGTACACGTCGCTTATCGTCATCATGCGCACCTGCGGCGCGATCGCGTCGCCGGCGAGTTTGCGGGGATAGCCGGTTCCGTCGAGGTGTTCGTGGTGTCCGTAGGCGTATTCGGCGACGTTATACCACGGCGTCTCTCCCCACGGGATCTCGCGCAGGAAGAGATAGGATTGCGTGACGTGCTCTTGCATGCGGTCGCGCTCCGTATCGGAGAGCGAGCCGCGCGGAATGCGCAGGTAGGCGAGTTCGACGTCGTCGAGGAGCGGGCGTGGTTCGCCGGCGTCGCGGTACCCGTGGCGCATCGCGCGCCCGATTGCGTCGTCGGCATCGGCGGCAACCACGTTGGGTTCGTTCGCCGCCTGGATGCGATCGAGAAGCTCCCGCAGCTCTTCGCGCGTCGCCTCGTCCCGGCATTGTTCGATGGCGAGCAAGAATCGCAAACGGACGGTATCGAGCCGCCCGTCGGGAAGTTTTTTGGCCTTTCCGAAAATGTATTCCGGAACCGCGACCTTTCCGAAGTCGTGCAGCAGCGATGCGTAGCGCACCTCTCGCAGCTGGTCGGCGGTAAAATACATGTCGGCGAGCGGGCCGGCGTGCGTCCGATTGACCGCCTCGGCCTGAGCGACCGTCAGTGCCGCGACGCGTTCGGAGTGGCCCTGCGTGGAGCGGTCGCGCACTTCGATCGCTTTCACCGACGCTCGGACGAAGCGTTCGAAGAGATTTTGAATCGATTCGACGAGGCGCGCGTTCTCGATGGCGATCGCCGCTTGTGAGGCGAGCGCCTCGAGAACGCTGCGGTCGTGAAGATCGAAGGGACGAACGATCGATTCGCTATGGGTCGGCGTCTCGAGTACGATCTCAAACGCGGGCTTGCGGTTGATTAATTGAATCGCTCCGATCACCGTGCCGCGCAGGTTGCGCATCGGCACGGCGATCATGGATTTCGAACGATAATTGTTGCTCTCGTCGAAACTGCGGTTGAACGTGTACGGGTGACCCGAGTCGATTTTGTACGCATCGTCGATCGTAATGCTCTCGCCGGTTACCGCGACGTATCCGGCGATGGAATTGGTATTGAGCGGTAGTTCGCGATTAAACAGCGTGCCTTCGTCGGTCGGCCCGGTCTGAGCGACGACGAAACGCAGGTGTTTGAGCCCGTCGACCTCTTCGATGAGGTAGAGGCTCCCGGCGTCGGCTCCGGTGAGTTCGCGCGCGTTATGAACGATCGAGCGTTCGAGCGTGGGGAGGTCGCGCTCCGACGAGAGCGAGCGGCTGACGTTGAGGAGCGTCGTCGTCTGCGCGCGCTCGGCAGCGAGGAGGGTCGCCGCGCGCGTCGCCGCGACGAGCGAGACGCGTTCGATCGGCGCCGTAAGAACGGCGACGACGTGCGGATCGTCGGCGAGGAGGGCGAGGTTGGGGTCGTGCGGATCGCCGACGAGAATCGTCGGGCCGGGCTCACCGAACGCAGCGAGCCCTCCCTCGTCGCGTAAACGGTCGAACTCGACCTCATAGGTCTCAAAACCCGCAGTGTGGAGAAGAGAGGGAATATCCCCGACCTCCGCTCCTCGAGCGTAGAGAAAGTACGAGAGCACGTTTTTTAGGTTCGGCTCGCTTCCGGGGAACTCCCGGCGAAGGGGGGTTCGGGGTAGCTCCCCGAAAAGGCGGGCCGATGAGCCCCGAGCATCCACCCGAGGAAGAACCGTCGGCCCGCGCGCAGCGCTTGGCCGAATTTTTCGTGAAGACGCCCCTCCTGCGGATGCGTATCGAACGCGAGAACGAGGAGTTCGAATTCGTGCGTTCCTCCTTCGCTCAGGTGCGGGGAGCTGCAGAGCAGGCCGCGACGCCCGAGCCCGTGGCGGAGCGCCCGATCGACGTCCTGCGCGCCGACGTCGTCGGCGTTCTCCGCTTTGGCCGACACGTGCCGACGCTCGGAGAAGAAGTCGCCGAGGAGCGCGAACTCGCCGCCATCGAAGCGTTGGGTATCCGGACCTCGGTGCGCGCCCGTTCGTCGGGGCGATTGACGGCGATTCTCTGCCAGGATGGCGCAGCGGTCGACTATGGCCGCGCGCTCTTCGAGATCGAGCGAGGGTAGAGACGATGCTACGCAAGGTCCTCGTCGCCAATCGCGGGGAGATCGCCCTACGAATCGTCCGCGCCTGCCGGGAACTCGGCATCGGGAGCGTCGCGATTTTCTCCGAAGCCGATCGGGATTCGACGCACGTGCGAGTCGCCGACGAGGCGTTTTGCGTCGGCCCCGGCCCGGTGCCGCGCTCCTACCTCAACGTGCCGAATATTATTTCTGCGGCGCTCGTCTCGGGATGCGATGCGATTCATCCGGGATACGGATTCCTCGCCGAGAACGCGCGCTTCGCCGAAATTTGTGCCGACCACGGATTGAAGTTCATCGGTCCGCGCCCCGAAATTATAACGGCGATGGGCGATAAAGCCACGGCGAAACGCGTGATGGCCGAAGCGGGCGTCGCCACGACTCCCGGAACCGATATTCTCGCGACCGTCGAGCTCGCACGCGAGGCCGCGGAGAGCGTCGGCTACCCGGTGCTCCTCAAGGCGACCGCCGGCGGCGGCGGCAAGGGGATGCGCGTCGTCGAGCGCCCCGAGGATTTGGAACGCGCCTTCCTCGGCGCGACCGCGGAGGCGGAGGCCTCCTTTAAAGACGGCCGCGTCTATATGGAAAAGCTCATCCGCGACCCGCGGCATATCGAAGTGCAGGTTCTCGCCGACGAACACGGCGAGGTGGTGCACCTCGGCGAGCGCGATTGCTCGATTCAAAAGCCGTCGCACCAGAAACTCATCGAGGAAGCCGGCGCCCCGAATCTCTCCGACCGCGCTCGCGCGCGATTGCACGAGATGGCGGTGCGCGCGTGCCGTCACGTCGGCTACAGCAACGCGGGAACGCTGGAGTTTCTGTCGAGCGGCGACGACGTGTTTTTCATGGAGATGAACACGCGCATTCAGGTCGAGCACCCGGTAACGGAGATGGTCTACGGCATCGACTTAGTAAAAGAGCAGATCCGCATCGCCTCGGGCGAGCCGCTCGGTTACACCCAGAGCGATCTCGAACCGCGCGGGCACGCGATCGAATGTCGTATCAACGCCGAGGACGCGCGAAATAACTTCGCCCCGCAAGCCGGAAAATTGGGGGCCGTCATCTTCCCCGGAGGGCCGGGCATCCGCATCGACACCCACATCTTCTCGGGCGCCAGCGTGCCGCCGTACTACGACTCGATGCTGGCGAAGGTGATCGCATTCGCCAACACGCGAGAGCAAGCTATCGCGCGTATGGAGCGCGCGCTTCGCGAAACCTTAGTCGACGGAGTTGCGACGACGACGGAGATGTGCTTGGAGATTCTCGGCACCGAAGGGTTCCGCAACGGCGTCTACGATATCGGTTTCCTTCCGCGCCTGCTCGCGCAGCGCGTCGGTTAATCTATGCCGTCGCGGCGCATGTTGCGAGAGCGCGCCCTGCAGACGCTCTACGCCATCGAAGTCGGTGGGCGAGAACCCGCCGAGGCGCTCGACGAAATCGTCGGCGAAGGCGGTGCGAGCGAGGACCGCGCGTTCGTACGCGAACTCGTGCTCGGCACGCTCTCCGGAGCGAACGACGCCGACGAACGGATCTCGCCGGCATTGCAAGGTTGGACGCTCGATCGCCTGGCGATCGTCGATCGCACGATCCTTCGCCTCGCGGTCTGCGAAGCCGCCCAGGCCGAGGCTCCGCCCCGCGCGGTGATCATCAACGAAGCCGTCGAACTTGCGAAACGGTACTCGACTCCGGAGGCGGCGAAGTTTGTGAACGGCGTTCTCTCCGGTATTTTCGGCGATGCGTCGAGCGCCCAGACGTAAGCCCCGTCGGCCGATTCGCTGGCGCGGTATCGGCCTCGTCGTCCTCTTTCTCGCGATTTTTGCGGTCGGGACGTTCGCCGGCATGGTCGCGGTCATTTCGCGAAATCTTCCCGACGTGCGCGAACTCTCCGACTATCAACCCGAGGGTGCGACGCGGATCTTTGCCGCCGACGGCAGCGTGCTCGGCAGCGTCTTCAAACAGAATCGCGTCTACGTCCCTCTCTCGCGCATACCGCCGTTGGTACGAGACGCCTTCATCGCCAACGAAGACCATACGTTTTACACCAACCCCGGGATCGACGTCGTCGGCATCGTGCGGGCGGCGATCGCCGACGCGCTCCACCAGCCCCTCGAAGGCGCTTCGACGATCACGCAGCAACTCGCGCGCGGACTCTTTCTCAACGACCGGATCACCATCACGCGGAAAATCGAGGAAGCGCTGCTCGCATTAAAAATCGAACGCTATTACACCAAAGACCAGATCCTGGAGCGATACCTCAACCTGATTTATCTCGGATCGGGAGCCTATGGGGTCGATGCCGCCGCGCGTACCTACTTCGGCCGGAGCGTTTCGAAATTAACGCTCGGGCAGGCGGCGATCGTCGCCGGCGTCGTCGCCGCGCCCTCCGATTACTCGCCGTTCGTGAACCTGAAGCTCGCGCGAGAGCGCCAGCGCCACGTGCTCGGCCGCATGGTCGCCAGCGGATATATCACGCGCGCGCAGGCGCGCGCCGCCTATGCGGCGCCGCTGCACCTGGTGAAAGAGCGCAGCGACGGCCCGCTGGGCTATCGCGCGCCGTGGTTTACCACCTACGTCATCGCGCGTTTGCAGCGTTTATTCGGAAACCGAGCGGTTCGCGAAGGCGGCTTGCAAGTCTACACGAGTCTCGATCCGCGCATGGAGGCCGAGGCGCAATCGGCGATCGATTGGGGTTTGCGCGCCGCAAAGGCCGAAGGCATCGGCGCGCACCAAGCCGCGCTCGTCGCCATCCGTCCCTCCACCGGCGAGATCGTCGCCATGATCGGCGGTAAGAAGTTCTCGGCGACCGACCAGTTCAACCGCGCGTGGCAGGCGCTTCGGCAGCCGGGTTCGTCGTTCAAAATCTATCTCTACACCGCGGCGATGAACAGCGGGCTCTCGCCGTCGACGGTGATGGACGACACCCCGGTAACCTATCCGATGTACGATGGGAAGACGTGGTCGCCGCACGACGACGACAACCGTTTCATGGGACCGATCACGCTGCGTCGCGCACTCGCGCTCTCTCGGAACGTCGTCGCGGTGAAACTCGCGGACCGAATCGGACTCGATAAATTCATCGCGTACGCCCATGCGATGGGCGTACGCGCGCCGTTGGAAGCGAATCTATCGCTCGCGCTGGGCACCTCCTCGGTGAGCGTGCTCGACCAAGCGAGCGGATTTCAAACCCTCGCCAACCAAGGGCTCCATATTACGCCACGTTCGATTTTGATGGTGCGCGACGCCTATGGGAACGTCGTTCTCGACGACCGAACGCCGCACGAACGGCGCGTCGTCCCGCCGGCGACCGCGTTTCTTATGACGTCGATGCTCGAAGATACGATCGCCTACGGAACCGGTGTGAATGCAAATATCGGGCGTCCGGCCGCTGGGAAAACGGGAACGACCTCGGATTTTCGGGACGCCTGGTTCGTCGGCTACACGCCGGATCTCGTGACGGCGGTCTGGATGGGGAACGATAACGATTCGCGCATGATCGAATCGTATGGCGGCAACGTTCCCGCGCGCATCTGGGCGCGCTTTATGCGCGCCGCCCTTGCGAAGACGCCGCCGCATCCCTTCGTCGTTCCGAAAGGCGTGGTCGAAGAACCGACCTGTACGGGCGGCATCGATTATTTCTTGGTTGGGAATCAACAACGAGCTCGCTGCGGGCGCGCGCGTTCCGCCGCGTCGCCGTCGCCCTCGTCGTCGTCGACGCCGAACCCCGATGCGACGCCGCCCCCCAATACCGCCGGTGACGGAACGAATTACGTTCCGCTCGGCTCGACACCGTTGCCCTCGAGCGCGCCGGAGCCCGCGGCGAGCCGGGATGGCGCCGCGGGCGCGATGCCGCGGCCGAGCGCGAGGCCGTGAGCGAGAACGAACGGGCGCTCGCACCGATGACCGTCGCGGAATTCTCGCGACGCATGACCGACCTGTTTCATCGGGTTCCGCGTTTTCGAGATATCGCCGTGAGCGGCGAAATTACCGGATTGCGGTCGTCGGGGAATGCGATTTTTTTCGATCTCAAGGATCAGGGCGCGCAGGGCGGGCCGAAGCTTTCGTGCTTCCTGCGGGCGGAGTACCTGCCGCGCGAGCTCCAGCTCGCCGACGGACTCGCCGTCGTCGCGCGCGGCGAAATTATCAACTACGGCCCGCAGGGACGCTATTCGTTGACGGTGCGAGGGATCGACGCGACCGGCTTGGGCCTGCTTTTCGTGGAATTTCAAGCGCTAAAAGACCGGTTGCAGCGCGAAGGGCTCTTTAACGACGAGCGCAAACGGGCGTTACCGCGCTTCCCGCGCAGCGTGGCGGTCGTTTCGACGCGCGAGGGAAAAGGGATCGACGATTTCGTTCGCGAGATCGAAAAGCGCGCGCCGTTCGTCCGAATTCAAATGTTCGACACGCGCGTTCAAGGCATCGGAGCGGAGCGCGATATCGCCGCGGCCGTCGCCCGTGCCGACGCGAGCGGCAGCGACGTGATCTTGCTCGGGCGCGGCGGCGGATCGTACGAAGATCTTTTCCCGTTCAATCGCGAGGAGGTCGTTCGCGCGATCGTCGAGGCGCGGACGCCGGTGATGACGGCGATCGGACATAGCGCCGATATTCACCTCGCCGATCTCGCTGCCGATGCGCGGGCGAATACGCCGAGCCTCGCCGCCGACCTCGTGCTTTCGGGTTGGATGAAGGCCACCGAATGGTTGTCGAAAATGAGCGAGCGGCTCGCAGTTGCGGCGGAGCGGCGGTTCGACGTCTCCGCTCGCGATATCGAACTTCGCGCGCGCGCTCTCAACGACACCGCAGCACGACGCCTCGCCGCCAAACAGAGCGCGTTGCTCCAGCGAGAACGCGCGCTCGTCGCGCTCGATCCGCGGGCGCGGCTCGCCGGACGAGCGGCGGCGATTGCGACGCGGCGGGAGCAACTCCATTCGGCCTCGGCGACGTTACTCGGCCGCGCGGCGACGCGAATCGAGGCGATTCGAGAGCGTTTGCCGGATCGCGCCCTCGGGCTCGTTGGGAGAAAGCGTACGCTGCTCGCCCTCGCTCGTGCCGCCTTCGAAAGCGCCGATCCCAACGCGCCGTTACGGCGCGGATACGCGATGCTCTTTCGCGAGGGTGCGGTGGTTCGGAGCGCGGCGCAACTGCGCGTCGGCGACGAAGTGCGCGCGCGGTTCGGGCGCGGGGGCGCCCGCGCGCGTATCGAAAGTATCGAACAGAGTGAGGAGGAAGCATGAACGAACCCGGTGAGAGCTTCGAACAGAAGCTCGCGAGGATCGATGCGATCGTCAAAGAGCTTTCAAACGAGCAAACGACACTCGACCGCGGGGTAGCCCTCTTTCAGGAGGGTCGGGCGCTGATCACCGCGTGCGAGGTGTTGCTCAAGGGGGCGCAAGAGCAGGTCGATGCAGCGACGCGCGGGGAGGCGAAACCGTGAGCGGAGGATGCTGCGCTTCGTGTGGAGCGTCCTGTGCGGCATCGGCGGCGTCGTGTGCCGCATGCGGTGCCGCAATCGCCGGCGCCGCCGCCGTTGCTGCGTTTTCCGCCGAACGCGCGCGAGCCGGAGGCGGCAACCCCGCGCCCGCGTCGGCGCCTCGTTCGGCGCTCGGCGTCGTCCTCATCGGCGTCGGCCTCGTGTTGCTCGTGGCGCTCGCGGTGGTCGCGACCTCGTTCGCGCAACGTTAGCCGCCGGCGATCGCGCCGACGATCAGGAGCGGTTCTTCGCCGTCGATCACGGCCGTTGGTAGGGGGCTCTGAGGATCCTCGTGCGAGAGATCGGTATTGCACGCAAAGAAACGAACCATCGGACGCCGATCTCGCGAGCCGTAGCGAAGTATCGTCCCACGTAATGCCGGAAAGCGTCGCTCGACGGCCTCGATAACCGCCGATATCGAGCTTCCCTCGCTCGGATCGATCTCGACCTCGCCGACGACGTTCGCCAGGACTTTGAGATGCGCCGGTAAGAGAACGCGAATCACGCGAACGTCTGTACCTCGACCGAGAGCACCGGAGGAAGATCGCGAGCGATCGCGCTCCAGGAATCGCCGTCGTCGGCGGAGGCGTAGATCTGGCCACCCGTCGTGCCGAAATAGATTCCGCAGGAGCCGAGCCGATCGACGGCCATCGCATCGCGTAATACGTTCACGTAACAATGCTCTTGTGGAAGTCCGCTGGTGAGCGCCTCCCATTCGTCGCCCCCGGTCCGGCTTCGGTAGACGCGAAGCGCGCCGTCGAGCGGGAAGTGCTCGCGGTCGCTCTTGATCGGAACGACGTAGACCGTTTCGGGATCGTGGGCGTGCACGTCGATGGCGAAGCCGAAGTCGGTGGGGAGATTCCCGCTGATTTCGTGCCATACATCGCCGCCGTCGTCGCTGCGCATGACGTCCCAATGCTTCTGCATGAAGAGGACGTTCGGCCGCGCCGGATGCATGGCTAGCCGATGGACGCAATGCCCCACTTCGGCGTTGGGATCGGGGATATACTCGGACCGCAAACCGCGATTGATCGGCAGCCAGGTATCGCCGCCGTCGTCGCTGCGGAAGGCGCCGGCCGCGGAGATCGCAACGAAAATGCGTCGGGCGTTGCTTCGGTCGAGGAGTATGGTGTGCAGGCACATACCGCCGGCTCCCGGATGCCAGCTGCTGCCGGTACTGTGGTTCCGTAAACCGGAGAGCTCGTGCCAATGTTCGCCGCCGTCGTCGGAGCGGAATAACGCGGCATCTTCGACTCCCGCGTAGACGACGTCGGGATCGAGCGGAGAGGCTTCGAGATGCCAGACGCGTTTGAACTCCCAGGGGCGCGAGGAACCGTCGTACCATTGGTGGGTTCCCGGGATGCCGTCGTAGGTAAACTCATTGTTGACGGGTTGCCACGTCTTCCCGCCGTCGTTGGAGCGTTGGAGGACCTGGCCGAACCACCCACTGCTCTGCGATGCGTAGAGCCGCTGGGGATCGGCGGGCGAGCCGGCGATATGGTAGATCTCCCACCCCGCAAAAAAAGGGCCATCGATGCTCCATCGCTTGCGAGCCTCATCGGCTTCGAGAATAAACGCCCCTTTTCGGGTTCCGGCGAGAACGCGCACTCCGCTCATAGCAACCCACCTCCGTCGCGGGAGCCTGCGGCGGCTTCGGTAGTCCTTCCTGTTGACACGCCGGTTGCCGCGCGCGCCGGTGCGCGGGAGAGCATCGACGCATCGGGCGCGAAGGAACGCGGCATGAAGGGAAGGCGGCTCGACGACGCGGTCGCAGAGCAACTCGGGGTCTCACGATCGCATGCTCGCAGCCTCATTCTCGAGGGGCGCGTGCGCGTCGGAGGCGTGCCCGCACAGAAAGCCGGCGCGAACGTCCCGCCGGGTTCGGAGATCGAAGTGCGCCGTCCGAGGCGTTTCGTCAGCCGGGGCGGCGAGAAGCTCGAAGCGGCGCTCGACGCGTTCGCTCTCGATGTCGAGGCTCTGCGAGCGCTCGACATCGGCGCGTCGACCGGCGGCTTCACCGATTGTCTGCTGCAACGCGGCGCGGCGCACGTTACCGCACTCGACGTGGGCTACGGACAACTCGATTGGCGCTTGCGGAACGATCCGCGGGTCACCGTCATGGAACGGACGCACGCCCGCAACCTTCCCGCAGAGAGTTTCGCGCTACCATTCGATCTCATCGTGATCGACGTCTCGTTCATTTCGCTGCATACCATTCTCGTCTCGGCGATTCGCTTTCTCGCGCCCGATGGGAAGATCGTCGCGCTCGTCAAACCGCAGTTCGAGGCCGGTCGCGATCGGCTCGGGCGCGGCGGGGTCGTCCGCGATCCAGCGGTCCATCGCGCCGTTTTGCGCGAGGTCCTCGGAGCCTCGACCGCCCTAGGGCTCCTTCCCGTGGCGCTCATCGCATCGCCGCTCACCGGGCCGGCCGGCAATCGAGAGTTTCTCGTCGAGTTCCGACGTTCCGGTGAATCGCTCGCCGAGGCACGAATCGACGAGGTCGTCGGCGAAGACCTCTCGGTACCATGAAAACGCTTTCGTTCGCGCGGCGTTCGGTCGCAGTCCACCTGTCGTCGCGCGAATCGGCGCACGACTATGCGAAGCAGTTCGTCGCGATGCTCGAGGCGCGATCGATCTCGTGCGTCGTACTCGACGACCGAAGCGGCGACGCCGAGGCGCTCGCTCGGGTCGACCTGCTCGTCAGTATCGGCGGTGACGGCACGCTGCTGCGCGCCGCGCGCCGCGTCGTCGATCTTGGGATACCGATACTCGGCATCAATACCGGGCGGTTGGGCTTTCTCACCGAGTTCGATAGCGACGATCCGCGTATCGCGGAGCTTCCCGATCTGCTCGAACGCGGCTTGTTGATCGAAGAACGCGCGGCCCTGCGCGTCGAAGCGCGCGGGGAAAAGCATTTCGCACTCAACGACGTCGTCGTGCGTAAAGGCGATATCGCTCGCGTGGTCCCGTTTCGTTTGCATCTCGACGATGAAGAAGCGGTCGGCGTTCCCGCCGACGGCATCTGCGTCTGCACGCCGACGGGATCGACGGCGTATTTTCTCTCCGCGGGCGGCTCGCTGATCTCCCCGCGCGTCGACGCCTTCGGCGTGGTACCGCTGCTTCCACACACGCTCTTCTCGCGCCCGCTCATCGTTGCGGGCGACGCGCGCGTGACGATACTCTGCGACGCCGATCTCGGCGGAGCGCACTTGGAGTGCGACGGTGACGTCGTGACCGAAATCGCACCGAACGAGCCCGTAGTCGTCTATCGCTATCCGCGAGCGGTCCGCTTCGCGCGGGTCGAGGCCTTGCGTTTTTTCGAACGTCTCGAAGCGAAGCTTCGCTGGGGCGCTTCGATCGTCGAAACCGTTCGGTAGGCGAAGCGCGTGCTACGATCCCTTCGCATCGAGAACTTCGCGCTCATCCGCAGCGCCGAAGTGGAGTTCGGCGCGGGGCTCACCGCATGCACCGGCGAGACCGGCTCGGGAAAGTCGATGTTCTTGGGTGCGCTTTCGTTCGCGTGCGGTATTCGCAACGACGTCGAAAGCATCGCGCGGCCGAACGAACGCACGCTCGTAACGGTGCGCCTCGATCCGAACCCCGAGCTGCTGAGCTGGCTCGCGGAGCGCGGCTACGAGATCGATGAGGATGAAGAGATCGCCCTGGAACGCGAAATTTCGCGAAGCGGAAAGGGTGCCGCGCGCATCTGCGGGCGGAGCGCGAGCCTCGCATCGCTCCGCGACCTCGGGCGCGAGATCGTCGATATCGTCGGCCAACACGAAGCGCAACGGCTGACCTCGGCGAGCTTTCAGCGCACGCTGCTCGATCGCTTCGGCGGAGCGCCCACGCTCGACGCCGCAGCGGATGTCGCCGAACGCTATCGAGCCCTTCTCGACGCGCGCGAGCGCCGAGCGAGCCTCGAAGAGGCGCGGCGGACCCAACGCGAACGCGAAGCGTTCGTACGCGACGCGCTCGCCGCGCTCGATGCCCTCCGTCCGCAAGCGGAGGAATATGCGGCGATGCGCGACCGCCGGAGCATTCTCGCGCATGGAGAGCGTATCGCCGCCGCCTTTCGTACGGCGCACGAAGCGCTGCGCGGCGAAGAGGGCTCGGCAGATCGGGCGCTCGGCGCCGCCGATGCCGCCCTGCGCTCGGTCGCCGCACTCGTCCCCGAGATCTCCGGCTTCGCATCGCGCGTCGAGGCGTTGCAGGGCGAGCTCGTCGACGTAGCGCTCGAACTCGACCGTTCGCTCGAACGCCTCGAGCGCGCCCCCGGCGAACTCGAAGCGCTCGAATCGCGCGCCGCCGAATTCGAACGCGTCGCGCGACTCTACGGCAACGGCGATCCCCACGCGCTCCTCGCTCGATGGGAGGAACTACGCGAAGCATCGGAATTGCTCGACGGCGGCGAGGAACGGATCGCGGCGGCGCGCGAGAGCGAACGCGCCGCAGCCGAGGCGCTCGCGGCTGCCGACGAGCGATTGCGTGCGGCTCGGCGTGAAGCCGCCACGCGTCTGGGCGCGAGCGTTGAGGCGGAGTTCGCCGCACTCTCGCTCGCCGGAGCGCGTTTCGGGGTGACCTTCGAACCGCGCGGCGAGATCGGTGCGCACGGGAGCGAGCGCACGCATTTTACGTTCGCGCCGAATCGGGGCGAACCCGAACGGGCGCTCGCGAAGATCGCCTCGGGCGGAGAACGCTCGCGCGTGCTGCTCGCGCTCGTTCTCGCGCTCGCGGCGGTGCGGCGTGGAGCGAGCTATATCTTCGACGAGGTCGACGCGGGCATCGGCGGTGCCGTCGCCGCCGCCGTCGGGGAGCGGTTGGCGCGCTTGGCGGGCGACGCCCAAGTGATCTGCGTGACGCACCTCGCGCAGATCGCGGTCCACGCGAGCGCGCACCTCGTGCTGGAAAAAATCGCCGCCGTCGATACGACGGCGATCGCCCTCCGCCCGGTCGAAGGACCGAAGGAGCGCGAAAACGAGATCGCACGGATGCTCTCCGGCGAGCCGCACCGTCAGGCGCTCGAGCACGCGCGCGAGATGCTTGCGCGCGCTAAGGAATCTGGTGGATCTTTAGGACGTTCGTCCCGCCCGCGCCGACCGGCATCCCGGTCGTAAACGCGATCAGATCGCCGCGTTCGACGAACCCCTCTTCCTGCATCCGCCGTTCGGTGACGTAGAGCAGGACGTCGATCGATGCGTATTGGTCGATGAGCAGCGCTTCGACCCCCCAGACCAGCGCCAATCGCTGCGCGACCCGTCGGTGCGGCGTGAGCGCGACGATGCGCGCGCTGGGCCGAAACGCCGCGATGTGATGCGCCGTATTTCCGGTCGTCGTACCGGTTACGATATACGGGATCTTGAGTTCGCTGCTCGCTCGCGTCGCGGCTTCGGCGATGGAACTGGCGATCGTCGGTTCGCTTTTCTCCAAGCGTCGGTCGCGCAGCGTGGCGTGCGGGTAGTGTTTTTCGATTTCGCGCGCGATCTCGGCCATCGTGCGGACCGCCTCGGTGGGATAGGTGCCGCGCGCCGTCTCGCCGGAGAGCATGACCGCGTCGGTGCCGTCGAGGATCGCGTTTGCAACGTCGGCGACCTCGGCGCGCGTCGGGCGCGAGTTCGCGGTCATCGATTCGAGCATCTGCGTCGCCGTCACGACCGGTTTGCTCGCCCGGTTGCATCGGGCGATGAGATCTTTCTGGATCAACGGTACTTGCTCGAGCGGAATCTCGATGCCGAGGTCGCCGCGCGCGACCATGATGCCGTCCGCGGCCGCGATGATTCGGTCGATATCTTCGAGCGCTTCGTGCTTTTCGATTTTTGCGAGGACCGGGACGTGCTTCCCACGCTCTTTCATGAATTTCTTCACGCGTTCGATATCGCCGACGCTACGGACGAATGAAACGGCGACGTAATCGACCTGTTGCTCGAGCCCGAACGCGAGATACTCGAGGTCGCGATCGGTGACGGCGTCGATGTTGAGCGACCCGTCGGGGTAGTTGATCCCCTGACGCGCTCGCAGGTCGCCGCCGAATTCCACGGTGGTGACGATCCGGTCGGCATCTTTCTCGATGATGCGAAGGGTGATCGAACCGTCTTGCAGGTAGATGCGCTTGCCGACCTCGACGTCGCGCGGCAACGCCGCGTACGATACGCTGACGCCCTCGCTGCCACCGACGCGATCGTCGACGTAGAGTTCGAAGCGGTCGCCGCGTTCGAGCCGTACGCTCTCGGTCCCCTCGGCAAAGCTGCCGGTGCGGACTTTCGGCCCCGGAAGATCTTGCAAGATTGCGACGTGAATGCCTAATTCGTCGGCGAGTTCGCGCGCGGTGCGAATGACGGCGGCGTGTTCTTCGGGCGTCCCGTGCGAAAAATTCAAGCGCAAAACGTTCGCGCCGGAGACGAACAACGAACGCATCACGCTGCGCTCGCGAGAAGCGGGGCCGATCGTCGCAACGATCTTCGTCCGTTTTTGCATGATCGGTTCCATCGTTCTTCGCGATGCGCGCCCGGGATTGCAGGCTCCTGCGTCTCCGGGCGCGCATAACGCGCTCACGCGATGAACGAGCAATCGACCGACGACCGCGAACGCCGCGAGCAACGGAAACGCGACGCCCTTAGCGCGCTTGGGTCGCTCGCGCTCCATGCATTGATGGCGGCGACGCTTTTTACGATCTCGGTCGCTCCCTCGGCGCAAGAACCCGAGGCCAACGCAAGCAGCAGCACCGTGCTCATCGTCGAGCGAGAGGTCGCCGCCGTACGTGCCAATCCGCGTCCGCAACCCCCGCGCCCCCAGCGGGTGGAACGGCCGCCGCAGCCGCCGCGCCTGGAGCGGCAACCGCGCCTCCTCTCGGTGACGCGCCCGAGCGCCTCTCCGAAACCGCCGCCGAGGCCGATTCGCACGCCGCTCCCCGCCCCGGCGCCGAAGCAGGCCGCGCCGACCGCTCGCCCGAGCCCGGCGCCCTTGGTCGCGCGCGTCGCTCCGAGCCCGAGCCCGGTGCCGACCCTCGCTCCACGCCCGTCGCCGCAGCCGACGCACGAACCACGGCCGCTTCCCTCGCCGCAACCGACGCAGATTCCCTCCCCCGCGCCGACGCTCGCGCCCTCGCCCGTGCCGACCCACGCGCCCTCGCCCGCCCCGCATCCCGTCCCTTCGCCGGCTCCGCACCCGGTGCGCAGCGTTGCGACTCCGGGACCGAAGCGATCCGCGGCGCCGGGGCCGAAGGCTCCGGTCTCGCGCGCGGTCGCCGCGCCCCGACGCCCGGTCGCGATCGCTCCGACCCCGAAGCCTCGCGGACGCGCGCACCCCAATCCCTACCAGCAGCATCTGAACGCGCTGATTCCTCACGTCCAAAGCACCCCGCGCGGCATGACGCGCGTGCGAAGCGTCTACCATATTGGGAAGAACCTCGGCCCCACTCCCCCGAGCGACGTTCTTGCGGCGACGAAGTTTCTCTATCGTCATAGCGGCAGCGACGGGCAGATCGAAATGTGGGTGACCGCGGTCTCGCACCGGGGGCCGTTCACCATCTGTCACGGTTGGTTGGTGCGGGTGCCGCCGCCACGCTACGGTGCCCCCCCAGGGCCGATCGGCGGGGTCTTCGCTGGAGGGACGCGTCCCTTTCTTAACCCGATGCGCGGCGGCGAGCGACCGATCGTGCAGGCGAATGTTTCCTACACCTGCAACGCGAATCTGCTCGAGCCGTTCGTCCCCCCGTCCCCCTAAACGGCGCCGATCCACGACGACCCCTATCGCTCTTCTCTACAGAAAATCGAGGATACATTTTCGTATGCGTTTATCTTGGCGTTTCGCAGCGTTTTCCGCCGCAATAGCCCTTCTCGGGGCCGCTTCTCAGCCTGCCGCGCAACGGATGACGGTGCCGGGCGGCACGCGGATATCCTATCGCGTCGTCGGCGACGTCTCATCGTCGAACGCGAAGGTCGGCGATACCTTTCCCATCCGCGCGGTGCGTAGTGTCGTCGTCGATGGTTGGGTCGTCATCGCTCGGGGCGCGACCGGGGAAGGTGAGGTCGTTGCCGTGGATCGAGCCGGGCCGCACGGACATGCCGGAAGCCTCAAGGTACGCACGGATTGGATCTACGGCGTCGATGGAAATAAAGTTCAGCTGACCGACCAAGATCGGACCGCACACGGTCGGAGCGAAAAAGGAAAAGCATCGACGCTCACCGTCGTCTCGGCGGTCTTTCTCGGAATTCCAGGATTGTTCGCTCACAACTTCGTGCGCGGGAAGGACGTGACGATCGATCGCCACCACACCTACCATGCCTTCGTCGATCGAAGCGTGTACGTAGCCTCCTCGCAGCGGCGTCTCGCTGCGAGCGGATTCGCCCCGGCGGCGACGGCAACATCGACGCCGTAATCCCCTTGCAACTCGCCACCGATGGGAGTAGCATGAACGCGTACCGACGCGATCGGTACGAGCACAACGCACGACGTGCGCGTAACGCAGAAGGAGGGCGGTTTGTCACCGCAAGATCCACCGGGTCACCATCTCAGCGAGTCGCGCCAAGCGTTGTAAGGCGTT
>JAJZVP010000178.1 GCA_021845615.1 bacterium | reverse complement strand
GCCGATTCGATCGCAGCCGCATCGACGCGCCCGTCGCCATACGCTGCAGCCTGTTCGAGCATCGTGAGCGCATCGCGCAACCCGCCGTCGGCGCGGTAGGCGATCGCGGCGAGCGCGCTCTCTTCGACGGCGATGTTTTCCGCCGCCGCAATCTCGCGCATCCGTTCGATCATCACCGGTATCGCGATGCGTCGGAACGCGTAGCGCTGGCAACGCGAGAGAATCGTGATCGGCAAGCGCTCGGGCTCGGTGGTCGCGAGAATGAAGAGCGCGTGCTCCGGCGGCTCCTCAAGCGTTTTTAAGAATGCGTTCGCACCCTCTTTGGTGAGCATGTGCGCTTCATCGATGATGTAAATCTTCTTGCGCATCACCGACGGCGGAAACTTCACCGCATCGCGCAGCGAGCGTATTTCATCGATGCCGCGATTGCTCGCCGCGTCGATCTCCAGCACGTCGAGCGCAGTCCCTTCGAGCATCGCGACGCAAGCCGCGCAGGTGTTGTCGGGCTCCGCGGTCGGGCCGCGCTCGCAGTTCATGCAGCGGGCGAATATTTTCGCCGCCGAGGTCTTCCCGCTGCCGCGCGGTCCCGAGAACAGGTAGGCGTGCGCCACCTTTCCTCCCTCGATCGCGCTGCGGAGGGTACGGACCACGGAATCCTGGCCTACGAGTTCTGTAAAGCTCTTCGGTCGCCAGGTACGATAGAGGGACATTAAACTTGGCTTAGCGACCCTGTATCTTCTCGCCTGCATGGGGTATACTACGGAGGAAGCGTGCCGCGCCCACCGGGATCAAGGGAGCGAAAAGGGCCGCTTCCGGCCCACGTCGCTAAGCGACGAGGGTTGCGTCTCTGTTTAATAGCGAGAGGAACCCGCCGCGTGAATCTGCAGGGAGCCCTGCACAAATGGTTCGGCTTTGAAAACTTCTTCCAAGGCCAAGAAGAAGTCGTTCGGCGCGTCCTCGACGGCAACGATACGTTGGCGATTCTGGCGACCGGCGGCGGCAAAAGTCTCACCTATCAACTCCCCGCCTTGATGCTCGAGGGCACGACCGTCGTCGTCAGCCCGCTCATCGCGTTGATGAAAGATCAACTCGATATGCTCAAGACGCGCGGGATCACCGCCGTCGTCGCGATTAATTCGACGCTCTCCGAAGAACAAGAAGCGCGCGCGATGCGGCGCATCGCAGCGAACGAAATCAAAATCGTCTACACCACCCCCGAAAAACTCGAAGACGAACGCTTCGTCGCCATTCTTCAATCGGTGCGCGTTCCGTTATTCGTCGTCGACGAAGCGCACTGCATCAGCCAATGGGGGCACGATTTTCGCCCGGCGTATCTCGCGCTCGGTTCGGTCGTTCGCAAGCTCGGGCGTCCGCCGATTCTGGCGCTCACCGCCACCGCCACTCCCGCGGTGCGCGAAGATATCTTGCATCAGCTCGGCATCGAAAACGTGCAGCCGATCGTGCGTGGCTTCGACCGCCCGAATTTGATCTACGAAACCCGGAAAGCCGAGAAAGAGCCCGACAAGCTCAAAACCATCGAACGGCTCTTCACCGGTGATGATGCCATCGAAGGCACCGGCATCATCTATACCGCGACGATCAAAAACGCGCTCGCGGTCTGCGAGTTTCTGACGCAGCGGCTCGGCATGCCCGCCGAAGTCTACCATTCGAAGCTGCATAAAGAAGACCGCACGCGCGTCCACGAACTCTTCATGGGCGAAAAAATCCGCGCGGTCGTCGCGACGAACGCTTTCGGGCTCGGTATCGACAAGCCGAATATTCGGTTCGTCATTCACTACGATCTGCCCGGTTCGATCGAAGCGTACACGCAAGAAGCGGGGCGCGCCGGGCGCGACGGGCTGCCCTCGCGCTGCATTCTCATCTATCGCATGAGCGATACCCGCGTGCAAACGTACTTCCTCACGGGAAAGTATCCCGATATCGAGGACGTCCAGCGCGTCTTCGGCACGATCGAAGTCTTCGGCACGCAAGAGAGCGGGGTCGCGATGGTCGATCTGCGCAAGATCCTGCAGTTGCCGCTCACCAAACTCAAAGTCATCCTCGCGCTGCTGCGTAAAGCCGGTTACATCGATACCGTCGCGCGCAGCACCTATACCGTCTCCGAAGCGGCGCGCAAGAACCGCGAATTGGTGCTCAATCTCGCGAATTACGAAACGAAGCGTTCGTACGATCAGAGCAAACTCGCGATGATGCTGCAGTACGCCGAAGCGACGTCGTGCCGCCGCCGGTTCATCCTGAATTATTTCGGCGAGAGCTTTACCACCGAGAACTGCGGAGCGTGCGATAACTGCCTGCGCGCCGCAACGCTGCCGCGCGTCGCCAACATCCAAGGCGACGGCTTCGGCATCTCCGAGATCGTCGAGCATCCGAAATTCGGCATCGGCACGATCGAGCGCGCCGAGCGCGACTACGTGACCGTGCTCTTCCCCAGCGTCGGCTACAAAACGTTGCTCTCGAGCGCGGTTCGGCGAGCGACGGCCGCGGTCTCCTAACCCATCGATGCGTCGAACCCCACTGCTCGCGCTCATCCTCCTCCCGGCAACGCTCGGCCTCGCCGCGCTGCGCCCGCAGGTCGCGCCGAGCGCCCCGCCCTCGCCGACGCCGCTCGCCACCCTCTCGCCGGCACCAGCGCTCACGCCAAGCCCGTTCGCGTCGCCGAATCCGCCCTCGTCGCCGAGCGCACCCTCCACGCCGAACCCGCTCTCCTCGTCGAGCCCGCTGCCATCGTCGAGCCCGCTCGGCTCGCCGACCCCGGTGCCCACCCCGACGCCGACGCCGACACCGGTCCCGATCGTTTTCTCCCCCGCCTCGGCGCTCGTTCCGGTCGGCTCCTCGGTGCAAGTCACGGTCGGCAACACGCTCGGCAACGTCGTGCTCTCCGGCGGCAATCCGCAGGTCGCGGCGGTGA